>DAHWOF010000029.1 GCA_027335345.1 Granulicella sp. | reverse complement strand
GGCATGGCGTTCAGGCCAGCACCCCGGCAAACTCCTGTGGCCTGGGATAGCGTTCGCACCCGACCAGCAGCGCTTCAATCTCTTCTACCGGGCGAATGCCGCCACGGGCGCCGCTTGCCATGCAGTTCATCGCGGCAGCGGCACAGGCGAACGCCAACTGACGGTCCAACTCCCACCCATGCGCCAGGCCATAAAGAAATCCGGCATGAAAGATATCCCCTGCGCCAGTGGTATCCACCACCGGCACGCGGAAAGCAGGGCTGAAAGAGAAACGGAGTCCATCCCAGGCCACCACACCATCCGGGCCCAGCGTCGCCGCCGTCAGCTTGCACCCATAGCGCGAGTGGATCTTGCGCAAGGCGCGCAGCAGATCACTCTCCTGCATCAGGCGACAGGGAAGATCCCGGCTCACAATGAGGTAATCCACCTGCTCGATCAGCCCATCAACCCCGGCATAGACCTCATCCAGATCCGCAGTCACGGGAAGGCCAGCCTCCCGAGCCCACCTCGCGGCCAACGTCGCCGCCGCGGTTTCAAAGCCGTCCACGTGCAGAGCCCGGGCGCGCACAATCCACTCCCGTTCCAGATCCTGCGGCTGTAACGCCACTCGGTCATCGCGGCGACAGAGCACGGTACGCTCGCCAGATCCGTCTACGAGAATCAGCGATCGGGGGCTGGCGGCGCTGGGCGCCGTCACCAGCCGCGTCTCCACTCCAGCCTGAGCGAAGGCGCGGGCGTGCAAACGCGCTGCATCATCGTCACCCAGCTTGCCCACATAACGGGTGCTCATGCCCCAGCTCTGGCAGGCCACAACCGCTGTAGCAACCTGTCCGCCGGGCATCACCGTCTCCTGCCGGTACTCCATCTTCGACCCGCGCGAGGGAAGGTGCGGCAAAGGGATTAAGGTGTCGGTGGCATTGAGTCCCACTCCAACCAGATCGACTACGGACGTGGATGACATTGCCTGATTTTAATCCGCTTCAGGGTGCATTGACGGCGCATCGATGCCCGAGGGCTCACAGACAGGCCTCTCCCGTGATCGAGATGAGGCGCCAACCTCATCTCGTCACCAGCTCCTTGTCGACCTCTACCAGCGTCGAATAGAACGTCGCTCCTCTGCCCAGGTCGGTAAGGCGCTCACTGGTGAGCGCATTGCCGTTCTGTCCGTCCACGCTCAACTTCTGCCAGTCCATGCGCGAGGCCACCACCCCCGCGGGAACGGTATATCCCACGCTCACAGTGAGAGTAAGCTGCCCACGGCGATTCCACACCCGCACCCGATCACCCGGAACAACTCCGCGAGCGGAGGCGTCGATCGGGTGCATCTCCAGCACGCCCGCGGTCGTGCGCTCCATCTGCCGGTGCCCTGGCAGGTTGGCAAAAGTGGAGTTCATATAGTGATCCGCCTTGCGAGCCAAAAACTCCAAAGGAAATCCTCCTCCACCCTCCACCCCATGGCGTGACTCGACGGGTGGAACCCACTCCGGAACGGGGGTGAGTTCGGCCCTGCCGCTGGGCGTGGCAAACCACTCCCGGGTGCTGAAGGGCAGCGTCTCTCCGGCGCAATCCTGGGGCAACGAAAGCGCTACATGTCCCTCGCTCTCCAGCCGCCTCCGGGTGATGCCGGCGAGGTAAGGGTGCCCGCTCCCAAGCGCCTGGTCGATCAACTGGTCCTCGTCATCAGCAAACGCCGGCTCGTCAGGGAACATTCGCTTACCCAGCTCGCCGAACAGCCAGACGTTCGAGCGTGCTTCTCCCCGAGGAGCAACGGCCGGCTGCGAGATCTGCACAAACAGGTGCCCGTATGCTCCCATCAGCTCCTTGCTCTCCAGAAACGTCGTCGCCGGCAGCACCAGGTCGGCATAGTCCGTGGTGTCGGTGAAGAACTGTTCGTGCACCACGGTGAACAGGTCGGAACGGCGAAGTCCTCGCAGAACGCGTCCGGAGTCGGGCGCGACGGCGGCGGGGTTACTGTTGTAGACAAACAGCGCCTTGACGGGCGGCCCGGCTGGCAAGGAGGGTTCACTCGCTGGATCCCGCTCGCCGCCCAGCTCCGTCAACGCCAGCCCCAACTCGGACATGTTCACGGTGCGCGCCGCCCGTCCCAGCGGGCTGGCCAGCATCAGCTCGGGCATCTGCAGGCGCTGCGAATCAAATGGGAACGCGCCGCTGACGGAGAGCAACAGGCCGCCGCCGCGCTGCTTCCAGCTCCCAGTGATCAGCGGCAGCATGGCCACCGCGCGTACCGCTGTACCACCGTTCTGGCTGCGCTGCACGCCGTAGTTGAGGCGGATCGCAGCCGGTCCGTCTCTTCCCTGCCCCGCCGCTCCGTAGGCGCGCGCCAGGCGCTCGATGGAGTCGGCTGGGATGCCCGTGACCAGAGAAGCTTGCTGCGGTGCGTGCTCGGCGCGGAGCGCGTGCGCTCGCAGTGGCTCGGCCCCGTTGGTGCACTCGCGAAGATACTCGGCATCTTCGTAACCGTCGCGAAACAGAACATGCATCAGGGATAAGGCGAGCAGCCCATCGGTTCCCGGATGGATCGCCAGATGCTCATCGGCCAGGGCGGCGGTGCGCGTCCTGTAAGGATCGATCACCACCAGCCTGGCGCCGTCGCGCCGCGCCTGCTCCACGAAGGGCCAGAGGTGAATGTTGTTGCCATGCACGTTCCCTCCCCATACCAGGATCAGGCGCGAGTGCGCAAAGTCCTGGGGCGGCGTTCCCAAACGGACTCCATAAACCTGCTTCAGGGCTTCACCGCCGGCCGAGGAGCAGATGGTCCGGTCCAGTTGCGAGGCGCCCAGGCGGTGGAAGAACCTGCGGTCCATGGACCCATAGCCCAATTGGCCGATCGTGCCCGCGTAGCTGTAAGGCAGGATGCTCTCCGGGCCGAACTGCGCGGCGATCCGCTGCAAGCGCTGAGCGATCTCATCCAGGGCCTCCTCCCAGCCGATGCGTTCAAAGATCTCGGCGGGATCCACGGCTGCCGGCAGGGGGCCTTTGGCTACGCCCCTGCGGCGGCGCATGGGATACAGCAGGCGGTCTGGCGCATATACGCGATCCAGGTAACGCGCTACCTTGCCACACAGAAATCCTCGCGTCACGGGATGCGTCGGATCTCCCTGCAACTTGACGGCGCGCCCGGTGAGCGTATCCACCGTCACCAGCACGCCACACGAGTCCGGGCAATCATGCGTACACACCGCATGCACCGTCTTGCTGCCAGTCCGGATCTCAGTGCTGACTGACGCCATTCTCTCCCCGATCAAAATGCCTCTCTGGCCGTGGCAGGCGCAGCCGCGGAGCGCCCGACGCTTTGGCGGACAAGCCCCCCGGCCACGGCCATCCCGGATGATCCAGCAAGACTCCTCCGGGTGATAGGGTAGGAGCAGTACGCCGGAAGATTGGTTCTCAGGACTGCGTACTGGAACACCCGTTTCCTGGACGGGATTCTTTACAGTCTACGCTCTGCTCTATGCATGCTGATACTCTGCTCGAAGCCCATGATCTGGTCAAAAACTTCGGTACGGCCAGCGTGATTCGCGGCGTATCGCTCCGGATTGCGCGCGGCGAGACGCTGGGTCTGGTCGGGGAGTCCGGCTCCGGCAAGAGCACGCTGGCTCGCTTGCTGCTGCGTCTGCTGGAACCAACCAGCGGCCGCATTCTTTTCCATGCAAGGGACCAGGAGACTGCCGCCTCTCTGCCCGATGCCGTTACGGGCGATACAGAGAAGGTGTACAGTTTGTTGGATCTGAAGACGCGGCAGATGCGCCGCCTTCGCCGGCGGCTTTCCATGGTCTTTCAGGACCCCTTTGCCGCGCTCAATCCGCGCATGACCGTCCGCCAGATCCTGGCTGAGCCCTTTCTGATCCATCGCGAGCAGCCTCCTGCCGGGCTCGCTTCGCGGCTCCACGAGCTGCTCGTCGAGGTCGGACTCGATCCGGACGCGCTCGGCCGGTTTCCCCACGAGTTCTCCGGCGGCCAGCGGCAGCGGATCAACATCGCTCGCGCCATCGCCCTGCGACCGGAACTCCTGGTTCTGGACGAGCCGGTGAGCGCCCTGGATGTCTCGGTAGGCGCCCAGGTCATCAATCTGCTGCGTGAGTTGCAGCAGAGCTACGGCCTTACCTATCTGTTCATCTCCCTCTCCATGCCGCTGGTGCGCTATCTCTGCCACCGCATCGCCGTGATGCAGGCAGGACGCATCGTGGAGACCGGCGCCTGGAATGAGGTGTGTCACGCACCGCGCGAAGCGTACACCCAGCGGCTACTGGCCGCCACTCCGGAGATCCCCACCCTGGAGCGGCTGAGCTGAGACCCCCTGCCGGAGCGCCTCCACGTCGGCCACGTTGCGCAGATAATCCCAGGAGTAGATACCCGACTCATGACCGTCGTTCCACTTGAACTTCAAAGCGTAGTTGCCCACCGGTGACACCTCCAGAGGACGTACGGGATCCTGATAGATAGGCAGCAAGGTTGCCTTCGCACGGGTCTGCCCAGGCGCCAGGCCGGCCTTCTCCCGCTCCTCCGTGCAGGTGGCGCAGGGACATGCGGCGCGCAACCAGGCAAAGCTCCAGGCGCTGCGGTGGCCGTCCTTCCAATGAATCACCATCCCGGCGCCGCCGCTCTTGTCCACTTTTACCCGGACGGGCTCGATCGCCTCTCCGGTCAGCTTTGGCGTCTCCTCATCCGCGACGGCCTCGGGCGGCGTCATTCGAATTCCTTCGTGGCTCATCTCGTCTCCCTCTCCAACTTCGATGTTTCCATTCTCTCGCGTTGGGCTCCCACGTTGCAGCCGCATCAGGGAACGCTTCGCTTGCCGTCGTGCGCAAGCCCGGCTACTTTGACCGGAGCTCCTTCCGGTCAAAACGCAGCTTCAGCACGAGGATCGTAAGGGAAAACGCCAGGGTCACCGTGTTGGCCAGCATCACCGGCGCCGAGCGCACCAAGACCCCATAGATCAGCCAGAAGAGCGTCCCCGCCGAAAAGATCAGGAACATCCCCAGGGAGATCTCCCGCGCCGACCGCAGCCGAATCACACGCAGCATCTGCGGCAAAAAGGAGACCGTGGTCATCGTCGCAGCCGCATAACCGATCGTATTTACCTCGGGGCCTGTCACGCTCATCCCTGCGTTTGCCTCCAGAAGAAGTATGCGTCAAGGAAAGCTCTGAACACCACCCCACAAGTTGCCTAGCCGGTTGAGAAGATCAGAGCCGAGGCAATCCATCTCATGGTTTCAGTTGCTTCTGCTTGCCACCGGCTCGCTCTGCTGCACTCCTGCCAGATGCAGGGCCTGCTCGGCGTTGTCAGCGACCAGGAGAACTCCGCGGTTGCCGCGCAGCATTCCTTCGCGGTCGCAGACGTCCAGAAACTGGAGCAGGGTGTCGTAAAATCCGGCCACATTGAGAAGAACCACTGGCTTGGAGTGGAGACGCAGCGTCTGCCAGGCCAACGCCTCAAACATCTCCTCGAAGGTTCCAAACCCTCCCGGCAGGATGATGAAGGCATCCGCCCTCTCCGCCATCAGAGCCTTGCGGGTGTGCATCGTGCTGGTGACGTGCAGCTCACTGACGCCGTCATGAGCCACCTCCAGATCCACCAGCACCTGGGGAATCACGCCCACAACGTGACCGCCGGCGGCGAGGGCGCCGTCGGCCACAGCCCCCATCAGGCCGGTCTTTCCACCGCCATAGATCAGGCCCACTCCGCTCTGAGCCAAAGTCCTCCCCAACGCCTCCGCCGCGTCGACGTACTCCGGCCGCGCGCCCTGCGCCGAAGCGCAGAACACCGCAACACTCTTCTCCGGGCTCCTGACTGTCATGCTCCCAGCATACAACCGGGTACGGAGCGCGCCGGCCGAGCAGACGAGCGCCGCGCTCCACCGCTTAGGAAAGCTAGATACGGTCGGCGCGCTTCTGCGCGATCACCAGACCACGCGGCGTGGGCAGCAAAACCACCGAGATCAATCCTTCCGCCTCCATATTCAGCGCCGCCTCACGGACGACCTTCAGATGGGAGCTGGCGTCGTGCATCAGGATGATCCCGTGCGGCTTGATCTGGGGCAAGAAGCGCTTGATCTCCTGCTCGCGGATCGGCATATCGCTATCGCTGAAGAAGATGTCGATCATGCCATCAACTTGCATCTCCAGACTGGATTCATTCCGCAGATCAATCCACTCCTCAAGTCCCGAGGCGGCAATCTTCTCTTTTGCCTTGCGAAAGACCACCGGATCGTACTCACAGCTCACGATCTTGCCGAAGCCGTTCCACTTCAATCCTTCGGCGATCCACAGCGTACTGACGCCAAGAAAAGATCCAGTCTCAACTACTTGGCCCGGTTTCACTGTGGTCACCAGGGTACGCAGAAACTCCAAAACCTCGGCTTCGGCGGTCATGGAGTCATACATGCTCCATCGCTCGGGGTGCGGGCACTCCGGCGTTGCGCGATGATACTCGGTGAGCAGAGTTCCTCCAGCCCGCTCAGCCTGACGCATCACCTTGTGCTCCTGCTTCAGCTTTTTACCAAACAGCGCCATGCGCTAGACGATTCTCCCTGTGGTTCCACCATTTTAGCCGCGGCGACTTGCAGAGGGAAACGTGTCAGCGGACGCAACATGGCCGCAGCTACACGCAAGGATGAGCGGGGATGCCGTAGCGGAGAGAGAGTTTCATTTGCAACGATAGCGATTTCGTGCCGTGGCGACCTGCACGGAAAATGCTTCAGCGTTCGATTTGGCAGGTTGCCGGGAGGTGGAAGACTGCGGGACGGTCTCCGGATGGAGATGCCACGCGGATTTGAAGACAACGGCTCTTCCGCCAGGAAAGCTTGTCCAGCAAAGTTCCTGCGTCACAAACTCTGCGCAGGACGCCGCTCTACCACATGCCCCAGGAACGGCTGATGTAGTCGCTCATGGTCATGGTCACCATCACCAGAAACATGAAGACCCCTGCGCCAATGGTCAGCTTGATCAGGCGTGATTGAAAGGCCGCGTGCATGAAGAAGAGCGCTCCGATGGCCGCCTGGGTGCAAGCGATTCCTACGGCGATCACCGCATTGGCCCACTTGAGATCGACAAACGCCGCCGCGCAGGTCAGCGCCGTCAGGGCCAACATGGCGATATAGACAAAAAAGTATTGGAGCGGCGTCACGATGCGATGCTCGGCGTGCTCCGGATCGTTGGCGTGGGCGTGAGTGGCTTGATCGGTCATCGTATTTCCTTGTCATTCCTCTGGGCGCCTGAACGGCAAGCCAAAGGGAGAAACCCGGCTTGAACCTGCCGCCGGGAAAGGCGTTTCAGTGCATGGGGTGACGGTTGATGAGATAGAGCAAGGGGTAAAGGAACAACCACACGACATCAATGAAGTGCCAATAAAGAGCGAAGTTTTCCACGGGAGCCACATAGCCGGCGCTGAAGTCACCCCGTCGGGCCCTGGGGATGAGCCAGCAAAGGATGCCCAGACCGATGATCATGTGCAGGGCGTGCATGCCCGTCATGGCAAAGTACAGGAAGAAGAAGACCTGCGTCTTTTGCGCCATATCGGGAGGCAGAGGAGCTTCCTTGATCCCGTACCCAGCAGGGTTGGTGAACATGGAGACGTTGAAGTTGTTGCCGGGAATATGATGCAGCTCATACTTCTCGTGGTACTCGTCGTACTTGAGACTCAGGAAGAGAACGCCGAGCAGGGTCGTGGTGACAAGCATGGCGACCAGCAGTGAGCGTCTGCGCACCTCGGCAGCCCAAACGCCGATGGCCATGCAGAATCCGGAGGTGATCAGCACCATGGTGTTGAACGTGCCGATTCGCACGCTCAACTGGTTGGAGCCCACCACGAAGGCGGGGTAGTACCAGTTGCGATACAGCAGGTACGCCAGGAACATGCCGCCGAAGAACATGATCTCGGTAAGCAGAAACAGCCACATCCCGAAGCTGCCCGCCTCCCGCTGCTGCTCGACAGTTTCGAAGTGGTGGCGATGCTGAGGCAGAGAGACGTGGCCGTGCTCCTGCTCGGCATGGAGATCGGCCGGGTCGGTTGTCGCCAGTGCGCTATCCAACGGTGGTCACCTCGTTCTTGGTCTTGTTCGCAAGCCACTCGTAGTCATAGACCTCATGATCCATGATGGGAATCTCGGCAAAATTCTCGGTGGGGGGCGGGGAAGCGATCTGCCACTCCAACCCTGTAGCCTGCCACGGATTGCTGCCGGCAATGGCGCCGTACTTCAACGACCAGACCAGATAAAGCATGGGCAGCATGTAGCCGAAGCCGAGGACGGTAGCGCCCGCCGTGGAGAGCACGTTGAGCACCTGGAACTCCGGCGGATAGGCGGCATAGCGGCGCGGCAGGCCCAGATAACCAAGAACGAACTGGGGCAGGAAGGTCAGGTTGAATCCAATGAAGGTGGTGACCGCGGCCAGCTTGGAGATGGTCTCCGGGTACATCCGGCCCGTCATCTTGGGCCACCAGAAATGGATGCCCGCCAGGAAGGCCATCAACCCGCCGCCCACCATCACAAAGTGGAAGTGAGCCACCACGAAGTAGGTCTCGGTGAGGTGAATATCCATGCCCAGCGAGCCAAGAAACACGCCAGTGAGGCCGCCGATGGTGAACAG
>DAHWOF010000097.1 GCA_027335345.1 Granulicella sp. | reverse complement strand
ATCAAGACTCGGCCGCGAGGCAGTCCGACACCGATACCGACCGCTCGTTTGCCGCTGCGTCGTTGGCCGCATCTCGTTGAGAGATCCATCCCGATTTCACCTGGCTCTGGCCGCACGCCGATATCGACCACTCAGGGTCTGGACCGGCGCCCTGACCATCCATATCTTTTGCAGGAATAAAATCGTTTCCTGTAACCTTGCCTGAAGCATTCTTCAGCCTGTATATTGGGGCAGTTCTCCGGAGGAACCTTATGCGACGTCGTGAATTCTGCAAACTGGTAGCGGCGGCTGCCGCTTCGGTGGCGGCTCCCGAGGCTGCCACGCTCTCGGCTCAGACTCCTGTTCCATCTTCTACCGACACACCGCCTTCCGGCGCCTCCGCCATGGAAGCTCCAGGCTTCGACCAGTACACCCAGGACTATGCACAGTTCTGCGCCACCCCAGCCGACCAACGGGTCTTCTATGCCTTGGTCGACGGCAAGATCGTCTCTGAGAAGCTCGATGAGAGCACCTGGAAGCCTACGGCCTGGGGCGATGCTCCAGATCTCCCGGTACCCGGCGGCTCCTGGGACGGAGTTCCCATGCATTCGCCAATCCCGGATCTGGCCGGCAGCGGCCCCTACCAGCCCACCTGGGAGTCGCTGCTCCAGTACGATGCTCCGGAGTGGTACCGCGACGCCAAATTCGGTATCTGGGCTCACTGGAGCCCGCAGTGTGTGCCGGAAGATGGCGATTGGTATGCCCGCAAGATGTACATCCAAAACCAGAACCCAAGCAGCCAGTACGCCTATCAGCAGCAGCACTACGGCCCGGTCTCGCGCTTCGGATATAAGGATCTCTGCGCTCAATGGACCCTGCTCAACTGGGATCCTGAGGCGCTGATCGAGCGTTACAAGAAGGCTGGCGCAAAGTTCTTCATCACCCTGGCCAATCACCACGATGGCTTTGACGCCTGGGACTCGAAGCATCACCCCTGGAATGCGATGAACATAGGCCCGCACTGCGATGTCGTCGGCCGCTGGGCCAAGGCGGCTCGGGCTCAGAACATGCGGCTTGGAGTCACCGTGCATCAGGCCCGCAACTGGTGGTGGTTCCAGCCTTCTCATGGCGCGGACAAGACGGGGCCCCTGGCTGGCGTTCCCTATGATGGTCACCTGACCGAGGCCCAAGGCAAGGAGCAGTGGTGGCAGGGCTATGACCCGCAGCTACTCTACGGCGCCAAACATCCCTTCAACGCCCTGCCGGACGTCTCCTACGTCAAGGACTTTTACGACCGAACCCGCGATCTCGTTGACCAGCACGACCCCGACCTTCTCTACTTCGACAACTCTCTATTCCCCCTGGGCTGGGGCGGCATGAATATCGGCGCCTACTTCTACAACCACAACCTCCAGACCCACGGAGGGAAGATGGACGCTGTGATCAACATCAAACAGGTTCCAGACAAGTGGCTGAAAGCCGTGGTGGCCGATGTCGAGCGCGGCATCACCAGCAAGATCATGTCCTATCCCTGGCAATCGGAGACCTGCATTGGCGAATGGCACTATAATCGAGCTCTCTATAACAAGCCTAGTGAGTATGGCGGCTATCTGCCGCCTCGCGATGTGATCCACTGGATGATCGACACGGTCAGCAAGAATGGCACGTTCATCCTGAACATCCCCGGCAAGCCGGACGGCACCATTGACTCCAAGGAGATCGCCGTGCTGGATGGCATCACCGCCTGGATGCAGACCAATGGAGAGGCCATCTACGCGACTCGTCCGTGGAAGGTCTTCGGGGAGGGCCCGAACATGATCAAGGCGGGCAGCTTTCAAGGCAACAGCATCTCCAAGCTCGGCGAGAAGGACATTCGCTTCACTCGCAGCAAAGACGGCAAGACCATCTACGCCATGGCTCTGGGATGGCCCTCGACCGAGGTGGTCATCCAATCCCTGGGTTTGAACAACCCAACCCAACCGGGCAAGATCCGGAGCGTCCAGCTCGTGGGTAGCAGCGCCAAAGTGCACTGGAAGCAGTCTGCGGGCGCTCTGCGCCTCTCTCTGCCGGCCGAGGCGCGCCCCACCGCCGACTACGCTGCGGCGCTCAAGGTTACCTTAGCCTGATCGCTGCCCGCTGCGAACCGAGCGGCTCGCAGCGGTCCTTAATTTGCTCGTAGCTCATGGTCTTGTGGCGGCCGTCCATCCCCAGCTTGGACGGCCTCAGCCCTCCTGGTCCCCTGCCGGGCCGATGCGCAGATCCATGAAAGCATAAAAGGCGATGAACAGATAAGCCACCATAGGCACCAGATAGGCCAGCGCCTGACTTCCCGTGCGCTCGGTGATCAGCCCCATCAGTGGCGTCAGCACCGCCCCGCCCACAATCGCCATCACCATCATGGACCCGCCCAGCTTCGTGTTCGCCCCCAGCCCTCGAATGCCCTGAGCAAAGATCGTCGGATACATCAGCGACATGAAGAAGCTGGTCAGCAGCAGCGACCACACGCCCAGCCAGCCCGGAAAGGCTACGCCGACAAGAACCAGGAACAGGTTCGCGATGCAGTAGATCTCCATCAGCCGGCTTGGATGAACGAAGCGCATCAGCCATGCCGAGACAAATCGTCCTGCCAGGAAGGCGACCAGAGAGACGGTCAGCAAAAATCCCGCCGCCTTGTCCTGGTCGCGCGTGTAGGAGAGCACATACGGAATGAAGTAGCTCCAGGAGCCCACCTGCGCCCCAACATAGGCGAACTGCGCTCCCACCGCCAGCAGAAATCCGGGATGGCGGAAAAGTGTCTGGAGGCTGCCTTGATGTTCTTCGCGAGCTTCGCTTTGAACAAGCGCTTCGGGAAACTTTTTTGCCGCAATCAGCGCCAGCATGGCCAGCGCTGCCACGGAGAGCGCCAGATAGGGCCCCGTCACCCGCATCGTCTCAACATGCAGATAGGCGGCGTAAGCATGCCGCGCTCTCAACGCCGCTACCTGGGATGCGTCCAGATTGACGCCAGAGAAGATAAAGATGGTCCCGATCAATACCCCGGTGATCGCACCCAGCGGATTGAAGGCCTGGGCCATGTTCAGCCTGCGCGCAGCGCTGCGCGGATCGCCCAACTGCGCGATGAAGGGATTCGAAGCGGTCTCCAAAAAGGACAACCCGCTGGCAATCACAAACAAAGCCGCCAGAAAGTAGGCATATCGATTGGCCAAGGCCGCGGGCCAGAAAAGAAAGGCTCCCACGCTATACAGTCCAAGTCCAATGACAAACCCGGATTTGTATCCGAAGCGCCGCATCACCAGGGCGGCCGGCATGGCCAGCAGAAAATACCCCATATAAAAAGCGGATTGCACCAGCCCAGCCTGCAGCCGCGTCATCACAAACGACTTCATGAACTGGCGGATGAGCACATCATTCAGATTGTTCGGAATGCCCCACAGGAAGAACAGAGCGGTAATCAGAACAAAGGGAATCAGGGTCGACCGGGTAAGCAGGGGAACGGCAAGATCGCGGTCTTCAGCGGGGGAGGGCGCAGTGTTCATCAAGAGCGTAGATCCTTAGAGCGAAGTTCCAAACAATCATCCTGAGCAAGGTTTGCGCGAACCGGCGAGCTGCATGGATCCCTGGGGAAAGTCATCATCGAGGACTGGACGCCGAGAAGATCGTCCACAAGAAGCACCTAGAAAAACAGCTCGCGCGGATCCTAAGACTTATCAAGATCGATCATGATCTTGGTGAATCGGGCTGGCTCTGCGCTCCACGCAGCGAAGATCTCTGGCGCCTCTTCCAGGCGAACCTTTTGACTGATGACCTCACTTACCGGAAAGCGTCCCGCCCCCAGCATCGCCATGACCTGAAGGAAGTCCTCCGGCTGCGCGTTGCGAGTTCCCAGCACATCCAGTTCCTTTTGCACAAAGAGGCGGGTCTCATAGCTCACTGGTTCCTTGGCATAGCCGATGTAGACGACACGCCCGGTGTAAGCGACCTCCTCCACCGCGGCACGGAAGGTCTCCGGCATGCCGACGGCTTCAATGATGACATCCGGTCCGAAACCGCCCGTCAGATCGCGGAGGGCCTTGCTCAGCGCCTCCCGTCCGGAGTGGATGGCATGCGCCGCGCCTGCCTTGCAGGCGATGGCGAGCTTGGCGTCGTCCACATCCACGGCTACGGTAACCGCTCCGCGGAAGGCTGCCGCCGCAATCGCTCCCAGACCCACGCCGCCGCAACCCACCACGGCCACCGTCTCGCCTGCGGCGACGCGGCCACGGGCCACGGCGTGCGCTCCCACAGTCAGCGGCTCAACCAGGCACAACTCCTCCAGGTCCAACTCTCTGGACTCTGGGTTCAGCTCGTCCCGCCGGGCAGGGAAGAGTCTTTCCAGTGGGACCGCAAGATACTCTGTCAGCGCGCCGTCGCGCTGAACCCCCAGGGTCTGGTTGAACTCACAAGCATTCTGACGTCCACCGCGGCAGGAGGCGCATCTTCCGCAGCTTGTATACGGAGAGAGGGTCACGTTCATTCCCACGCGGAGCCGTGGATGGTCGCCGTAAATCTCTTCAATGGTGGCCGCGACCTCATGCCCGGGAACGCGCGGAAAAGAGATCATGGGGTTCCTGCCCCGAAAGGAGTTCAGATCGCTTCCGCACAGCCCCACCCGGCGAACCTTGAGCAGGGCCTCACCCGGTACGGCGGTGGGCTTCCGCAACTCTGCAAGTTGGGCCCTTCCCGGCCCGGCTAGAACGACAGCCTTCATGCTTCCATCCTCAATCTTCAAACCGCATCTTTTGTCCGCTACGGCTCGTACTCCACTCGGCGATGTGGTCGTCATAGCAGTCATCTTGGAATCTTTACTGCCCTGCCCGTGGACCCCGAGCCTGGGTAGCGAAGCCTTTCGACTGGCTACGAGCCTGAATTTCAACTCCCGTTCCATTCTTGCCCGCCTTGTCATGCAACCGGCTGCTCGGTGGAAAGATTGACCTCGCTGGCAGAGAAATTACGGGACAAGGCCTTGCTCTACCTTACAGGAAACGATAAAGTTAGTGCAAGAAAATCGGGGACGTTTCGGATTCACTCTCGTGTTTGCATCCGGCGTTGTGATAGGTATCAAGCTATGGCCGTTCGCATGAAAGACATCGCACAGGACCTCGGTCTCTCCGTGGTCACCATCTCCAAGGTTCTCCGCAACCATCCGGATATTGCGGAAGAGACCCGGGAGCGGGTGATGAGGCGAGTGAAGGAGCTCGACTACCAGCCCAATCTGCTGGCGCGCAGTCTTGTCACCGGCCGCAGCTATCTCATCGGGCTGGTCGTTCCCAGCCTGCTGCATCCTTTTTTCGCCGAGGTCGCCAAGGCGATCTCGGCGGCCATCGGCGAACAGGGATACTCCATCCTCCTCTCCTCCTCCGAAGAGGATTTCTCCCTTGAATCTCGGGAGATTGAGCAACTGACCGCGCGCCGGCTCGACGCTCTGGTGATCGCCACGGCGGGAACGGATCGCGCCATCTTTGATCGGCTGGGCAACAACCAAATTCCGTATGTTCTCATCGACCGCGAGATTCCCGGGCTCTCCGCGAACTTTGTAGGCATTGACGATGAAGCTGCTGGCCGGCTCGCTACCGAGCATCTGATCCAGCTTGGACGCCGCCGCATCGCCCATATCCGTGGACGCGAGAACAGCACGGGCATCCGCCGCTTTGAGGGGTATCGCAAAGCCCTGGCCAAAGCGGGCCTGCCCCTCGTCGAGGAGTTGGTGATTCCGCGTTCCAATGTGGATGTGGATAGCACCCGGATGGGCGCTGAAGCCATGCGTTTGCTGCTGGAGCGCCAACCCCACCCCGATGCGCTCTTTGCTTACAATGATCCGCTAGGCATCGGCGCCATGAATGCTATCTTCGAAGCCGGCCTGAGCATTCCTCAGGACATCGCCGTCATCGGCTGCGGGAACCTTCACTACGACGCTCTGCTGCGCGTTCCACTCTCCAGCATCGACCAGCGCAGCACTCTCATCGGAGAGCGCACCGCTGAAGTCCTTCTCCGCATGCTCGGGTCCCGCAAGGAACAGCCGCCGGTCAACATCATTCTGGAACCCTCGCTGGTCGTCCGCGACTCCACCATTGGACCCTGAGAAATCCTCCGGTTCTCTGAAACATCCGCCCTGCACAAGATGACTGGCCCCAAAGAACTCCGCAAGGAAACTCTGAAAGGGAAGGCCATAAGATGGTCAAGTGACAAATCCAAGATCCGCAATCGCGGCTGTTTCAGCCTCGGTCGGATCGCCAGGATCCTTTCCATGCCCAAGGTAATGCAACTTGATCCACGCGATAATGTGCTGATTGCGCTTGAAGACCTGCCGGCCGGCGAGACGGTTTGGTTAGGCGAAAGGAGCTGGACGCTGGCGACCTCCGTCCCGTGCAAGCACAAATTCCTCATCCAGGCCCGCCAGCCGGGTGATCCGGTCCTGATGTACGGCGTTCTGGTCGGCCGAGCCAGGGAGCCCATCCCCGCTGGAGCGGTTCTGACGGTGGCCAATCTCCAGCACGACAGCAGCGACTTCTCTTCCAATCGGACTCTTCAAGCGGAACCGATAGCACTCCCTTGGAACCTCGGCGCATGGCGAGAGAAAGAGTTCCACGGCTATCACCGCGCCGATGGTCAGGTTGGCACGCGCAACTACTGGCTCGTCATCCCTCTGGTCTTTTGCGAAAATCGAAACATCGCCACCTTGCGGGAGGCCTTCGAACAAGAGCTGGGATTCGCCGCGCCTTCCAGGTACCGTCGTCAGGTGGCGCATCTGGCTCGTCTCTACCGGGAAGGTCAGGCGGACTGGTCGGCGACTGCGGACGTTACGGAACTTCAGACGAACCTGAAGGACACGCCGCCGCGTCTCTTCGAACGCGTTGATGGCCTTCGCTTCCTGATGCACGAGGGCGGCTGCGGCGGCACACGCGAGGATGCCCGTAATCTCTGTGCTCTCCTGGCCGGATACATCCACCATCCCAACGTCGCCGGAGCCACCGTACTCAGCCTCGGCTGTCAGCACTCCCAAGCCGCCATCCTCATGGAGGAGTTGCACAAGCGTGACGCGACGTTTGACAAGCCCCTGGTGATGCTGGATCAGCAGGCGGTCGGAACTGAGTCGGCGCTGATGGACCGCGCTATCCGCGAGACCTTTGCAGGGCTGGTTCAGGCAAACCGTTGCCGCCGCGAGCCGGCGCCACTCAGCAGCCTCACCCTCGGGCTCAAGTGCGGCGGATCGGACGGCTTCTCCGGCATCTCCGCCAACCCGTCCATCGGTTACACCTCTGACCTTCTGGTGGCGCTGGGCGGCAAGACCATTCTTGCGGAGTTTCCCGAACTCTGCGGAGTGGAGCAGAGCATTGTGGACCGCTGTCTCACGCAGGAGTCCGCTGACAGGTTCGTCGCCCTGATGCGCGACTACGCCGCCCGCGCCCGTGCGGTTCGCTCCGGGCTGGAGATGAACCCATCCCCGGGCAACATCCAGGACGGGTTGATCACCGACGCCATGAAGTCCGCCGGAGCTGCCCGCAAGGCCGGCACCGCTCCGGTAGCCGCCGTGCTGGATTACCCCGAGTACGCCGTCAAGCCCGGGCTGAACCTTCTCTGCACCCCCGGCAATGACGTCGAATGTGTCACCGGCGAGGTTGGCGCCGGCTCCAGCATCGTGCTCTTCACCACAGGTCTGGGCACGCCCACCGGCAACCCCATCGCTCCGGTGGTGAAGATCTCCACCAATACGCCACTGGCCCGGCGAATGCCGGACATCATCGACATCGATACCGGCCCCATCATCACAGGCGAAGTAACGATCGAACAGATGGGAGAACAGATCCTTTCCAAAGTCGTCGAGGTGGCCAGCGGAAGCGTGCGTACCTGCGCGGAGCAGCTCGGCCAAAATGACTTCATTCCCTGGAAGAGGGGAGTCTCCCTGTGACGAAGTTCTTCGGGCTCGGGTCTTTATCCTTTATACCCAAGGACTCGTTCCCTCCAGGACGCGGCCTGCCCGGAAGCACGTTCAAGGAAGCCGAGGCGTCGCATTGCAACCACACTTGGAGCGCCGCATCCGGAGCAAGGATGCACAGCAGCTCTCTCAACCGGAAAGGCGGATTCCCTTGGACCTTGGACTGAAGGAAAAAGTTATTCTTATCACCGGCGGCGCAGAGGGTATCGGCGCGGCGATCTCTCAGGCCTGCATCGCAGAAGGGGCTGTTCCATGCATCGTCACGCGCGATTCGGAAGCGGTGCAGGATTTTGCAAAGCGCTTGCGCGCCAGGTGCGAGCGCTTCGAGCTGATCGCGATAGAACTGGGCTCACCGCAGAGCTGTCAGCAAGCCGTTGAAGCTGCTCTCCAGCGCTGTCACCGCATCGATGCACTGGTCAACAACGCCGGAGTCAATGACAAAGTAGGTCTTGAGTTCGGTTCGCCCGATGAATTTTTGGTCTCCATCCAGCGCAACCTCTGGCACTACTACTCGATGGCGCACTACGCTCTGCCCTCCTTGAAAGCTGCGCGCGGCTCGATTGTGAATATCGCCTCCAAGACGGCGATCACCGGGCAGGGAGGAACCTCTGGCTATGCGGCCGCCAAGGGAGGCGAACTGGCTCTAACCCGGGAGTGGGCCGTGGAATTGCTTCCATACGGCATCCGCGTCAACGCGGTCGTCCCCTCTGAGGTGATGACGCCCCTCTACCGAAGTTGGCTGAGCACCTTCCCCGACCCCGAGCACAAGCTACGGTCCATCACCGCCAAGATCCCCTTAGGACAGCGCATGACCGAACCAGCCGAGATTGCCAGCATGGCGCTGTTTCTACTCTCCGCGCAGGCCGGTCACATCACGGGACAGCATCTCTACGTCGATGGCGGCTATGTTCACCTGGACCGCGCCATCGACTGAATGCTGGCCGTTAGAGCTTTTCATGTGGGCACATCCCAATGCCTCGACCGTTACGGGCGTTTCCCGCCTTGAAAATACCACAGCAGACCCGCTTTGGAAAAGAAAGGCGCCCGGATTTCAGTCCCGCGCCTCGACGGCCACAATCCTGTCGCCGGACTCTTCCTGCGTCGGGCGGAAGCGGCGTGCTTTGACGTCACGGATGGGCGGCTGGCCAAAGAAGCGGCGATACTCGCGGCTGAACTGGCTGGCGCTCTCATAACCAACCTCAAAGGCCGCACTCGCAGCGTCCAGTCCTTCGTTCATCATGCGTTCCCGCGCCACATGCAGACGCAATTGCTTTTGATACTGAATCGGACTCATGGCGGTGAGCGTGCGGAAGTGGTGATGCAGGGTAGAGACGCCCATCTGCGCCATCTCCGCCAGATCTTCCACCCGCAGCGGCCTGGCGTAGTTCCTGCGCAGCCATCCCACGGCCTTGGCGGTGCGCTGGCTCTGCTCCCCCAGCGTGGCGATGGCGCGCAGATGCTTTCCCTGCGGACTGCGTAGCAGGCGGTAGACGATTTCGCGTTCGATCAGGCCGCTGAGAAAACTGATGTCCTGGGGAGCATCCAGCAGATCAACCAGCCGCGAACAGGCGTCGAGCATCGCCGTTGTCGTGGTTCCCACGGCTATGCCGTGCGTTCCGGCTGTATCCTGGGAAGCGCTTGGCAACGCTGCATCGTTGCGCGTAACTCTGGGCGTGTCTTTTGACGTATCTTCGGCCCAGGAGAACTCCTCTTCGCCAAGAATCTTGCGTACCAGCGGCATCTCCAACCGCAGTAGCAGGCCGAGCATGGGCCTCTCGCGCGTGGCTGAGACCACTTGGCTCAGTACCGGCAGATCGACCGTTGCGACGAGAAAGTTCGATCCATCGCAGAGGTAGGAGACAGCGCCGGCGTCAATCCGCTTCTTTCCCTGCACGAAAACCACCAGACGCGGCTCATAGGCTGCCGAAGAGCAGGACGTGGGTGTGGACTGGCGATAGAGGGAAAGGCCGGGCACGGCGGTCTCCAGCGCTCCTTCGCCGGCAAAATGGTTTGCGATAGTGCGCGCCAGCTTCTCTCGCGCCTGGTTCAGGCGCAGGGAAGCTTCTTCATCCTTCGTGTCCTGCTGCAACCGCATCACGTCGACCCTCCTCGATCCCAGACCCTCGTATCCAGCCCCTCGCTCTCAGCCTACGACGAGTTCGCCGCGTCTGTGAATAAAACTCTGCTATTTAGCAGAAATAGGCAATGAAAAGGCAGAATCGGGATACCGCCCTGCGGCGGGCTTCCCGTAGTCTTGGGAGCGGAAGGAAGTAAGCGCTGCCGCTTGCACATCCATCCCCAACTCTACCCATCAACTGAGGTGAACTGATGTATTCCGCCAAAGCCTACTCCATCTCCAGCGCCACGTCGCCGTTTTTGCCTGCGACCATTGATCGCCGCGACCCCGGCGCCGACGACGTGCAGATGGAGATCCTCTTCTGCGGCGTCTGCCACTCTGATCTGCATCAGGCGCGCAACCAGTGGAGCGGCGTGATGCCGACCGTCTACCCCTGCGTGCCCGGTCACGAGATCGTCGGCCGGGTCACCAAAGTCGGATCCTCGGTGAAGAAGTTCAAAATCGGCGATCTGGCCGCCGTGGGCTGCATGGTCGACTCAGACGGCGTCTGCCCGGAGTGCCAGGCAGGCTTCGAGCAGTTCTGCGCCAACGGAGTCTTTACCTACAACTCACCAGACAAACACCTGAGCGGTGTCACCTACGGCGGTTACTCGGAGAGCATTGTCGTCAAGGAACACTTCGTTCTGCGCGTTCCCGGAAATCTCGATCTGGCTGGTACTGCGCCGTTGCTCTGCGCCGGCATCACCACGTACTCGCCGCTGCGCCGCCACAGCGTGAGCAAAGGGAAAAAGGTCGGCGTGGTTGGTCTTGGCGGTCTAGGCCACATGGGCGTCAAGTTTGCACACGCCTTCGGCGCGCATACGGTGGTGTTTACCACCTCGTCCAGCAAGAAGGAAGATGCGCTGCGTCTCGGCGCCGATGAGGTTGTCCTCTCCAACGATGCTAACGCGATGGCCAGGCATGCGGGCAGCTTTGACTTCATTCTGGATACCGTCTCGGCTCCGCACGACCTCAACGCGTACATCCACCTGCTTGCCCGCGACGGCAATATCACCATGGTGGGTGCGCCCGAGCAGCCACTGTCGGTCAACATCTTCGGGCTGCTCTTTCGGCGGCGTAGCTTCTCCGGTTCGCTGATCGGCGGTATCGCTGAAACCCAGGAGATGCTCGAGTTTTGCTCCAAGCACAACATCGTCTCCGATGTCGAGGTGATACCCATCCAGAAGATCGACGAGGCCTACGAGCGGCTGCTACGGTCGGACGTGAAGTACCGCTTCTCGATCGACATGGCTTCGCTCAAATCCGAGTAGACCACCGCGGCGGCTTGTGGACGCCGGCCACCGCCGCCGCCAAACCTGCGCTACCCTGCCGCAGAGAAAGGGAAAGATCGTGCAAACTCGCAAACTGGGAAGAAGCAATCTAGAAGTTTCAGCGCTCGGCCTTGGCTGCATGGGGATGAGCTTCAGCTACGGCGTGCCCAAAGACAAAAACGCGATGATCGCGCTCATCCGCGCGGCGGTCGAGCGCGGCGTCACGTTCTTTGATACGGCTGAGGTTTACGGCCCGTACACCAACGAGGAGTTGCTCGGCGAGGCGCTGGGACCGGTGCGTGGCAATGTGGTCATCGCCACCAAATTCGGATTCCGCATGAAGCCTGACGGCAGCCCCGGCTGGCAGGGACTCGACAGCCGACCCGAGCACATCGTCGAAGCCGTAGAGGGCTCGCTACGGCGGCTTAAAACCGAGGTTATCGACCTCTACTATCAGCATCGCGTCGACCCCGAGGTTCCCATCGAAGAGGTTGCCGGCGCCGTCAAGCGGCTGATTGAGGCCGGCAAGGTAAAGCACTTCGGCCTATCCGAGCCTGGTGTGGCAACCATCCGCCGCGCCCACGCCGTGCAGCCTGTCGCCGCCGTGCAGAATGAGTACTCACTCTGGTGGCGAAAACCGGAGGAGGAGGTCATTTCCGTTCTCGAAGAGTTGGGTATCGGCCTGGTTCCTTATAGCCCGCTGGGCAAAGGATTTCTGACCGGCGCCATGGACGCGAATGTCAAACTTGCTGCCAACGACTTTCGCAGCACGCTGCCGCGCTTTACGCCGGAGGCGATGCAGACGAATGCGGCTCTGGTTGAGTTGCTGCGCGCCATCGCCGCGGAAAAGCATGCCACCCCGGCACAGATCGCGCTTGCCTGGCTGCTGGCGCAGAAGCCCTGGATCGCGCCCATCCCGGGAACGACCAGGCTGGAGCGTCTGGAGGAGAACCTCGGCGCTGTCGCCATCAAACTTTCCGCTGCTGACTTGCAGGAGATCAGTCAGGCCGCCGCGAAGATCAAGATTGAAGGTGCGCGCTATCCCGAACATCTGGAGGCCCTGACCGGCCGCTGAACCGCAACTCATTTCAAAAGAGAGCAGGCGGGAGCGCTGGATCCGCTTGTTCCGGCAATCTTTCAACCCCGCATCGTCGCCGCCTTCCTTACCCTACGGCGGGTCCTGGTTCCAGGCAGCATCGCGGTGCTGGACCTGAAGGCAGTGTGCGGATGCGGAGGCGGGTGAAGAGCGAACGGGAGCTACTGGAGACCGCTTCCCACGCCGGCGAGTGAACGAGAGTTAAAATGATTGTTCCGCGGGCTTGACTCCGGTCGCGATTCTGCCGATAGCCGATAGACGATACGCTCCTTTACAGCGGCTGTCTCCTCGCAAGAGGGAAGCTGCTGCCGGGAGCTCTCATCCTGAAATGCCATTCCGCAGGAGTGGCATAGGAAGGCGGTCGACCCGGTGGAAGAGCAGAAAGAGTTTAGGAATCAGAAGGAAGAGAATGACTTTGGCATCGTCTCCTCCTTCTTCGAGATCGAGGACATCATCCGCGGTCTGCAAAAGACGAAGAGTTTTGTGACCGTGGGCGTGAACGACGGTTGGAAGATGGGCTCGATGATCCTGGAAGTGGATGGACAGAACCGACAGTTTATCTACGATGCAGGGCGCAGGGACCAGGTGGACGTTCTCGTTTCCAGCCCCAGAGTCTTCTTCTCTTGCACCCTGCGCGGCGCCGGGGTACGTTTCTGCGTGAGATCCGCGGTTGTGATCACTTTTGAAGGATATCCTGCCCTGTGTTCCCCTATGCCGGCGGCACTCGAGTATCTGCAGCGGCGCGACCACTTCCGGGTGACCGCCAACAGACTATTTAAGGCAACGGTGAAGATGCCGGAGAGCGAGCCGCTGGTCCTCGACATCAAGGACATTTCAATCAGCGGCGTAGGTCTCTCCTCCTTCACGGTGCAAACCGGGATGCTGCCTCTGGAGAGTGTAGTGGATGAGAGTCTGGACTTTGCCGAGTTGGGAAGGTTGGAGGTCGCGCTGAAGATCAGGACCCACCGCACGATCGAGATGCGAGGACGGTCGACGCACTTCTATGGCTGCTCTTTTTGCAATGTGCTTCCTCAGATCGAGGGCAAAGTGCAGCAACTGGTCTTCATGCTGGATCAACAGAATCGGGAAAATAGCCGGGGCCGGTTGAGATAGAGAGAATCTCCTCCCTAAAGGGCGCCCGTCGGTTGCAAGCGCAACCCCCGTCGCCAGGGCGTATCGTACCCGGCGATGCTCCAGCCCGATGGCAAACACGGGACCACCTTCACTTCCCAGCGGACCCTCTGTTCCATGGCCCTGCTGTTTCCGGCTCCCGTCCCGCTCCTGCTGCGCAGGGCTGACGCAGTTGAGCATGGAGCGCATACGCCGGCGGCTATACCAGAACAGCCCGTTGAGCCCTGTATCCTTCGCCGCACGGATGCTTGGGAACTGGCCACCGTGCAGTGGTTCCACCTTCATCGATCAGATTCCCACCAGACGCGGAGCCGCCCGTAAGTGTCTTGCTGTTTCGCATACACCGCGCTGATAGGCTCCAGCAGCGCTGCATCACTCGGGTGCCCGAGCGCTGCAATTCATCAAGACCGTGCTCAATTGCAATGGATTGTGCACCATGAGCACGAATGCCGCTGGCGCGCCGTCAGAGGGCGCTGGATTTGCGGAGAACCCAGGTGGTCATCGCGCGGCGGCCTTGTACAAGGGTGGTTTTGAGTGGATCGACCAGCTCGCCGCCGAGTTGACGGGTATAGTCGAGCAGCATCGGCTCGTCGACGAGAAACCACTCCGCGTCGCCAACTCTGTAAATCCCCTCGCGCATCCGCTCGAATTCCATGCCAATGCGTGAAGCCAACCGGCAAAAGAGCAGCCCGCTGGGCCGCAGCGTGCGCCACAACTCGCGAAGCATGGCTGCAAAGTGCTCCTCGTTGCGGGCGAAGTGCAGAACCGCGCTGCAGATCACCGCATCGGCGACCGCGTCGGCAAAGGGCATCTGCTCAACGCCGGCCACGCGGAAGTTTTCCTCCGAAGGGGGGTATCCGAATGAGAGAGCCAAGCCGCGCAGGTGCTCGACGGCCTGCGCATTGGCATCAACACCGAATACCTGGCAGCCATGGCGCATCAGGTAAATCAGGTTTCTCCCAAAGCCCGCGCCGGCGTCCAGCACCCGCATCGCCGGGGTGATGTTTCCGCGCAAAATCTGATCGAAGAGGTAAATGTCGATCTGGCCAAATTGCTCTTGGAGCGTCACCTGCGGCAGATCCTTTCCGGTGAAGAGGATGGGAAGCCTTTCTACTTTTATCATCGGCATCTGCGACACGGCTCGGGGTTCCAGCCGATGACTCACGTTCATGCATCTTACCGCCGCCTGTTTTATATGCATCCAGGGCGAAGAGCCGCAAACTGCCCTCCGGTCCCGCATCATGCCGGCGTGGGGTTCCAGGGGGGTAGCGCATCGTTGTATGCAGCCCTGGCGGCGTTGCGGGGCCGGAGGAATCTATTCCTTGGTTTTCAGGAGCGGCTCGTTTTCGCGGATGAACGCCTCGATCTCCGGCGTGGCGGCCAGCAGGCGCAGCCACTGCTCTTTATAGAGGGTGACAGGGAAGCGACCCATTCCGTAGAGTGACACCGCGCCTTTTTCGCCCACCTTCAGCGTGAGGCCGCCCTTCTCTTTGCCCTTGAGCCGGGCATTTTCCGCCCGCAGCCGCTCCAATTCCGCCTGCATCTCCGATTCGGTCATCTGCTTCCTTTCGCTCCATTCTCAACTGAATGTCGTATAGAATTCCGGCCCTGCCCCGATACGCTCAATGACCGAGAATCTGTGCACGGCTCCCATGAAGGAAGAAGGCGCCAGGTGCATACAACGACAGAGGCTCCTCACGGCGCCGGCTAGTTTGTTGTCGTACCCAGTAATCTTTTGAGCTCCGCGACAAACTCTGCGACATCACCTGAAACCGGTGACCAGCTCGGCCCGCTAGGACCCGGGCAAAGCTTGCCGTCCAGCCACAACGTGGACTGAAAACTTCAGCAGAATTTTCGAATTGCAAGATTCGATTGGGTCGCATGGCTTCGACTGGCGGTTTGCCTTCCATCGAGAAGCATGGGAAGAGTCACTGGCGGAGAGACAGGGATTCGAACCCTGGATACCTTGCGGTATACACGCTTTCCAAGCGTGCGCCTTAAGCCACTCGGCCATCTCTCCGCTCAAGCACCAGGCAACGCTTTGACTGTATCACAGGCAGGGATGGAAGCGAAGCGCGCCCCAGCGAAGCGGGGTTCGTTGATGGCTTCCATTCGCGGATGCCAAGTGAGTCTCAAGATGGAATCTTTTTGGAGTAGCCCAGGATAAAGCGGCGGAAAGCGCCTGCATTCCCTCGTGGCTCAGGTCCGGCGGGGTACGCAAGCAAGAACTTTCGCAGCAACTTCAGCCCCTTCACCTGCGCGACGCTCAGGGTATGCAGAGCCATCTGGTTGCGCATCGCCCAGCGGGAGACAAAGGTAAACCCCAGCCCGGCCTCAACAGCGCTCAACAACCCTTCTGTCGAGTCAAGGTCCATCACCACCCTCAAGCTCTTCTTTTTGAGCCCAATTTTGGCCAGTGCATTCTCCACAACGCGACGGGAGCCCGAACCGACCTCACGCATCAGCAAAGGGGCGCTCTCCAGATCAGCAGCTTCAATCTGCCGCCCGGCCCAGGGATGATCGGCAGGAACCACAAGGACCATCTCGTCTTCCATGAAGGGCTCTGTATGCAAATCCTTTCTCATCCCAGGCCCTTCGATCAGCGCGATCTGAACGCGATGCTCCACCACAGCTTCCAGCATCCGATCAGTATTTCCGCTGATCGCGGTGACGCTGACCCGCGGATACTCCCGCAAAAAAAGAGCCACAAACCGGGGCAAGAGATACTGGCCTATGGTCTGCGACGCTCCCAGCGCCAGGTTTCCGTCATTGCGTCCGGCTGCGCTGGCCACCGTTTCAAAGGCTGCCGTTGAGATGGAGTTCATCTGCTCGGCAAAAGGGATCAGCGCCTCGCCCGCCGCAGTCAGCACCACCCGTCCCCCGCTCCGGTCAAACAGCGGAACCCCGAACTCCTCCTCCAGCGCCTTGATCTGTTGGGTGATCGCCGGCTGCGTAAGGAGAAGTTCTTCGGCTGCCCGAGTGAAGTTCAGATGTCGGGCTACCACGCGAAAGACCTTGATGCGAAAGTTCTCCATCGGGACCTACTCTGAATTCACTCCTTACACTCGACCCACGTGGTCCGATGTCAACGCCTGGATCCAGGGTGACTGCGATGAATAAAGGCGTGGAGGCTTATCTGCAACAGCATTCGCTTGGGCGAAACCTTTCAACGTCCGGACCCAGCTTCCCACCATTCACAAGACGGCGCTATTGGAAGCCGTGGCCTAAACTATAGAGCAGCACCAGCAAAACGATGGAGCTGACCAGTACATACAAGCGGTCTTTTTGTCTGGCAAACCCAATCACGCAGAAGACAACTCGTGCGACCGGTGTTGCGATCAGAAGGACGAGACCAAACTGAATCATGGACCTGGGATCAAGATGAACCATACCGTGCCATATACCGGAGATGGTTCTCAACCCGGGACCACCAGCGTTAAACTTCTGGAACCGGGTGATGGACGCGTGAGGCTGGCGAAGGTAGAGCAAGCCACCAAAGATGGACACAACGGCTGCTGCTGTCACACCAAAGCGGAGCATCCCCGCCACGGAGAGCTCTAATTCATGGTCACTCGGTCTGCGCATCAGATCCTCCCCGTGATCCCGCTATAAATCATCTCGATGCCAAGTACCACCACGACTAAAGCAAAGACCTGCTTCAACATAGAGACCCTGGCCTTCACCAGAACTCTTGTGCCGAGCAGAGAGCCGCACAAGACGCCCAACATCACTGACAGAGCAATCGTCGGATCTATATATCCACGAGAAAGATAGATGCCTGCGCTAGCTGCGGCTGTAACTCCGATCATGAAGTTACTGGTGGTGGTGGATACCTTGAAAGGTAGCCTCATTACCTGATCCATCGCCAGCACCTTCACCGCCCCCGAACCAATGCCAAGCAGCCCGGAGAGCGTACCGGCTCCGAACATGAGTCCAAATCCGAAAGGAACACGCTCGGCGGAATAAGCATGGGTTCCGTCAGCCGTGGTGTACCTTCCCGTCAGTTCCAGCTTGCTCGCCAGGGTGCCCGGTTGAATCGGCACAAGATGATCCACGTTGCTGCGAAAGGAAGAGATGGCCGAGTAAAGAAGGACTACCCCGAAGATGATGGCGATCCAATGGCCGGAGATCTTGGCCGCCAAATAGGCTCCCAGAACAGCGCCCAGCGTCGTCGCCACCTCCAGAAACATGCCGACCCGGATGTTGGAGAGCCCCTCCCGCACGTAGGCTATGGCCGCTCCGGACGAGGTTGCGATCACAGAGACCAAAGAGGCTCCAATGGCATAGCGAATATCCACTTTGAAGAGCAAAGCCAGTACTGGGACGATGACCACACCGCCTCCCAGACCGGTCATGGCTCCCAGCAGACCTGCCGCAACCGACGCGGCAAACAGAAGGGAACTGAAGACCAATACGCTCACGCTGGATCCTATGGGGCAGCCATCCGGCAGCCAGTGGTGCGGGTGAGAACGCTCAAATGCTCCTCGCTCTCAACTAACTTTTGGTTTGCATCCCCATCTTCGCAGGGCGCCTTTGAGCCGATCCGGACCAAAACTTTGCTCTCCGAACCCACTCCCTGTCTTCGCACCTCATGATAGCAGAGGTTCCAAGTTGGAGATGGAAGCCGGCAGAAGGATGACGCAAATTTCATTGCATCAGAGTCACGAGGGCGAAAGGTGGCCTTGCCTTGGCCAGAGAAAGCCCAACTTGTGAAGGAGCCTTTCACCGATGGTGAGGATGGCTCCGATTCCACAGCATTTCCAACATCCTGGAGCGATCGGCAAGGATGCGTTCCGTGACGGCGTGGAACTGAAGGCGCAGCCAGCCCGGAAGTAGCCTCTGAAGGAGAAGCCGAAGCGCATGCTCTGCCTTGTAGCTGCGTAACGACTCATACGAGCCTGGCCTGGAGCAGGGAACTCGGCCAGGCTTGAGGCTAACGCCTTCTTCCAGGGCGGGCCAATCGAGCCTGAGCGCTCAAACCAGATAGTGAAGATCGCCGGACTACGGTGACGTAGGATACTCGGCGACCGTGGGCGTGTTACGGTCCGGAGCAGGATGGGCAGCCGCGCCGGTGTTGTTGATTACATGCTCGATGGCGCCGTGATTCACCAGCGCGGTGGTCAGCATATGGTGGAAGCGCACGCCTGGAGTGCGGGGGACTTCGATTGCCCGGGTCAGGGTCACATGCGGAGTCATGAAGACGCTGTAGATGCCGAGACCCCATGCCTCGTGATGACGCACATTCGGCGTCACTTTGTAGGAAGCCCAACCGTTGGTGTTCGCAGCGCTCCTCCACGCAGCCTGGGATGGAAGCCGATAGGGAATCTCCGACTGATAAAAATACACCCGGCCGTACTCTCCGTTCCAAAGAGTCTGGAACTGCTGGTGATGCTCGACGAAGAGTCCGTAGGCGGTAACGAAGTTGCCGTTGACGATCAGCCCGTTGCTGCTCGGATTCAGATTCCAGCCGACGCCCGTGCCGTGGTCAGCGCGCCAGATCCATGTGTCGTCGATCAGGGTGTCGTCTGCATTCACGATCAAATCAGCGTCCACGCTGCCGGGCATGGCTCCTCCCACACGGAAGAAGACATCGTGCAGGGAGATGGGATTGCTTGCGTGGCGCTCGTGATGGCCAGCGACGCCGACTTCAAGCAGCGATGGCGAACGCTTCACACCGGCTTCAAAGAGCAGTCCGGAGACTGTGACACCGGCAACGTCCGCAATCCGCATGGCGGGCTCACCCGCGCTGGCGTGGAGCGTGGCGAAGCCCAACCCGAACACAACAGCGTCCTTGTGCGTCACCTCAAGCGAGCTTGTAAGGTTGTAGATGCCAGGCGTGAACAGCAGATTCTTGCCCTGCTTCAAGGCGGCGTTCAGCGTGGCGGAGGTGTCGGAGTCCGCATGGGCCACGTAGAACCTCGATAACGGAACCCTGCGGCCGGGGGTAGAACCCTTGCTCCAGCCAGGGCCAGAACTGTGGTGGCGAAGTTTGGGAACGATGATCTCCCACGAGCCTGCGGCATAAACCAGGAACGGTTTTTCGCGTGTCACCGGGGCGGTGGCGACCACCGTATATGGCGGGTGGGGCCACTGACCCGCAGGCGGATGATTCACGCCTACAAATACCATGTTCCAGTTTGCCCCTGTCCAATTTTTCCAATCAACGTTGCGCGAGATCCACTGTTGCTGGGTTCCGGAGTCGACTGTTCCGTCGATGGCGCTATCGGAGAGCCAGCCTCCGGAGGCCCAGCCGTGGTTCTGGTCCAGCACCAGGCTGCCGGCGATGTGCATGCGGCGAAGCGAAACTCCCTGCGAGACCGCCCACTGCATCGTGCCGGTAGCGGGTAGAACGGTAAAGCCCTCCGCAGAGCGCCAGAAGGTACAGGTGGCGTTGTTGTTCGGCAGAGATGCGTCGGCGTGAACATCGCCGGAGACGCGCACCGCATCCGGCGTCAGACCCAGCCCGAGGACCTGGGTATAGAAGCCGACCGGGATATTCAGGGGATACGAACCCGGCATCAACAGGATGGCGTAACGACCGGGGCCGAACTCACTGTGTTCCTGTTGCGCGTAGATGCGGTCCACCTCCGCCTGCATCGAAGCCGGATTGAGCTCCGGCGTCAGCAGCAGGACGTTCGGGCCGAACGGGTTCGCCGGCTGCTGTCCTCCGGCAAAGCAGACTGGACTCAGCATCAGCCATAACGGGGCTTGGAAGATCACAGAAGACAAACGAAGGTTGAGCATAAGCATCAAAAGGCGCCGCTCGTATTAGGCGCTACCGGAGGAGACTCCGTCAAGCGTCTCCGTCTTTATTTCAGTTTGCCGAAGGATCGAAAGACATTCGATTGTTTTCCAAACATTCTTCGATGCAGAGGTTCAATCGCATCATGCGCGTGGCTCGGCAGTCCATAGCCCCCCCCGATCGTCGAAGCGCAGTCTCGAAGGAGGGCATCGAAGAAGAATCTCAGGGGGCGTTGCCCGCGTTCTGTCCCTTGCTGGACAATGCGGCCTTTGGTCCTACAGTCTCTTGGGGAAGACAGGGGAAGAAGAGAGCAGAGGAGAAATGACCTGGATATCGAGGAGGGAATCGCAGACGATCGAGATTGAATGGTCGGGGCGAGAGGATTTGAACCTCCGACCCCCTGGTCCCGAACCAGGTGCGCTACCAGACTGCGCTACGCCCCGAACACGACCCCTGGAAATAGCAATCAGGGTTTGCTAACTTTCTTATCTTCAGCCGATGGCGCAGCACCTTGGAAATAGGACTCAATCGCAAAGGCCGGCAACCACAATCTGATAGTAGCAGAAGTTGAGCAGGGCTGCCGTGGATAGCCGCCTCCCCTTGCAGACTATCTGCCCTGGGTGTTCAGGCCTGTTGTTGTGCAACTCTGTTCGTCCATGCGCTCAAAGTGCTGGACGCCAGAGCAGACTGCCAGTCCCCTCTGCAAAGCGGAAAGAGCTTCTCAGGCCGGCGAAGAGGCAGCCGCACCAGCGGGCTTCGTTGTCTTCTTCTTTGCTGCTCCCTTGGTGGCCCTCTTCACGGCAGCCTTCTTGCCCTTGCCGGCTTTCCCTTCTACGGGCTTCTTGGCTGCTTTGCTCGCGAGGGGCTTCTTGCCGGCTCCTTGCGGAGGCCGCTTGGCCCGGGGAACTCCATATGCCTCTCCATGACGAACGATCGTCTTCTCGTCGAAGGTGGTCGCATTCGCATCCTTGAACGTGGCGCCCGGTGGAACCAGCGTGTTGGTGACCGTCTTGCCGGAGGGCTGGCCGATTCGAAGCTCGATGCGGGAGGTATCGATGCCTTTCTCGTCTACCAGATACTGGCGAGCGTTCATGGCGCGCTCCGCGCCAGCCTCGGGCTTCTCCGATGGCGCTCGATTGCCCACTATCACGATGTGTGCTCCGGCCTGCTGCTTCAAAGTCAGAGCGATGTCGTCCAGGCAACCCTTGGCCTCGTTGTCCACGCGTACCGGCCGGCGCTGATCGCGGGTAAAGCTCAGGCTGCAGAGCGGCTGGGTCTGTGGCACCACCGGAATGATCGGCGCCGAAAGTGCCACCTGCGTGGTTGCCGTGGCCGTCTGGCCAAGATCGTCCACCGCGTTGCAGGTGACGGTGATGGTCTGCGGACTCAGGCCCGCCGTGGTGAGAATCGCTGTGGGGCCGGAACTGGCTACCACTCCGGCAGTTGCCGAGTAGGAGTACGTGAGAGGACGATTTTGCGGGCTGACCCCGACCGTGCTGATGGCAATGTCCGTTCCAGAGACCGCGCTGGCAGGATTGGCGCTGCAAGTCAGTGTCGGCGGCTGGAACTTCAGAATCGTGAATGGAGCGGAGCAGGAGGCCTGTTCTCGTGCGCGTGATCCCTGCTGAACGTGGCCCGTAATGGTGTAGTCGCCCGCAGTCATGCCGGTCGTATCGATAGTGGCTTCAGGACCGGAAGAAGAGATCTTGCCCCCGTTGGAGGCCCAGTCGTAGATCGGAGTCTTTTTGGGATTCAGATGCAGCGCATTCGCCTCCACCTTGATCGGCTCGCCAGGGTAGACGCTGACCGGCTGAGCGTCACAGCCCAGCATCACCGGATATGCCGGCTCCACGTCCCCTAGCCGAAGCACCAGGCCGGCGGAAAGCTTCATATTGGTCAAGGAACTGAATCCACCTTCAGTTCCTGAGGGAAGAAGAAGCGGGCCGTACACCACCTGTGAGTACTGGTAGTCAGCCTGA
>DAHWOF010000011.1 GCA_027335345.1 Granulicella sp. | reverse complement strand
ATGACACTACGGAGATGATGGTGATCAGTCAATTTGGCAAGATCATCCGCATTGACACCAAGAGCGTGCGCTCGGTCGGTCGCAGCACCTCCGGCGTGCGGCTGCTGCATCTGGATCCAGATGACAAGGTAGCCAGCGCGACGGTGATCCCTCCGGAAGACCCCAAGCCCGGCAACGGAGATGGCGACCGAACGGTGCTGCAGTAGACCTCTGTTGCCGTAGGTGGAAAGAATCGCTCTTCCACCGCGTTCGGCCAGCTTCTAGCATTTTCAGTCGAGGTGTAGAGGGACGCCTCGACCTCGATGGGCGCTTTCCCGGACTCCCCGGCAGGCATGCCTGCTGGGGCGGAAAGAAAACGCTGCTGCAAGCCCTCTTCGTGGCGCCCATCCAAACTCAAGATGCTACAGACGCGGCGGCGTGCCAAAAAAGGCCACTTGATCTCCCGGGCGCGGTGCTCAGTACAGGCTGATCCGGAAGTTGATGACTTTGTCCATATGGCTGTCGAACTTGCTAATGCTGCGGCTTCGTGAGCGGCGGCCGCGGAACATCACCCAAACCTCATAGTCCGTGTTGCCGTCCAGGCGCTGGAAGCGGTAGCGGCCGTTGTTGCCCGTGATGTAGGTGACCAGCGTCTCGGAGCTATCGTTGCGCAACTGGACGACCGCTCCTCGAATCGGTTCATGGCCGCCATCGGTGATCTGGCCGTGGAGCGTGCGCAGGGTGATGGGCGGAGGCAGCGAGGCGACCTGGGCGTGAGCCTCCAGGGCGACGAAGATCACTGCCGCCAAGGTCCGAATGGCCGCGCGGGATCGAAGTTTGCAACGCCGTCGGGATCTGGGCGCCAGGTTTGACATGGAAGTTCTGGTCCTGACCGCGTCGGTCCCGGCAAGCATCCGGTTCCGGCCCTTGCCGAATCCGGCCCGGCCTTCAGCGGTGGCTCACAGGCAGTGCCCTCGTCTGTTAGACGCTGTCTGGGAGGACAAAAGTAGCGCAAACTGGCGCAAAGTAGCGCAAGAAATCCGGACGAGTTCCCAAAGCGGGACGGGCGAGCTGCTGCCGGGTAAGCAAGAGTCTGGCGGGCGGGGATCCTGGCGGGCGGGGATCCTGGAGGGCGTGCTCAACCGCCCACGGCAGGGTGGCTGCGGCGCTGGTCGGGATCGCGGCTGGCTCGCTCGCGGCGTAACCAGAGGCCGGACCAGGTCTCGGAGACGAGGATGCTGTTGCCGGGATTGCGCGGGTCATAGCGCACCTGGATGGGCTGATCGATGCGGAAGCCGAGCACCTGGTCGGGGAAAGTCGAGACGTCCTGCGCGCAGTGGTAGGTAAGTCCCCCCAGGCTATAGCTGTACACCAGCACCTCCGGGGTCGGCGAGATGCTGTCCTCGTTGCTCAGGGTACGGGCATCCAGGATGACGCCATCGGTGATGCGGCCGGTCAGCGTCAGTTGCTCCCGTCGACGGCGTTCAATCTGCTCGGCGGAAGGCCGCCGGGCGGCCAAATAAAACCACAGTCCGCCCGCAGCCAAGACCGCAGCGGCGCCCACGCCGCCCACGATCCTGGGATCCTGATGGCGCATTGCCTGGATCAGGCGGCCGGCCATGCGGTTTGTGAGGCTGGCTGCTTGCTGGAAGATCGGCTGCTGAAGAGTCGGTTTCAAAGTCGCTTCTGGGTTGTGTCCATGGTGATGTCTGCAAGTGGGACACTACCAGCAGCATAGCCCAGCGCGGAGGTTTGCGTCGCCACCGGTGCGCGGCGTGTTGCGTGGAGGTTCCCCATCTGGTTCTTGCGCCGGCTTCCGCGCGCTTGCCCGCCGCTGCCGCCGCAGCGGCTCGCGGCGGCGGGGTGAGGGGGAACTGCTCTATACTGCGATGTGCGTATGAGAGAGAAGAGATGGCAGTTGAGGGGCGACGCGGCGGCCCGGGAGCCGGCCGGTCACCCTCTGGATCTGGCGGATGGACGCCGGGTGCGTTCGACCACGGTAATCTGCGTTCGCCGCGGCGACGCGATGGTGATGGGTGCGGATGGGCAGGTGACGCTGGGGTCGACGGTGATGAAGCACTCGGCGCGCAAGATCCGGCGGCTTTACAACGACCGGATTCTGGCGGGCTTTGCCGGCTCCACGGCGGATGCCTTCTCGCTCTTCACCCGCTTTGAGTCCAAGCTGGAGCAGTATGGGGGCAATCTGGGCCGGAGCGCCGTGGAGCTGGCCAAGGACTGGCGCACTGACAAGCTGTTGCGCCAGTTGCAGGCGCTGCTGATCGTCGCCGATGCCCGGCAGTTGTTTCTGCTCTCCGGTGACGGCGATGTAATCGAACCTGACGCGGTGGGCGACGGCCTGATCGCCACCATCGGCTCCGGGGGCAGCTTTGCGCTGGCGGCGGCCACGGCGCTGCTGGAGAACACGCCGATGAGCGCGCGCGAGATCGTGGAGCGCAGCATGCGGATCGCAGCCGGGATCTGCATCTACTCCAACCAGAGCATCACCATCGAAGAACTTCGGACGGAGTAGCTGAAGGGAGACTCTTGTGGCCATCTATCTTCCCAGCACGGCGGAAGATCCGGCGCTCTCGCTGGATCAGATGACGCCGCGCGGCATCGTGGCGGAGCTGGACAAGTACGTCGTCGGACAGGCCGCAGCCAAGCGAGCGGTGGCCATCGCACTGCGCAACCGCATGCGCCGGCAGAAGCTGGCTCCGGACCTGGCCGAGGAGATCATGCCCAAAAACATCCTGATGATCGGTTCCACCGGGGTGGGCAAGACGGAGATTGCGCGGCGACTGGCCAAGCTCACTAACTCTCCCTTTTTGAAGGTGGAAGCCTCCAAGTTTACCGAGGTGGGCTACGTCGGGCGGGATGTCGAGGCCATCGTTCGCGATCTGACCGAGATTGCCATCGACATGGTGCGGGAGGAGAAGCTCGACGAGGTCGAAGACCGGGCCGAGCGGGCCGCCGAAGAGCGTCTGCTGGATCTTCTGCTGGCCCAGGGCGCGGGTGCCGGTCAACAGTCGGCGGACCGCGAGAGAGCGCAATCCGTCCAGCCCCCGCAGCCCTCCGCAGAGCCTTCCGTGGCCGGCCGCGAGCCCTCTGCGGAAGCTGGCCGCGAAACAGCCTCGACGGCGCGAAATCTATCCATTGTGGCCGGCGGCGACGCCGTGCGCCGAGAGGAGCGGGAGCGGCTTTTGCAGCAGCTTCACGAGGGCCGGCTGGACGACCGCATGGTGGAGATCGAAGCGCGGGATCGAATGCAGCCGCAGATCGAGGTGGTCAGCAACCTGCCGGAAGAGATGGACCAGAGCGGCATCAAGGAGATGCTCTCCGGCATTCTGGGGCAGCGCACCCGCAAGCGGTCGATGAAGGTTGCCGACGCCTTCGACTACCTGGTGCAGGAGGAGGAGTCGCGGCTGCTGGACATGGACCAGATTGTGCGCATCGCCGTGGAGCGTGTGGAGGACTCCGGCATTGTCTTCCTGGATGAGATCGACAAGATCGCCGGGCGCGAGGGCGGGCACGGACCGGACATCAGCCGCGAGGGCGTGCAGCGCGACATCCTGCCGATCATCGAAGGCACCACGGTAAACACCAAGTACGGCATGGTGGCTACCGACCACATCCTGTTCATCGCTGCCGGAGCTTTTCACGTCTCCAAGCCCAGCGATCTCATTCCGGAGCTGCAGGGCCGCTTTCCCATCCGGGTGGAACTTCTGCCTCTAACGGTGGAGGACTTTTTACGCATTCTCACTGAGCCGCGCGCCTCGCTGGTCAAGCAGGTAGTGGCTCTGCTGGAGACCGAGGGACTACGGCTGGAGTTCACTCCAGAGGCCCTGCAGGAGATGGCGCGCTTCGCCTTCCAGGTCAATGAGACCACGGAGAACATCGGGGCCCGGCGTCTGCACACCATCATGGAGAAGGTGCTGGACGAGATCAGCTTCTCCGCTCCCGACATCGTCCAGGGCGGCGCGCTGGCCTCTTCCGATCTGCTGGCGCTGACGGAGCTACGCGCGGCGGCTTCCAATCGAGCAGCCACAGGCGAGGGAAACCTTTCGGCTCCCAGTGGCTCACTCCGCGACTCCGGCCCGGAGCGGGTGCTCACGATCGATCGCGCCTACGTCGAGCGTCAAGTAGCCGGCATCGTCAAGAATCAGGACCTGAGCCGCTACATTCTTTAGTTTGTGTCCTGCCTTCGTTTGTATCCTGGGGAAGCCAGACGAAGCGGGGTCGCCTCAACGGCTGCGGGATACACCCGCAAGGAAGAATCCTTAGCGAAAAGCCCAGATCAGTCCGGCCAGCGGCAGATCCTCGTTTCCCGCGTGAGTCTGATAGCCAAATTCCTGTAGCTTCTGCAGGCACCAGGTCTTCCCATCAGGGTACTCCGGGGTATTGTGCCATTCCAGAACCAGCGTCCGGACGTCCAACTTGTTGAATCGGGGATCGCAGAGCAGCTCGTACTCCCCGCCTTCGATGTCGATCTTCAGAATATCGATGCGTCCGGCCAGGTCCGGTTGCTGGAAGATGTCCACAACGCTTATTTCGAAGTCGGAGGCCTGGTCCGTGACTGCCGAACTGGTGCGAGCATCGGTCAGATACGAACGCCGCTGGCTCGATCCGGCGGCCGCGGCCACAAGGTGGACGCGATCCAGCACGTTGTTCTGCGCCAGGTTACTCCGCATGACGTCCACGTGAACCGGATGCGGTTCCAGCGCGGTAACGCGGCACTCTGGATATCTATGGCACCAGTAGAGACAGGAGTAGCCCACATTGGCCCAAGGTCTACGACCTTGCGAACATTTTCCAGTCGCCGGGGAGAGTCATAGTCCCCGCGCCAGTAAATCTGCCACGCGATATCGTAGTCGGTGGTGGAGAGAGGCCGCAGGCGCAGTCGGATCCCGATCATCAGATCCACGTCGATGGGGCGTTTTCCGCCCAAGAAGCGCCAGATCATGTAGCGAACCCGACTGATCGGCTTCAGCACATCTCTGAAGTGCGTTGGTTGCCTGGACATCAATGCCTCGCGTTGCAAAAAAGGGTCCCGGAAAGCTGTGGGCGGATCTGAAAAGGAGCACCTCCGGCTGTCTGTGGACGAGGGCGAGCAGCCGTGAGGTTGATTCTACTATCCATCATTCGGAGGGATGCTCTGCCCGGGGTCGCGAGACGCCCTGGAAGGCGCTTCGGGCTTCAGCCTCTCGCTGGCAGCGCAGAAGTCGAGATATGCTGAGAGAGCTCTCATCTTCAACCTGTCGACGCCGATGACGCCAGACGCCCAACGAGGAACCCCGTGAGATCGCAAACCATGCGCCGCGCGCTTCTGGTCAATCTGGGGCTGCTGATTCCTATCGGCTGGCTGGCGATGCGGTACGCTCCCTACGGCTTGGACGGCGACGGCATGGCCGACATGGACATCGCCGATCTGATCCGGGCGCACCACTGGGCTGGGGTGGTCAACGGGTACTGGAATCCTCTCTACCCGGCCCTTCTGGCGCTCTTCCAGCGCCTGTTCCACACTACCCGCTGGAATGAGCTGCACGCTTACTATGTTTTGAACTACTTCATCTTTGTGGCTTGCGTAGCCGCCGTGTTGCTTTTTGTCTCGGCGCTGGTGAAGCTGCGTCACCAGATGAACCCTTTGCCGGCCCATCTGCTGGGTATCGACTCGCTGCTTCTGCTGGGGGTTGCGCTGACAGTGATCGCGGCGCAGCGCGAACTCTCGATGGCGTATATGCGTCCGGACGCTCTGCTGCAGGCGCTGATGCTGCTGGCCTTCGCCATGCTGCTGGAGAGCCTGGCCACGACGAGCCTGGTGTATGCGCCGCTGCTGGGCCTGTTTCTTGGCCTGGCGTATCTGGCCAAGAGCTTCGCCTTGGTGGCGGGCTTGCTCACCATCGCCGTGATGATGCTGTTTCAGCTCTGGGTGCAGCGCCGTCGCATGGGGCGGGTTCTGGCCGCAGGCGGGCTGGCGCTGGTGGTCTTCGCTGCTGTGGCCGGACCGTACATCGCCGCGCTCTCTCGGCAGAAGCACCGGTTTGACTTTGGAGACTCCGGCGCTTTGAACTACGCCTGGTATGTAAGCGGCACGGTGAAGATGCACATCGAGCCGTGGATGACCGGCAGCTTCGGCTCGGCCCGCGTCAAGCTCCTGCATCCGGAGCAGCAACTGTTGGCGCATCCGGGGATCTACAGCTACCGCGCGGAGCCGTACGGCACGTATCCGGCCTGGTTTGACCCGACCTACTTCCACGAGCGCATCACCCCGGTCTTCAGCGCCCGGCGGCTGATGCAGCGAGACGCGCGCAATCTGGTGCTGAGCGTGCGCTACCTCTTGAATCATCCCGAGGCGTGGATTCTGCTGGCGCTGTTGCTGGTCTGCGGGGCGCGGCTGGAGCTGCCCGTAGTCGGCGCCGGCGTTGGCGCGGGCAGAGAGGGCTGGCGGTCGAGCGCCTTCGCCTTGCCGCCGCTGCTGCTGGGCGTGGCGATATGGGGCATCTATGCGGTGGTGAACATCGAGGAGCGCTACGTCACGCTGGCCTGGCTGGCCATCGTTCTTTCGCTGTTCGCGGCGCTGGACTCGGGAGTCGGAGCTCCAGAGTGCGGTTCCGTTGCCGGGGAAGATCCGGCTGCCGCAGACGAACGAGCGCAGTCACTCGCTGCAGCGCCATCGGCTTCCTCTTGTTCTTCCTGGCAGCGCCGCTCGGCCACCGCGATGGTGGCGCTGCTGGCCTTTCTGGCGTTGGGCGAGAGCCTGCGCATCGCGCTGGAGCAGCGGAGGGACGAGTCTGCCGCCGGTCTTCCCGCGGCCTGGTACTCACCCAACATCTTTGCGGCGGCGCGAGGGTTGAATGCGCTGGGTGTGGGCTCCGGCGACGCCATTGCTTGCATGGGCACCATCGCCTGCCTGAATGATCCGTACTGGATGCGTCTGGCGGATGTGCGGGTGCTGACCGAGGTGTATAACCCTGATCCGACCCATCTGCTGGAGGAGTTTCAGGGGCTGCCCAACCGGCAGCAGGTGCTCTCCGTGTTGAAGGCGCAGGGCGCCAAGGTTGTGGTCGCCGCCTTCGATCCCGGTTCCATGACCGGCCGGACGCCTGCTTCGGAGGGGTGGATTCGTCTGGGAGATTCGGACCTGTACGCCTTTCCTTTGAATCTTCCCCCACCTCCAACCGCCGCTCCTATTAGCCTGCCTTGGGACAGCACGGGAGCAGCCAAGCCATAACGCAGTACAGCTTAGCCAGACGATCGACAGGAACCAGGCCATGGGCATGAACCAGACCCCTCCAGAGAAGACGATTGCACCATCCCGCTATGCCGGCCATGCGGAGAGTCCCGTGCCGGAACTAAGCGTAGTCATGCCCTGCCTGAACGAGGCTGAGACGCTGGCTGTCTGCGTCGACAAGGCGCTCGCCTCGCTGGCCGAGAACGGCATCGAGGGCGAGGTGATCGTAGCCGACAACGGCTCTACGGACGGCTCGCAGGCGATTGCCAAGCAACACGGCGCGCGCGTGGTCGATGTGCCGGTGCGCGGGTACGGGGCGGCGCTGAATGCCGGCATCCAGGCCGCGCGGGGCCGCTATGTGCTGATGGCCGATGCGGACGACAGCTACGAGTTCGCCCACATTCCGCGCTTCCTGGCGGAGTTGCGCGGAGGCGCTGAGCTGGTGATGGGGAACCGCTTCCGGGGAGGGATCCTTCCCGGGGCCATGCCGCCGCTGCATCGCTACCTGGGCAATCCGGTGCTCAGCTTTCTGGGCCGCAGACTCTTTCACGCCTCCATCGGGGACTTTCACTGCGGCATCCGCGCGTTTTCCAAGGATGCGTACAGCCGCCTGGACCTGCGCACCACGGGGATGGAGTTTGCCAGTGAGATGGTGGTGAAGTCGGCGCTGCTGGGCCAGAGGATCGCTGAGGTTCCGACCACCCTGAAGAAGGATGGCCGCAGCCGTCCGCCGCATCTGCGCACCTGGCGCGACGGCTGGCGGCATCTGCGCTTTCTGCTGATGTATTCGCCGCGCTGGCTCTTCCTGTACCCTGGCCTGGCGCTGATGGTGGTGGGTCTGGGGCTGATGGCCTGGCTGCTGCCGGCCTCGCGTCCCTTGGGGCATGTCAACCTGGGCGTGGATACGCTAGCCTACATCTCGGCGGCGGTGCTGGTGGGCTTCCAGTTGGTCTTCTTCGCCGTGGCGGCCAAGGTCTTCGCCATCTCCGAGGGGCTGCTCCCGGAGGATGAGAGCTTCCAGCGCTGGTTCCACTACATCACGCTGGAGACAGGCCTGCTGCTGGGTGCGCTGCTGGTGCTCTGCGGCGTAGGGATCGCTGTCTCGTCGGTGCTCTCCTGGGCGCACACCGGCTACGGCCACCTTCCCCCGGTGCAGATGATGCGGCGCACGCTTCCCGCGATGTTGTGCCTGATGCTGGGCACGGAGATCTGCTTCGCCAGCTTCTTTTTGAGTCTGTTAGGTCTGCGCCGCCGCTGAGTTAACTCCGCTGCTGAGTCTGGGCGATCGCTGAGATGGAGCCATGGAAAAGGCCACCTCCAGAGAGGTGGCCCTTTTGGGTTTCGCTTGACCAGGGGTTACCGCACCGCTTGCGGCCGGGGAAGCTCGCTGAGCCGCTTCTCCAGCATCTTTTCCAGGTCTTCCAGCGCCTTGGAGAAGCTCTCGATGCCCTCCGCAAGCTTTTCCTTGGCCATCCGGTTCTCGGCGTGCATCTTGTCGAACATGGCCCGGTCCACCACAATCTTTTCGATGGGAAGGTTGGCGCACTTGGCCGGATCCAGCTTGCGCACGAGCACGCCTTCGGTCTTCTGCAGTTCATCCAGCAGCTTGGGCGCGATGGTGAGCAGGTCGCAGCCGGCCAGCTCAATGATCTCGCCGGTGTTGCGGAAGCTGGCCCCCATCACTACGGTCTTGTAACCGAACTTCTTGTAGTAGTGGTAGATCTCGGTGACGGAGTGTACGCCGGGGTCGTCGGCGCCGACGTAGTCCTTGCCGGTGTTCTTCTTGTACCAGTCCAGGATGCGGCCCACGAAGGGGGAGATCAGGGTGACCTTGGCCTCCGCGCAGGCGATGGCCTGGTGCAGGCCGAAGAGCAAGGTGAGGTTGCAGTGAATGCCCTCTTTTTCGAGCTGCTCGGCGGCTTTAATGCCCTCCCAGGTGGAGGCGATCTTGATCAGGATGCGTTCCCGCGAGATGCCAGCGCTCTCGTACTGCTGGATGATGTCGCGGGCGAGCTGCATGGTCTTCTCGGTGTCGTAGCTCAGGCGAGCGTCCACCTCAGTGGAGACCCGACCGGGGACGATCTCCAGGATCTTGCGGCCAAAGGCGACGGCCAGGGTCTTGAAGGCGGCGGCGGCCACTTCTTTGTCAGAGGCCTTCTCTCCCGCCCTCTCGCGCGCCTCCTGCAGCACCTGATCCACGATGCCCTGATACTCGGGCATGGCTGCGGCGGCGGCGATCAGCGATGGGTTGGTGGTCGAATCGGTCGGCTTGAACTGTTTGATGGAGTTGATGTCACCGCTGTCGGCGACTACGGTGGTCATTTGCTTAAGCTGGTCCAGCAGATTCGCCATAAATACTCCTAGGGGAGGGGGGATGGGAGAACGATTGGCGGACGGAAGATGCGCCCGTTCATCCGGATCGAAGCCTCACCCATCCGGAGATCAACCCCTCTCCACTTCTACTGATTATATGACGCCATCGCCGCAGCGAAGGTTTGGTCTCTGCCTCGGCGGGCCGTTGGCGGCGCTTTCAGGCCTGCTTTTTCACCGGCTGGGCATCGATCAGCGTCTGGTACAACTGGATGGTCTGCGCGGCGATCGCCTGCCAGGAGAAGTGTTCCTCGACGCGCTCTCGCCCGGCTTGCCCCATGCGCCGCGCCTTCTCCGGGTTCTGCAACAGGTGAGTAAGGCGTTCGGCCAGATCGCGGGCGAAACGGTCGGGATGCAGCGGGAACGAGGTGACAGGATCGGCCTCAAACGGGGTGAGCAGTCCGGTTTGGCCGTCCACCACCACCTCCAGGATCCCTCCGGTGGCGCTGGCCACCACGGGAGCCCCGCAGGCCATGGCCTCCAGGTTGATGATGCCGAAGGGCTCATAGACGGAGGGGCAGCAGAAGACTGCGCAGTGCGAGTAAAGCTGAATCGCCTCTTCGCGGGTGACCATCTGCTCGATCCAGACGACGTTGTGGCCGGTTCCGGCGGGATCGCCGTTGGCGGTGGAGTGTCCGCCGTGGGGGCCGATGTTCTTTACGGCCGCTGCCGTGCTGCCGGGGCCGGCGTGGCGCGCCGCCTCGACTTTGGAACGCATCTCGGCAGCGATCTCCGGCGTATCCGGAGCTCCGGCGCAGAGGACGATCTGGGTGCCCGGAGGAAGATAAGGGATCGCATCCACCAGATGGGTGACGCCCTTCTGGCGCGTGATCCTGCCCACAAACAAGACGTAGGGACGGTTCAAATCCACGCCATACTTCCGCAGCGCGGTCTTCTCGGTCCGATAGCGGTACTGCTCGAGGTCGATTCCGTTATGAATCACATGAATCCGATCTGCGTTCACCTCCGGATAGGCGCGCAGGATGTCCGCGCGGGTGCCGTTGGAGACGGCGACGATCGCATCGGCGTCCAGGATGGCGGTGCGCTCCATCCAGGAGCTCAAGGCGTAGCCGGCACCGAGTTGTTCGGCCTTCCAGGCGCGCAGCGGCTCCAGCGAGTGGGTAGTCAGAACAAACGGGATGTCGTAGAGTTTTTTGGCGAAGAACCCGGCCATGGCCGTGTACCAGGTGTGAGTATGGATCACGTCCAGCCGGTCCAGGTGCAGGTTTTCGAGCAGGTTCAACGAGAGGGCCTCGAGGGCGGTTTTGAACTTAGCCTCGGTGCCGCGGGAGAGCAAGGGCCAAGGCTGCTCGAAGGAGACGCGCAGGTTCGGGCTGTGCGGTAAGGGGGGATCGGCAAGGCTATCGGCCGGGGGCGTCTCTCCCCAGGCATGCACTTCTACTTCAACCGTCCTGGCCAGCTCCCTGGAGAGGTACTCGACGTGCACTCCGGCGCCGCCATAAACATACGGAGGATACTCCCGCGTCATCAACCCAACTCGCATCGGTTCCACTCCCACACCAGCGTCTGTCACCCGAGGCAGAGCCTGGGTCAACTTCGCAGTCCGCAGCGACCAGTCTAGTGCAAAATCCGGCCAAGGGTCTGCGCGGCCACGCTGGTGGACTCCGGGGTCGGGCGGAGTATACTGCGTTTTACACTTGGCAGCCGGTCACAAAATTCTGATCTCTGGAGTTGGAGTTGACATGACGCATCGGACAAGGTCCTTGAGCTACAACTTTCTGAACCGTGGAGGCATGAAGACCGGCCTCCTCGCCGCAAGCTTTCTTCTGGCCACGTGCGCCGCAGTGGCGCAGAGCCTGCAGGGTGGAGACCAGAGGGGCGCCGCATCCACCGCTGTCCCTGCGCCCCAGCCCCTGCAGCATGCGCTTCCGCCAGACTCGGTCACCGAGGGAACGGTGACTGTTGGCGGTAAGGCCATCGCCTACAAGGCGGTGGCCGGTCTGCTGCGGGTGGGAGCGACGGACCAGCAGGATGCGACGATCAGCCTGGACGGAACGATTCTGCCCGGCGCCGAGTCCGGGGCTGCGCCGGCCAAGCCGGGCCAGGAGCCGCCGACGGCTACGATGTTCTATACGGCTTACTTCGCCAAGGATGAGGATCCAGCCACGCGGCCGATCGTCTTCATCTACAACGGAGGGCCGGGTTCGGCCACCATGTACCTGCGCATGTGTAGCTTCGGTCCGGTGCGGGTGGAGCTTGACGACCTTGGCCATCCGGCCGGCGGGCCTTACAAGATCGTTCCCAATCAGGACTCGCTGCTGGATACGGCCGATCTGGTCTTTATCGACGCTCCGGGCACCGGCTACGGCCGGGTGATGGGCAAAGACGCCGACAAGGCGTTCTATGGGATCGACCAGGACGCCGGTGCCTTTCAGCGCTTCATCCGCCGGTTCCTGACCAAGTACAACCGCTGGGACTCGCCGCGCTTCCTCTTTGGAGAGAGCTACGGAACGACGCGCGACGCGGTTCTCTCGGCGGCGCTGCAGCGCCATGGCGTCGACCTGAATGGGGTGGTCTTCCTCAGCCAGATTTTGAGCTTTGACGACTCCGCGGATGGTTCGGACGGCAATCCGGGTACGGAGAACGGCTTCTTTCTGGCTCTGCCCAGCTTTGCCGCCACGGCGTGGTTTCACCACAAGGTTCCCAACCAACCGGCCCAATTGCTGCCCTGGCTGCATCAGGTGGAGCAGTATGCGCTGGGAGATTACGCCAGCGCGCTGCTGCAGGGGGCTGATCTGGACGCTGCGCGCAAGGCAGCGGTGGCCGCCAAGCTAGAGAGCTTTACCGGCATTCCGGCGGCGCTCTGGATCAAAGCAGACCTGCGTCTCACCGGAGGCGAGTTCGCCCAGGATCTCCTCGGAGACAGCAATGACACCACGGGCCGGCTTGACTCCCGCTGGTCCGGCCCGAGCATGAACCCGCTGGACCGCGAAGCCGCTTACGATCCCTTCTCGGAGGCGATCGAGTCGGCCATCCAGGCGGCGATGAACACCTACGCGCAGACCACGCTGAAGTTCGGGCAGAATATGACCTACGAGCCTAGCGCCCGCATGGGCGGCTGGCACTGGGACATGAAGCATCGAGGTCCGCTGCGCGGAGGCTGGCCCGGCACGTCCAGCAACGTGATGGGCGATCTGGCCTACACCATGAAGGTGAATCCGCGGATGCATGTGCTGCTGATGGGCGGGTACTTCGACTTGGGCACGGTCTACTTTGGCGCCACCTACGAGATGAAGCAACTGCCCATCCCCGCTGATCTGGAGAAGAACATCGCGTACAAGTTCTTCCCCACCGGACACATGGTCTACGTCAATCCGCAGGCTCGCGCCGGATTGCATGAACGCACTGCGGAGTTCATCCGCGACTACGAGAACGCCAGCCAGTAGCGAGCGTCCTGATGCCGTAAGGGTCTCTCCGGGCGTTGCCTGGGAAAGACCCCCACGGCGTTTCTCTTTCGCTCTTGTCGCCGACAGCCGAGGCGCGGACTTTGACTTGCGACCTGTAACCGTGTCTGGTGTTCTTTCCGGGAGGATCTCCGTCAAAATGTTCAAACATGGCTCCTTCTCCCTTGCAGCACTGGCGTTCACGCTCGGCGTGACCTGGCTGGCTCTTCCGCCTCATGTGAAAGCCGGGCAAGAGAGCGGCGAGCCACCCTCCCCGGCGGCGCAGACGCCTGCGTCTCAGGCCTCAGAAGACGCCGGGCAAGCGGTTCTACCCCCGCTGCCTGCGGACAAGTACCTGTGGCTGGAGGATCAGCTCGGCGCCCGCGCCCTGGCCTGGGTGCGGGCTGAAGATGCACGTTCCTTACCCATTCTGGAGTCGGATCCGCACTACGCCACCTTCTATGCGGAGGCGTTGCGCATCGCGGAGTCGCCCAGCCGCCTGGCCGACCCCCGGCAGCACGGCGGGGAGATCTACAACCTGTGGCGGGACGCCAGCCATGTGAACGGCATCTATCGCAAGACCACGCTGGCCAGCTATCTGTCGGAGCATCCGGTCTGGCGGACGGTGATCGACTATGACGCTCTGGGACGGCGGGACAAGGTCAATTGGGTGGCGCATGGCCTCAACTGCCTCTATCCCGGCGACCGTTACTGCATGGTGGCGCTCTCCGCGGGTGGTGAGGATGCGGACAGCCAACGGGAGTTCGATCTGAAGACCGGAGAGTTTGTCTCCGGGGGCTTTGTTCTCTCTCGCAGCAAGCAGGATGTCTCCTGGCAGGACAAAGACACGCTGCTGGTGGCGCGCGACTGGGGCCCGGGAACGATGACCAGCTCGGGTTATCCCTTCATTGTGAAGCAGTGGCGGCGCGGGACGCCGCTCTCCAGCGCCAGGGAGGTCTTCCGCGGCGAGTCCACCGATATGAGCGCCAGCGGCGTCACGCTGCATGACGCCAAGAAGCACTCGCTCACGCTCTTTACCCGCCGGATCAGCTTCTTCAACACCCGGATCTTCATTGAGACGCCGGCAGGATTGCGGGAGCTGAAGATTCCAGCCCGCTCGCAGATCGACGGCCTGCTGGATGGCCGACTGCTGGTGGAGATCAATCAGGACTGGACGCCCTCCGGGCAACTGCAGACCTTCCCGCGCGGCTCGCTGCTGGAGTTGAAGCTCGCCGAGGTGCTCAAGGATCCAGACCATCTCAAGCCCAATACGATCTTTGCTCCCACCGCGCAGGAGTTCTTGCAGAGTGTGGACCTGACCCATTCGCGGGTCCTCATCACGACCCTGAAGCACGTTCAGGGCAAGGCCTACATCTATTCGCCTTCGCTGCTGGGCTGGAGCCATCGCGAGCTTCCCGTGCCGGAGAATGTCAGTGTGAAGGTGGTCTCCACCAGCGATACCGATGACAACTTCTTCCTGGAGTTCAACGGCTTTCTGACTCCGCCCTCCCTGCTGTTCGGGGACGCGGCCGCAGGAACGCTGCAGTACGTCCGCGCCGAACCGGCGCAGTTCGACGCTTCCAAGGACGTGGTGGAGCAGTATGAAGCCACCTCCAAGGACGGCACGCGGATTCCCTACTTCATCGTGCATCCCAGGCAGATGCAGCTCAACGGGGCGAACCCAACGATTCTGACCGCGTACGGTGGATTCCAGCTCTCCATGACGCCTACCTACTCCGGCTCGCTGGGCAAGCTGTGGCTGGAGCCAGGGGGCGTCTATGTGCTGGCCAACATCCGCGGGGGAGGTGAGTTCGGCCCGGCCTGGCATGAGGCGGGGCTTAAGACCCAACGGCAGCGCATCTACGATGACTTTGCCGCCGTGGGCGAGGATCTGATCGCTCGCCGGATCACCTCGCCGCGCCGCCTGGGCATCATCGGAGGCTCGAATGGCGGGCTGCTGATGGGCGTGGAGATGACGCAGCATCCTGACCTGTGGCATGCGGTGGCCATCATGGTGCCGCTGCTGGACATGCTGCGTTACGAAAAGATCGACGCTGGCGCGAGCTGGGTGGGCGAGTACGGCTCGGTGAGCGTTCCCGCCCAACGCGCCTTCCTGGCCCGGATCTCTCCCTACAACCAGCTCAAGCCGGGCGTGGACTATCCGGAGCCTTTCATCTTCACCAGCACCAAGGACGACCGCGTCGGTCCCCAGCACGCGCGCAAGTTCGCCGCCAAGATGGAGGAGTTCCATGAGCCCTTTCTCTACGACGAGATCGTCGAAGGCGGACACTCCGCAGGCGCCAACCTGAAGGAGCAGGCTCAGACCTGGGCCCTCACCTACACCTACTTCACCAGCAAGCTGGAGGGAAAGTAGAGGCGCTGCGCTGCGGCGGCGTTGGCTGCCCGCGAAGCGCCTGTGAAGGGATCTCGTTGGGAGGGTTCAGGGCAGCGAAGGTTCAGAGCTGTTCTTGTGAAGGTTCAGAGCTGTTCTTGTGAAGGTTCAGGACTGTTCTTGTGAAGGTTCAGGACTGTGCTCTTGAGGTTCAGGACTGTAGCCGTCCGGCCCGGAGTCGGCGTGCAGCTTGAGCTGCCGCAGAGCGAAGGCGGTGATGGTCTCGGCGTCCTGCTGGGGGGTGCGCCGGGTGAGGCGCTCCATGCGGCGCTCGTTCGAGCCGCGGATCAGGTCCAGAATCGCCCACGCGATGGCCTCCAGGTCGATGCCGGGCTCGATCTCCCCCGCATCCCTTCCCGCCTGCAGGATGGAGAGATAGAAGGCATGCCCCGCGCGCAGCAGCTCATGGGTCTGGCGCTTGTGCTGGGCTTCGCGTCCCACGGTGAGCAGCAGGCGATAGAGGTTCAACTGCTGGTCCCAGAACTCCATCCTTACGGAGATGGCCACCGAGAGCCGGCGGCGCAGGCCTTGGACGTCCTGCAGTCGCTCGGCGGCCAGAGCGTGCAGCCGCTCGACGGCGGAGCGAACGGCGGCGGCGTAGATCTCCTCTTTGGAGTCGAAGTAGAGGTAGACGGTGCCTTTGGCCAGCCGGGCCTGGCGGGCCACGTCCTCGACGCAGGTAGCGGCATAGCCTTTCTTTCCAAAGACGTGGATGGCGGCGGCCAGGATCTCCTGGCGTCTGAGGCCGGTGAGAAGCTGCCTGGGGGTGGGTCTGCGGGCTGGCGCGGATTGGCTCACCCCAACAAGCTAGCACGTTTCCCGTTGGAGTCTTCCCGGGACGGTTGAATCCCAGGCGGGCGCCGCACTCTCTAATGACCATGGAGTCATTGCAATGACTAAGCGGTCATTTCTCCCATCCGAAGCAGAGCCGCCCGAGGCGCTGGCGACGGAAGAACCCACAGCGGAACAGATCGAGACGGTGCTGGAGGCGCTTGATCCGGAGATCCGTCACGCCGGCTCTGGCGCTGCGCAAACCGACCGAGGCCCAGCGCCGCCTGCGCCCGTCCTGAATGCCCCTGTATTCAACCCCTGGATCATCACGCTGGTGGTGACCATGGGCACGTTCATGGAGGTTCTGGACACCTCGATCGCCAACGTTGCTCTGCCGCACATCGCCGGCAGCCTCTCGGCCTCCCAGGATGAGAGCACCTGGGTGCTGACCAGCTATCTGGTGGCCAACGCGATCATCCTTCCCATCAGCGGCTGGATCTCCTCGGTGATGGGGCGGAAGAACTTCTATCTGCTCTCGGTGGGGATGTTCACGCTGTTTTCGGCGCTGTGCGGTCTGGCGCCCACCCTGGGGCTGCTGGTGCTCTTCCGGGTGATGCAGGGGTTGGCCGGGGGCGGTCTGCAGCCCTCGGTGCAGGCCATTTTGGCGGATCTGTTTCCGGGCAACAAACGGGGGATGGCGATGGCGGTCTACACGGTGGCCATCATGTGCGCTCCGGTGCTTGGCCCCAGCCTGGGCGGCTGGATCACGGACAATTACTCCTGGCGCTGGATCTTCTACATCAACATTCCGGTGGGCGTGCTGTGCGCCTTCTTCACCCGCATGGTGCTCACGGACCCGGAACACCTGACGCGCGCTCGTCTGGCCCAGAAGGCCGAGCGTCTGCGGGGCAAGAAGTTGCAGATCGACGGCGCGGGCCTGGCGCTGGTGAGCATCGGGCTGGCCTCGCTGGAGATCGTCCTGGACAAGGGCCAGGAGTTGGACTGGTTCGGCTCGACGTTCATCGCCTGGACGGCCGGCATCGCGGTCTGTGCGCTGGCGGGCGCGGTTGTGTGGGAGCTGCACGTCAAGAATCCGGTGGTGAACCTGCGTCTGCTCAAGGAGCGAAACTTTCTCTTCTGCTGTGTCATTGTGCTGGGCGTCTACACGGCGCTCTATGCCTCCACCTTTCTGCTGCCCCAGTTCATGCAACTTCTGATGGGCTACTCGGCCACGGCGGCGGGTCTGGCGGTTTCGCCGGCCGGCCTGGCGGCGATTGTGGAGGTTCCCCTGGTGGGCTGGGCGTTGAGCCGCGGCGCCGATGCCCGGCGGCTCATCGTCGTAGGTCTGGCCACCATCGCCCTGGGCACATGGTGGCTCTCGCTGGGCAATCTGGAGATGGGTGAACTGAGCATGATCCTGCCCCGGGTGGTGCAGGTGCTGGGCATCGGCATGACCACGGTGCCGCTGAGCACCATCATCTTCCGCTTTCTGCCTGCGGAGCAGAGCAGCAACGCCGCCGGCATCTATGCGCTGGTGCGCAATGAAGGCGGCAGCATCGGCATCGCTGTGGCCAGCACCTTTCTGCAGCGCGAATCGCAAACCCACCAGGCTTACCTGGCCGCCCACCTCTCGGCCTCCAATCCACTGGCGGCGCAGTCGGCTCGCGCCCTGGGGGCGGTCTACGGGAGCCAGGCCGCGAGCGGCGCGGCGGTTAACCACGCCTATGCGGGGCTAGCCCTGCTCTACGGGCAGTTACAGCGCCAGGCCTCGCTGCTGGCCTACATGGACCAGTACCGGCTATTCGCTTACATCCTGCTCTGCCTGCTGCCTCTGGTACTGCTGCTGAAGCGCCCGCCCCACACCAGCGGCAAGATCGAGCTAGAGGCGCATTGAACCGGGGCGACATTAAGAAACACACAGAGTTGGTTAATAAAAAAGGCTCATCTTTCGGGTTATTGACCGGCGTGTCGATTATTAATGACTCATGTATCCCTTTTTGGAACGCTCTGGCCGGCGCGCGCGCCTGTGTGGAAGCAAGTCCCTGTCTTCGGCTGGCCGCGCGGCCCAGCTCGCGCTGGGTTTGCTGCTGGGTTTGACGCCGCTGCTGAGCGGCTGCGGAGGGAGCAGCACGCTGGCGGTTCCTACGGGGATTACTCTCAACGGACCGGCTTCGGACACGATCGACCCGGGCGATTCGGCGAACTTTACCGCAACGGTGGCGGGCGGGGCATCGGCGGCAGGCGTGAACTGGACGCTGAGCGGATGCAGCGCCACGGTCTGCGGGGGGCTGTTTAGCGCTACCAGCACTTCTGTGACGTTTGCCGCGCCCCTCAGGGTGAGCACCGCCTTCACGGTGACGCTGACGGCCACCTCGACAGTAGACAGCGGCGTAAAAGCCAGCGTGACGCTCTCGGTCCCAGTGAATCCGAGCATCACGCCTCCCGCCGGGGCGCTGCCGGGCGGTGTCTACGGGAGCCCCTATGCGGAGACGCTGCAAGGCACGGGCGGCATTCCACCCTACACCTGGGCTGTGTCCCAGGGCACGCTGCCACCAGGGATCAGCTTGAGCAGCGGCGGCGTGATCAGCGGCGTGCCCACCACGGCGGGCTCGGCCAGCTTTACGGTGACGCTGACTGACTCGGGGTCTCCGGCGTTAACGGCCAGCGCAGCTTACACCCTGGCTACGGCCTATCCGACGCTGACCATTACCACCACGGCGTTGCCCAACGGCGTAGAGGGCAACTCCTACAACGCCGCGCTGACGGCGCAGGGCGGCAGCGGCGTGGGCTATGTGTGGACGGTGACGGGCGGCAGCGCGCTCAGCGCCGTGGGCCTGACGCTGCTGCCCTCTGGAGAGATCAGCGGCGCGCCGAATACCAGCGAGACCGCGGTTCCGGTCAGCATTCAGGTGACGGATTCGGCAGGAAACACGGCCACGGCGACGCTGGCGCTGACGGTCACGGCAGTGGCCTTCCAGGGCCAGGTGCTCAGCGGAACCACGCCGGTGGCCAACGCCACGATCCAGCTTTATGCGGTGGGCAGCAGCGGCAACGGCTCAGCGGCTACGCCGATGTTGACCCAGACGGTCACCTCGGATGAGATCGGGATGTTCCAGCTCAACGGCCTCTACACCTGCGGCCAGAGCAGCTCCGGAAGCAGCATCAGCGGCAGTGGCCAGGTCTATCTGGTGGCCAGCGGGGGCATGCCCACGCCCAACGCTGCGCAGCCGCCCTCGGGCAGCAACGACGGCCTGGTGATGGTGGCGGCGCTGGGCCCGTGCAGCAGCCTCACTTCTACTTCCTTCTTCACGATCAATGAGGTGACCACGGCGGCAGCTGCCTGGGCGCTAGCCCCGTTTGCCGGCTCAGCGACGGCTATCGGCGCGACTTCCACGAACACCCTGGGCATCAGCAATGCCTTTCTGGACGCGGCGCTGCTGGCCAACCCGGCGACGGGAGGGCCGGCGACGCTGCCGGCTACGCTGCGGGTGGAGAGCGGCAAGCTGGACGCGTTGGCCAATGCCCTGAATAGCTGCACGGGCGGAGATGGTTCAACTTGCACGGCACTGTTCACCGCCGCCACGCCTACGGGCGGGACGGCTCCGCAGGACAGCTTCACGGCGGCTCTGGATATCGTGCGCCATCCGGGAGAGAACGTCCAGGCGGTCTGGGCCGCGCAGCCGACGTCACCTCCGTTTGCCGTGACCCCTCTCACAGAAGCCCCCAACGACTGGACAATGTCGCTGACGGTCACCGGCGGCGGCCTGGCCCTGCCCACCAGCCTGGGGATCGACAGCCAGAACAACGTCTGGGTAGCCAACCAGAACGGTCCGCTGTCGGCCTTCAACGCGCAGGGGACGGCGCTCTCCTCCACCGGCTACGGCATCTCCAACGGAGTAGCGGTGATCCATGAGGTTTACGGGTTGGCGATCGACCCCCAGAACAACATCTGGGTGACCAACGTGAACGGCGCGGGCGGAGCGGGCAGCGTCACGGAGTTCTACGGCGTCAGCAACCCAGCCACGCAAGGGACGGATGCCTCCTACTCGGACTACTCCCTGCAGTACCCCTACGCGATCGCCGCCAACAATACGCTGGGCGCGGCCAACTACGGGGATCTCTATATCGCCAACAGCGGCACGTCTTCGGCAACGGTGTACAACAGCAGCGGTGGGGTGGTGGCGGCCTCGCTGGGCGCGGGGTATAACCTGGGGGACCTGCCCAACGCCATCGCGCTGGACTCGAGCGGCGGTTTCTGGCTCTCCGGCGATGAGGATGTCGCGCATGTCTCCGCCACGGGAACGCTGCTGGTGGACGCGGCCTGCTGTGGCGAGTCCTACGGCATGGCTACGGACGCGGCCGGGGATCTGTGGATCGCCGACTATCTGGGCGGCAGCGACTACCAGGGAGCGGTCGCCGAGGCGGTCACCACCTCTACTGGCACGAGCGTTCCCATCAGCGGTCTGGCTGTGGGCGGGATCGATCACCCGGCGATGGTGGCCGTGGACGCCGCGCAGAACGTCTGGATCAGCAACTTCCACGGGGAGTCGATCACGGAGCTGGCCGGGGAGGGTGGCGCACTAGCCGCCGGGACGGCCATCTCCCCGACGACGGGCGTCTATGGGACGGGCGGCTACGGGCTGGATGCCGGTATGGCCGAGCCCTTCAGCCTGCTTCCGGATAGGGCCGGGAATCTGTGGGTCTCCAACGAGGGCGTCAACGCTGTCACGATGTTCTTCGGCCTGGCGGCCCCGACGGTGACTCCCTTGCAGTCGATCCCGATGGCTCCCTAGGGTTGCGGCAGGGGTCCGCTCTGGCATCCCGAGCACCCGTGGCGGCGAGCCGCATCTCCTGCGCATGGGCCCCGGGGACGTCTGTCGTAGGCGGAGCGGAGGCGTCGCGAGAATCTTCGGTAATCTCCCGGTGTCCTCCTGGTTATTACCAACAGGGCGTCCCCGGCTTGCTACTCGCCGAAAAATATTTAGATATCTCTAATCTATTTAAGATTATAGTTTTCTCATCTAGACCTATCTCTCGTCATTGCTGCCGCCCTCTGGTAACCGCATACCGGCCGCTGAGGTTGAGATTTTGGTAACTCCCTGCGTTTCAAGTCCCCGGAGACCTGCGCCATGGTGCCTTTGCCGAAGAGAGCCTTCTGTACCAGCCCGTCCGCTTCCGCCTGCCTGCTCGGAACCCTGCTGCTGGCCGGTTGTGGAGGGGCGATGACCATGGACAGCAACAGTGCGTCCAGTTCCACGACACCCACCGATCAGGTGGCCGGGCCGCCTATTCAAGGCTATGTCTATGGCGGCCACGCGCCTATCCAGGGGGCGCATGTGTATCTTCTGCAGCCGGGAACGAAAGGCTACGGATCGCCGGCCACCTCCATCCTCGGTACCGGCACGACCGATTCTCCCGGGGGTTACACGCTCACCGCGGACTCCTCGGATCCGAATGTGCCTGAGGGGGCGGAGTACGTCACCACGGATAGCAGCGGCGCCTTCAACCTCACCGGGGCCTACAAGTGTACGGTCGGCCAGCCGGTGTATATCTACGCCTGGGGTGGCAACATCGGTGCCACCTCCTCCACCTCCGGTCCGACCAACAACCCGAACATCGTTCAGCTTGCCACGCTGGGCAACTGCCCCTCGTCGGGCAACTTCTCCACCGGCTCGACGGCGCTTTCTTACATCTATCTGAATGAGGTCTCGACGGTGGCCACGGCGTACACCTTCCAGCCCTTCACCCTGGCCAGCAACAACAACGCGTGGGACATCGGCACCTCCGGTACGCCCACAGCGCTGCTGGGCATCGCCAACGCGGCCAACACCGCAGCCCAGCTCTATAACATCCAGGGCGGCGGTCCGCAGTCCACGGCCAATGACGGCGAGGGACATCTGGCCAACTATCAGACGCAATCCTCTACCGGCGTTCCCAACTCCGGCAACGGCATCGTTCCGGAGGCCACGATCGACACCCTGGCCAACATCCTGGCCAACTGCGTGGATTCCATTCCTCCATCCGCGGGAGTGGAGAGTACGCAATGCAGTTCGCTCTTCGCCATCGCCACAGATGATGGCGGCAAGGGCGGCACGCAGCCAACAGATACGGCCACCGCCGCGATCAACATCGCACGCTACCCGGCCGGCAATAACAGCGAGGCGGATGTGGACGCGACCTACGCGCAAGATCTTTTCGACCTCCCGACCGGCACAGTGCCCTACGTTCCTGACCTGAGCAATGCCCCGCACGACTGGACCATCGCCATCAACTATCCCTCGACCGCGGTCGGCGGCTACACCACTGCCGTCAATCCCACTCTGGTCCAAGCGGAGAGCCTCGCGGTGGATGCCAGCGGAAACGTCTGGATTTCTGCGCAGGGGCCGCCGGACTCCCCGGAATTAGCCGACGTCGTGGAATGGAATCCGCTGGGCGTCCAGCAGTCGTCCCCCTTCCAGCCAGGCTATATTGTGGGATACCTCTCCGTGGATGGATATGGAGACGTTTGGACGGGTAATGCCAACGATGCTCCAAGCAGCCCTCCCTGGGACGGAAACGGCGGGAGCGGGACGCCAATCACGGAGTTCAAGGCGCCTGCCGACACTGCGGCTCCGACGGAGTTAGGGTCCGGCTACTACAAGGCTTATACCGTGATCACGGCTTACCCCGGCACTGCCTATTTCTTCGCGGGAGACTCCAGCAGCACCACAAGCGGCGGCGGCGCTCTGTACGACATTTTTTCGTACTCTTCGAGTGGCGCTTTTGGGGGAAAGTCGCCCCTCACCCCCGCGATTACCAACGGGGACAATGTGGCCCACGGCGCCATCGACCATGCCGGCGCGCTGTGGATCACCTCCGAGACGAGCGACCAGATTGCAAGGATCTACCTTAGTAAGTCCGGGGTTACGAACTATTTCACGCCGATCAAAACCCCACAGCAGCCGGAGGTTCCCGCCATCGACGGGAGTGGAAACGCGTGGATACCGATCCAGACCACGACCAGCGAGATCTATGAGGTTTCGTCCTCAGGAGGCACGAATATTCTGGATACCGGAGATGGAACTGCCGCTGGAACGGCCGAGATGACCTCAACCTTTGGCGCTGCCGTGGACGGCAACGGCAACATCTGGTTTACCAACCGTTGCGGCAACTACGGAGCCTGCGGGTTCAAGCAGGGAGCCACTACGAATGAAAACGGCGCAAATACGGTCTTTGTGCTCAACGGGACGGGTGGGGGCGCAGCCTCCAACGACCCTGGGACGAAGAACACGTTTATCTCGCCGCCAACCAACTACTTCCCGGAGGCGCAGTATCCCGCCACAGCCACCAGCTTTACCAGCCTTCTTTACGGCTCTCTCAACCTGGCCATCGACCCCTCCGGCAACGTGTGGATCACGAACTACACTGGCGGCTCCGTTGTGGAGTTGGTTGGAGCGGCTGCACCGGTGAGGACGCCGCTCTCGGTCGCGGCGGCGGCAAACGAGCTCGGCCAGAAACCCTGATGCTTGACCAAGAGCTCCAACCGCCCGTGACGCAGAACCGCTGCGTCACGGGCTTTCTGCGTGTCTGTGATCCGGCCCGGAGGGGTGGGTCTGTGCTTCTCTGCCCAGGCGGCGAAGAACGCAATGCGGGTGAGGCGCCCTACGCTGTGTTTCTTTGAGGCAGGGGCTCAGGCGGAAAGACTACTCTAAAATCAATCCTGCATGCGTCTTAGCTCCACATCTTTTTCTTCAGCCTCGGCGATGGGAGGCGGCCTCTGATGCCCACCCGTCTGCGCTCGTTTTGCAAGATCAACCTTGGCTTGGCGGTGGGCGCGCCTCGCGCGGACGGCTTCCACGCCCTGACCACGGTCTACCAGACGCTGCCGCTGCATGACTGGGTGAAGGTGACGGCGCGAGCGGCGGGGCGCAGCAGCATCGAGATCACCTCCAACCATCCAGGAGTACCGCGCAGCGAGGCCGGGAACGCGGAGCGCAACACCGCGTGGAAGGTGGTGCAGCGAGCGCTGGAGGGGCTTCAGGTGAGCGCCGAGGTGCGGATTCACATTGAGAAGACTCTGCCGGTGCAGGGTGGGATGGGTGCGGGCTCGGCCAATGCCGTGGCGGCTCTGCTGGGTCTGGAGCGGGAGTTGGGCGTGGTCTTGCCGGGGCCGGAGCGGCTGCGGATTGCGGCGGAGGTCGGCTCGGATGTTCCCTTGTTTCTTCTGGGCGGAACGGTGCTGGGCCTGGGCCGGGGCGAGCAGGTTTATCCGCTGCCGGACACGGCTCCGCTGGCCTGCGTGGTCGCGCTGCCCGAGGTGGGCGTCTCCACCGCGCTGGCCTTCCAGCAGATGGACGCGAAATCTTTGACTTCCGGGCACTCTGTAGATAGACTGGAACAGTTGAGCCGCGCTCTCGCCTCTGTCTGGTCAGTTTATGGCCTTGAGTCCGGCCCCTCCGGTATCGCTCTTACGAACCGCCCAGAATCCGCGCGAGGGAAACCTGCGCAGGATTCAGCGTCAGGCGACCTGCCTTCGGGCAGGGCCTCGGCAACGAGGGACGTACCAGGCGATCTGGCCGAGAATCCACTTCTCGCGCTTGTCCGCACCGGGATTGAGAACGACTTCGAAGAGGTCGTCTTCTCGCAGCATCCCTCCTTGCGTTCCATCAAGCGTGATCTGTTGGGAAGTTCAGAAGAGCCTGCGCTCTATGCGGCTCTCTCGGGCTCGGGTTCGGCGTTGTTTGGGCTCTATGGATCCCGGGCGGCGGCGAGCGAAGCTCAACGTCGTGTGCAGCGAAACGGCATGCGGGCAATCCTGACGGAGACCCTGCCGCGCCAGCAGTACCAGCACGCGATCTTCGCAGAGGAGCCGCTTGGGCAAGCGGGCAGCGCCGGGCTCAGCCAGTAGAACCTGGTTGTCTGGGCTGCGGGGCAAGGCGGCTATACTGGGCGATCGACTAATGGTAGGTCAAGTGCCTTTGACGCACTTTGTCTAGGTTCGAATCCTAGTCGCCCAGCCATAAGGATCCGCCCAGCCGCGGCAGCGCTCGCCGAGCCGGCCAGGCAGAAGCCTCCGGACGGCGAGTCCGGTTCTGCGAAGAGGGTGAAGTTTGGGAACTTTTCGATCTTTCGCGATGGAAACGTCCTCGCCAGGAAGGTGAGCAGGACCCGCAATCCGGCGCCGGATGCGGGAGCAGCAAGAAGTAGGGAGTTTGTCCTGAGAATCACCCATCCAGGGGCAATCTTCAGGGAATCAGGTCTCGCACATGCGGGCGGCCGGTGAAGAAACCAGTACCGGCTGCAAGGCAGTAAGGCAAGCAGTATGAAAGAACCCATCGGTCAACCAGCCTGGAGGATTTCAACGTGAGCGACAGCGTCTCCGAAACCGTCATTGAAACTGTGACAGCATCCGAGAACGTAGTGGACACAACTGTGGTTCCCAACCCAAACTCGAGCCATCCGGTCTCCGCCGCATCGCCGGCCAACAAGGCCGCCGATCCCAAGGCGGCGGAGAAGAAGCGGCCCTCGCGGCTGAGCGAGGACCGGCGCTTCAAGATCTTCTCTGGCACGGCGAACCGTCCGCTGGCCGAGGAGATCGGCAAATTTCTGGGAGTCCCCGTGGGCGAATCGCGCCTAGAGCGATTCTCCGACGGCGAGACCTTCTTCCAGCTCCTGGAGAACGTGCGCGGGGCTGACGTCTTTCTGATCCAGCCGACGTGCAATCCGGTGGACCAGCATCTGGTGGAGCTGCTGATCATGATGGACGCTCTGCGCCGCGCCTCGGCCCGGCGGATCACGGTGGTGGTGCCGTACTACGGCTATTCGCGTCAGGACCGCAAGGACAAGCCGAGGGTGGCGATCTCCTCCAAGCTGGTGGCGGATCTGCTGGTGACGGCGGGGGCCAACCGGGCGCTGTTTGTCGATCTGCATGCGGCGCAGATTCAGGGGTTCTTCAATATTCCGGTGGATCACATCTTCGCCAGCCCGGTGCTGGTGGGGTACTTTGATGAGCTGAACCTTCCCAATCTGACCGTGGTGAGTCCGGACACGGGGGGTGTGGAGCGGGCGCGGTTCTTCGCCAAGAAGCTACAGCAGCCGGCGCCGCTGGCGATTGTGGACAAGCGGCGGACGGATATCAACGTCACCGAGGTGATGAATATCATCGGCGATGTGCGGGGACGGACCTGCCTGATTCTGGATGACATTGTGGATACGGCTGGAACGCTGGTGAAGACCGCGGCGGCGCTGCTGGAGCAGGGAGCGGAGAAGGTCTATGCCTGCGCCACGCACGCGGTGCTCTCTGGCCCTGCTGTGGAGCGCATCCAGACCTCCTGCCTGGAGCGGCTGGTGGTGACCAATACGATTCCCTTAACCGAGGCGGCGCGGAAGGTGGAGAAGATCAAGGTGCTCTCGATCGCAGGGCTGCTGGGCCGCACCATCGAGAACATCCACATGGAGACCAGCGTGAGCACGTTATTCAACTAGGGTGCGCGGATCCTCACGGCGACACCGTTTTTAGCAGCATTTTGCAACGAGAGCAGCAAAGGCGACAAGAGCAGCACGAGGGGCAAAAGCAGGAAAGGCAGCAAGAGCGGCAAAAGGGAGCGAGGCTCAACCTCGTGCCCGAAAGGATGAAAGCTGATGACAGAGAGAACGATCGAAGCGGTGGTGGCCAAGCCCCGCACAGGTAAATTCAACAAGAACAACGCGCGCCGGGTGCGCGTCCAAGGGCTGATTCCGGCGGTGGTCTATGGCGCTGGAGCGCAGTCGATGGCGGTGGCGGTCGATCCCAAGGTGATCACCAGGATTCTGTACTCCGACTCGGGTCACAACACGATCTTCGATCTCCACATCGAGGGTTCGGAGACGGGCCAAGCCGCGAGCACCACCAAGGCGATGATCGTTGACTGGCAGAACGAGCCCCTGAAGGGCACGCTGCTGCACATCGACCTGAAGCGTATTGCGATGGACAAGGTGATGCGGGTCTCGGTTCCGGTGCAACTCGTGGGGGTCTCCAAGGGCGTGAAGAACGCGGGCGGGATTCTCAGCCAGGTGCTGCATGAGGTGGAGGTGGAGTGCCTTCCCGGAGATATTCCCAGCCACATCGACGTGGATGTGACCGAACTGGATCTTCATGGCGCGATTCACGTCTCGGATCTTCCCCACTCCGGCAAGCTGAAGTTTCTGGGCGATGAGGGAGCGATGGTGGCTCATGTGACGGTGCTGCGTGAAGAGGTTGTGGCGGAGCCGGCAGCCGGCGCCGCGGAGCCTGAGGTGGCCAAGAAGGGCAAGACGGAGGCTCCTGCCGAGGCCGCCGCGGAGAAGGGCAAGAAGTAAGCCGGCCCAAGCTCAGGAAAGTAACAAGCCAGAGCAGAGGGCAGACGAAGGATGTTGGGTTGAAGTTGAGGTGAAGCTGCGTTGAAGCCAGTCGAGAAAGTTCAACTCAGTTTGGCAAGAGAAAGTGGAAAGGTGCCGTGAGGGCGTGAAGCTGATCGTCGGTCTTGGGAATCCTGGTCCGGAGTACGCCTACACGCCACACAATGCAGGTTTTCTGGCGATCGATCGCATAGCGGAGGTTTGCCATGCGCAGGTTGTCAACCGTCGCGGCAGAGCGCTGACGGGCAAGGCGCAACTGGCAGGATATGAGGTTCTGTTGGCCAAGCCGCAGACCTTCATGAACCTGAGCGGGCTTTCGGTAGCCGCTCTACTGGATGAGTTGCAGCTCGAAGTTCAGGATCTGATCGTCCTCTACGACGAGCTGGACCTTCCTCTGGGCACGATTCGCATCCGCGAGCGTGGTTCAGCGGCTGGGCACAACGGGGTGAAGTCCATCTCCGGCGTGCTTGGGACGGAGGAGTGGACGCGCATCCGGATTGGGATAGGGAGGCCGCCGGCCGAGACGGGAGAGATCGTCAAATCCGGCGGGAAGGATTTTCTTCTGGCTCCCATGCGCAAGCCGATGCTGGAGGAGCTGGACGCATCTCTTGACCGGGCTCTGCGCGCGGTAGAGATGGTGCTGAGCAAGGGCGTAGGCGCGGCGATGAACGAGTTCAACCGCAAGGCGGAGGCACCTCCTCCGGTTTGAGCCGCGTGCCGGGAGTCGTTGTTGGGAGTTGTTGTTGGAAGTGGTTGCAGGATGCAAGGTGCAGTTGCAAGAGATTTTGATCGTTGGTTGGCAGGAACAATCTTCCACACCGGTTTCGGATGGAAGTGAATCCCGGAACGGTGCGGGGCAGAACCCCGCAGAAAGAAGTAATGATGAATCGCAGCTACGAAATCATGTTTATCGTTCGGCCCGACGTCGAAGAGGCTGAGCTCGACAAGATCATGGAGACGTTCTCCGGCTACGTCACCGCCGGGGGCGGCACGGTGAAGGCGACCGAAAAGATGGGCCGCCGGCGTCTGGCGTATACGGTGAAGAAGTTCAACGACGGTTTTTACATCTTGCTGATCGTGGAGTCTCCGGCCTCCTTGATCGCGGAGATCGAGCGCCGTCTGCGCGTCTCCGAGCAGGTGATCAAGTTCATCACGGTGCGCATGGATGAAGAGGACAAGCGGGTGGCGAAGATCAAGGCCCACCGCGACGCTCACGTGAAGCGCAGCGCCCTGCCGCAGGTGAATGCGGAGGCCGCGCCGGAAATGGCGGCGGAAGCAGCGGAGTCGCCGGCGGAGGAGACCGCCGCAGCCTCCTGAGGCTGCGCCCCCATGAGATCCGCGGACGGGATGGATCCCCTCCCGTCCGCTGACAGGACCAAGTCAACGCCGCAAGATGCTTCCACGATCTCCTCTCCCGTCCAATGAACCTGGCGGAGCCCAGAGCGGAGATCAAGTCCAGAGATCCCCAGGCGGATCTGGAGCAGAAGCGGCCGAACCAGCCGCCGGCCGGCATGAGCCGGGGGCAGACCAAGGATGAACAAGATGGCTGACGAGACAGTACAACAGGCAGCACCGGCTGCAACCACCAATGAGGGCGCGCCGGCGGCGCGCAGCGGTTATCAGGGCTCCCGTCCCGGTGGAGGCCGTCCTCCGCGTCCGGCTGGAGCCGGAGCCGGAGCCGGAGCTGGAGCCGGAGCAGGGGCCGGCGGACGCAAGTTCTTCCGCCGCAAGAAGGTCTGCAAGTTCACGGTGGAGAAGATCGATACCATCAGCTACCGGGATGTGCGTCTGCTGCAGCAGTTCGTCTCCGACCGCGGCAAGATCATCCCGCGCCGTCTTACCGGCACTAGCGCTCCGTTCCAGCGCAAGCTGACGCGCGCCATCAAGCAGGCCCGGGCGATCGCTCTGCTGCCCTTTGCGGCCAAGTATTAGTATCCTTGCCGCTCTTGCGGCGCCTACCACGAGGAGGCTCTGTGCAGCGCCTCGATGAATCTGGAGATCTGTCATGGAAGTCATTCTGAAAGAAGATGTCAACAAGCTCGGCCACCGCGGCGATGTGGTCAAGGTGGCCGCTGGCTATGGCCGGAACTATCTGTTGCCCAGCAAGTTGGCGATGGAGGCCACGCCAGCCAACAAGGCGGTTATCGAGCAGATGAAAGCCTCGGCGATCCGCAAGTCCGCCGCCGAGAAGGGCGGAGCCGAGGACCTGGCGGCCCGGCTCAACGAGCTGGTGCTGGTCTTCGAGCGCAAGGCGGGCGAGAACGATCATCTCTTCGGTTCGGTCACCTCGCTGGACATCGCGCAGGAGCTGGAGGCGCAGGGCTACAAGGTAGATCGCCGCAAGATTCATCTGGAGGAGCCGCTGAAGAGCGTCGGCGAGTTCCATGTGCCCATCAAGCTGCATCGCGAGGTCTCCGCGCACGTGCAGGTGACCATCAAGAGCGACGCGCCGGAGCGCTCGACCGAAGAGGCGGCCGTGGCCGATGATTCGGTCTTCAAGTCCACCTACACCGGCGAGCTGGACGACCATCGCGCCTAGAGCCGAATAGACATGCCTTGGCTGTGAGCCAAGGGTCCGGGCCAGAGCATTTTTCCTGTTGTTGGATATCCCGCAGCGGGCGTGCGGTGGCGTTTTCTTTGGTGGAAAACGCCCATCGGTGTCGAGACCCCAGCTACACCTACAGGAGAAATGCTCTATTCAATCGAGGGTCTGCAAGCCGGCTTCTTCAAAGAGAGCCGGCCTGCGGACCCTTTTTGCATCTGGAATCTTTGTTCGCACGCGAACCTTCCTGGTGAAGGCAAGAGCATCTTTGCCGGTGAACAGGTGATCAAGTGAGGATCTGTCCGATGCGGACTTTTGCAAGCAAAGCTGTGGGCGTCCCGCATCTCGCTTTGAGATGTGGGGCTGCAGCCACGAGGCTTGGATTAACGCGCTCGGCCTCTCGTCGGCATACAGGGCGCAACAGAACTCGGCGAGCATCTTGCCAACCTTATTCCCCGCGCGCCCTCAACCCTCGCGCATCAGGGCTGCAACGTCTTCTTGAAGAACGCCGCCTCGGCCCGATAAGCCGCCAGCCAGTCGCGGTGCAAAAGGAAGCCGTGAACCTCATCAGGAAAGATGAGCTCCTGCACCGGGATGTGGCGCGCGCGCAGGGCCTCGGCCAGGATGGGAGTCTGGGCGTAAGCGACGTCAGGGTCATTGTCGCCGTGGATCAGCAGGATCGGCGAACGCCAAAGACTGATGGAGGCGATGGGTGAGCCGGCGCGCGCCCGGTTGGAGATGACGTCCTGGGCAGCGAAGCTTCCCTGCTTCCAGTCGGAGGCGTTGTCCTCCAGATTCCAGTCGTGGACGCCGTGGAAGTCGACCCCGGCGGCAAACAGATTGGAGTTGCGCGCCAGTGCGAGAGCGGTGAGATATCCGCCGTAGCTGCCGCCCCAGATGCCGATGCGGTGGGGATCGACCCCGGGCATAGAGTCAAGATAGTGGACGGCGGCCAGAACATCGTTATACTCCCGCGCGCCCTTGGCGCCGGCGTTCTGGCAGGTGCGGAAGTCCAAGCCATACCCAATGCCACAGCGGTAGTTCACGCTGAGGACGATGAATCCCCGTGAGGTCAGATACTGATTCATCGCGTAGGCGTTGGAGTAGTAGTCCATGGCGGGGTAACCCAACAGCATCTGGCGCTCGGGACCGCCGTGAACGAAGAGGATCGCGGCGCGCAAGGTGTGCTCGGGAGCGGGGTTCTCCGGGATGAAGAGCTGGCCGTGCAGATGCAGGCCGTCGCTGCTGTTGAAGAAGACCTGGCGCGGAGTGACGAAGGCGGCGGCGGGATAGTCCGCGGGCAGAAAGTTGGGGCGCAGGGGAGTGATGGTCGCTTCAGCTCCCTGCCCGGGAGTGATCAGGGCCGGATGCATGGGGCTCCGCGCATCGGAGACCATGGCGGCGAGGGCTCCGCTGGAGCTCACCTGGGGCCGGGTCTGGTTGCCCGCTCCCGAGGTCAACTCCACGGGCGCAAGCGCGGGATGGTTCAGGTCCACCCGCCAGAGATGGCGGCGGTCCTGATCGCGGAGGTCGCCGCGCGGAGGGCTCGGACCGCCTGATCGGCCCGCGCCGGATCCCTCGTCCCCGCTCGCGGCAGGTTGAGTTGCCACCTGGTTGGAGCTGTAGATCAGGGAACGGCGATCCGGGCTCAGAGTTGCGTCCTCCACCTCGAAGGGACCCGGAGTCAGCCACTCCACGCCGGGGCTTCCAGTGAGGTGAATCTGGTAGAGATGGACCCAGCCGTCGGCCTCGCTGTAGAAGACGATGGAGTTCTCGGAGGCGAAGATCAGGTACGGCCCTCCCGTGGAGAGGTGGGGGAGGACGCTTCCCGGCAGGTTGGCCGCCGGGGTAAATAGGGTCCGGGTCTGGCCTGTGGCGACGTCGGCGATCTGGATCGACCAGGGATTGGGCGAGGTGCGCGGATTGGCGAACTCGCGGGGTTGAACAAAGGGCGAGCGAAGCCAGGCGATCCGGGTTCCATCCGGCGAGAAAGCGGGGGCTGAGTCGTCGCTGGTGGTGGGGTCGAGAAAGCGCAGCGTATGAGTCTGAAGGTCATACAGCGCAAGGAAGCTGTGGGAGGGTTCGTTGCGCTCACTGCGATGACTGATGTAGGCCAGCAGATGACCGTCGGGAGAGAGGGTGAGCGAGCTGGCGCTGCCGCGGTCGAAGACCAGTTGGTGGGCGGGGTTGGCAGTGGCGTCGGGTGAGGAGCCGGGAGCGCTGGCGGCGGCGATCCAGATCTTGCCTTGATGCAAAAAGATCAGGCTGCGTCCGTCGCGGGTGAACAGCGGCGAGCGGCCCGGACCGATGACGGCAGATCTTCCATCCAGCCACTGCACCCGCACTTCCACCGGGGTGGGGCGCTGCAGATGGGCGGGATTGGCAGGCTCTCCGTTGGCTCCCCGCTCGGCTCCATAGGTGTAGGCGAGGGCGGAGGCGTCCGGCGACCAAGCCAACTGGGAGATATCCTGGGCGTCGTCCTGCAGGTTGTGGGTGAGCTGGCGGGGCTGGCTGGGGCTGGCTCCCCGGGCGACCCAAAGGTTATGCCGGCCCTGGTCGTCCTCGACCCAGGCGAAGAGGTTGCCTTGAGGCGCGGCGGTAAGGTTGGTGGCATAGGGAGCGCTCAGCGCCTGTTGCAGCGTGAAATGCGGATGGCCGTAGGCGTGGTGTGCGTAGGATCGGAGTCCAGCCGAGTGGAGACCTGTGGCGGCAAAGGCGGCGATCAACAGCGATGCAAAAGGGCCCATCTGGCGAGGATAGCGGAACGCCCGGCTGCCGCGAGGTGATTCGCCACACGCCGCATCAAGATGGAAACCACAGCTTTAAACAGCCGCACTCTGCGCCTTCAGCCGTTCGGCGGTGTCGTGCGCGATGAGGGCGTCGATGGTCGGCTGGAGCATGCCTTCCATCACCATCCCGAGTTGGTGGTTGGTTAGGCCGATGCGATGGTCGGTGACCCTGTTCTGGGGGAAGTTGTAGGTGCGGATCTTTTCGCTGCGGTCGCCGGTGCCCACCTGCTGTTTGCGTTCGGCGGCCAGGGCCTGGTGCTGCCGTTCCATCTCCACCTCGTAGAGGCGGGAGCGGAGCACCCGCATGGCCTTCTCGCGGTTCTTGATCTGCGACTTCTCGTCCTGGCAACTCACCACGGTATTGGTGGGCAGGTGGGTGATTCGAACCGCGGAGTAGGTGGTGTTGACCGACTGGCCTCCCGGACCGGAGGAGCAGAAGGTGTCGATGCGCAGGTCTTTGGGCTCAATTTTGATGTCCACCTCTTCGGCTTCGGGGAGCACGGCAACGGTGATGGCGGAGGTGTGGACCCTGCCCTGGGTCTCAGTGGCCGGCACCCGCTGCACCCGATGCACGCCGGATTCGTACTTCATCTGGGAGTAGACCTTCTCGCCTTCGATGATGGCGGTCACGTCCTTCAGGCCGCCCACGTCGGACTCGGTCTGGGAGAGGATCTCCACCCTCCACTTGTGCTGCTCGGCGAAGCGCAGGTACATGCGGAAGACCTCGGCCACGAACAGCGATGCCTCATCGCCGCCGGTGCCGGCGCGCAATTCCAGGACGATGTTCTTTTCGTCGTTGGGATCCTTGGGCAGAAGCAGGACTTTCAGCTCCTCCTCGCAGGCGGCCAGCCGGGGCCGGAGATCGTCGAGTTCGGCCTGAGCCATCTCGCGGAGGCCGGGATCGCTGTCAGCGAGCATGGTCTGGGCGTCGGCGATCGCGCTGCGCAGCTTGCGGTACTCACGGAACTTCTCCACGGTGGGCTCCATGTCCCGGTGCTGCTTGGCCACCCTTCGGAAGTTCTCCTGGTCGTTGACGATCTTCGGATCGGAGAGTTGCAGGCTCAGCTCTTCGTAGCGGGCTTCAAGTTGGTCGAGACGTTCAAACATGGTGCGCTCCTCCTGCGCCGGGCGCAGGGATTGATGCTGTTGCGGAAGACCGGGTGGCAGGAAGAGCTTCAGAGACTAGGAACAGTTGCGGGATCTATGCTTTGGAAGCTGGGCTGCCGTCAGGAGATGGGGAAACCGGGGTGCGGCGCGGAGGTTTGCACCGCTAGGCAAAGTCGCGCCGCTCGGCGCTGCCGTCACCCGGGTAGCGGGAGTTCGCGCGTACGGCTGCCGCGGCGTCTGCCGCAGGCAGAGGCGGATGCTCCGATGCTTTGAGGGTCCGTTCCATACTGCTGATTGGATGGTATCGCGAATCGTGTAGATTCGTACTTCCCCGCTCTTTCCGATGGGCCGATAACGGAGAGCGGTCCGTGTGGCCGCTTAACTACAGCGTGGATAATTAGGTGGGATGAAAAGTTGGGTTGAAATCTCCGAGAGACGGCTGCTGGAGAATCTTCGCGCCGTGCGGACGCTGGCTGGTGGAGAGGATAGCGCGGGCAAGCAGGAACGCGCAGAGGTGCTGGGTGTAATCAAAGCCAATGCCTATGGGCATGATGCGGTGAAGGTTGCAGCGATTCTGGCTGATGCCGGGCTGCGCTGGCTGGGGGTGGCGGATGTGGAGGAGGGGGTCCGGGTGCGAACGGCGGGATCCAATCGGGCGCCGGCCAAGGCCCTGGCGGAGCGGGGGCTGCCCAGGCAAACCATGCGCATCCTCGTGATGTGTGGCCTGGATGCGGAGGACTGCGAGAAGGTTTTGGAGCAGGATCTGACGCCTGTGGTCTGGACCGTAGAGCATGTGACGATGCTGGAACGTGCGGCGGCGAGCGCGGGCAAGACCGCCGCCGTCCACCTGGAGATCGACAGCGGGATGTGCCGGCAGGGAGTGGATCTGGCTGGGGTTGCAACCGTTGCCAGGCGGCTGGCAGGCTCTCAATGGGTGCGCTGTGAGGGGGTGATGTCGCATCTGGCTTCGGCCGAGGTGGCCGGTTCGGAGCAGACGCTGCGCCAGCAGGCTAGGTTTGCCCGGGCGGTGCAGGTGGTGGCGGCTGAGGGGCTTCGGCCGGCGTGGCTGCATCTGGCGGCGAGTTCGGCGGTGGACGAAGGCGGGACCCTGGCCTGGATGCGGGAGTTGGCGCTGAGCCAGGGGGCGCGGGTGATGGTTCGTGCCGGCATCGCCCTGTATGGCTACTGTGTGTCCACGGCAATGGGGGTTCTGAGGCCTCGGCTGCAGCCGGTGCTGACCTGGAAGACGAGGGTGATCGGGGTGCGGGAGACTGAGGTCGGGGAGAGCGTGGGGTACGGCGGCACGTTTACGGCTGCATCGCGGATGCGGCTGGCCTTGCTGCCGGTGGGCTACTCGGACGGGCTGCGCAGGGCGGCTTCCTCTGGGGTGGGCAACGGCTGGGTGATGATCCAGGGTCACAGGGCAGCGGTGGTGGGACGGGTCTCGATGAACCTGACCACCGTGGACATCACGGAGATTGAGGGCGTGGAGGTGGGCAGCGAGGTGGTGCTGCTGGGCGAGGGCGTGACCGCCGACGACCACGCCGCCTGGAGCGGGACGATCAGCTACGAGATTCTTTGCGGGATTCGGGCGCGGCGGCTGGAAGCGGGCGCAAGCCCTGAAGTGGCGGAGTGAGGCTGTGTCCTGCGCCACGGCCTCGGACATTCGCCGGACGGTAGACTGATACAAGATGCTGGCACGGCTTTATGCGAAGTGGATGTATGCGTGGGAGACTGCGCTGACCACCCGGGACGAGAACCGGGTGGAGCGACCGTTGGAGTGGGGTTTCGAGTACCTAGCGGAGTTCGGCGGGGAGGAGATGGCCGGCCGCGTGGAGCGCGGTGAGGTCTCCGGGCTGGAGGCGATGACCGAGCTGAACCGGCGGATTGTGGCCGAACCGCAGAGGTTCTATGCCTACCAGACGCCGGTGGACTTTCGCATCGAGCAACACTTTCCCGCGCTCTACCCCACCAATGTACGTCCGGAGACTCTGGAGCAGGAGCGCGAGTGGCGCCGCCGGGCGGAGGCGGGCGAGCTACGCAAGGAGCCCTTTCTGCGCTTCACCTCCCGGGTGACGACGCCGTATCCGGAGAACGATACGGTGAATGCCAGATGGTATGAGGCCCGCGCGGGAGCGACGGGGCTGGACAGCAAGGGCAGGCCGCAGCCCCGGCAGGCGATGATCGTGATGCCGCAGTGGAACGCGGATGCGTTCTCGCATAATTCGCTCTGCGAGCTGTTCAACCGCTTCGGCATCTCCTGCCTGCGGCTCTCCAAGCCGTACCACGATGTGCGCCGACCGCCGGAGCTGGAGCGCAGCGACTACGCGGTGAGCGCGAACGTGGGGCGCACCCTGGCCGCTTGCCGCCAGGCGGTGGTGGATATCAGGAGCTGCGTGGACTGGCTGGAGCGCCAGGGCTATCAGCAGTTCGGGGTTCTGGGCACCAGCCTGGGCAGCGCCTACGGCTTCATCGCCGCTGCCATGGATCCGCGTCTGCGGGTGTGCGCGTTCAACCACGCCAGCACCCAGTTTGGCGATGTGGTGTGGACCGGGCAGAGCACGCGGCACATCAAGGCCGCCTTCGAGCACGCCGGCCTTAGCCAGGATCAGGTCCGCGAGATCTTCGCCGCAGTAAGCCCGATGAGCTTCATGGAGCAGTTTGCGGCCAGTGGAGGGCCGCGCTGGGAAGGGGACAGACTGCGGCGCACGCTGGTTGTCTATGCGCCCTATGACCTGACCTTCGTCGTGCAGTACTCCCGAGAGGTGTTGAAGAACTTTGACCGCCATGGCGTGGATTACGTGGCCAGGGTGTTACCGTGCGGGCACTATACCACTGGAGAGACTCCCTACAAGTATCTGGACGGATGGTACCTGGGGTCGTTCATCTGGCAATCCTTCCGCCGTCTACGGGCAGCGGGGTGAAGTCCCCCCGAGCGGAGTGCAGGCTGTCGCCGCAGCCTACCTGTGTAGGCTTTGGAGGGGAAACGTTCAGTAAGAACCTTGGAATCGGTCCTTTGTGGAGGCGATTCGCTGAATTTCAGGGTTGACCCGGAGTTTGGGGTGATACAGTTTGCGCAGGACGGGTTCTTCCGAGGGAGAGAGTTTCTCTTGCTCGCCTGTCTGGGCCGCAGGTTCTTTCCGGAGGAACAGGCCAAGCCGGTGCAGCAAGCGCCTGGAGAGGCTGCGGGCCCGGCGTATCTCATCCAAACATAGAGGGTGTCCTCTGCGCAGGGCTAGGGGAGATCCTCGCGGCAGTGCTGACCGGAGCTGCCGGCAGCGTGGTGACAACAGGGACCAGGGAACGGCTTGGTGCGATGAAGAGTGAGAGGGACAGATTGCGGGAGCAATGGTCACGGCCCATTCAGGCCCGATGCAGGGATTGGTGGGGCCGGCGTAGCCGAGTGGCCAGGATCTCTTTGGTTCTGCTGGCCATGATCTCTCTGTGTTCGCTGGCGAGCATGGCCCATGTCGCCCGGGGAGCGGATCAGGTTCTCGAGTTGCTTGCCTGGACGGCATTGACGCCGCTCCTGTTGATTCTGTTCTTTCGCTGGTTCACCTACCGGGTGTTGTGGAAGGTCCGCAATCGCCTGATCCTTACTTACCTTTTGATGGGGCTTGCGCCAGTGGTGATGGTGCTCACCCTGACCTCAGTGGCGGCGTATATGTTGGCCGGGCAGTACGCCACCGATATGGGTCTCTTGAGTTTGAGGCACGCCTTGGCGCGGGTGCGGGATGAGGCGGGAAGCTCGGCCGTCTACGGCACGCAGCGAGTTGAGACCGGGCAGCCGCTAGAGGGGATCCCTGCCGGCCAAACCGTTAAAGGCCACTCTGCCGAAGCCGCTATGCCGAGCGATATGGGCATGCTGGAGAGAGAGGACGCAACGCCGCTCGCGTTGCTGGAGCTGCGCGGGGGCGCCTGGGTGGAGAGGCGGACCGGAGCGAGGAAGCTCGCTGGACCGCTGACCAGCGGAACTCCGCCGAAGTGGCTTCATCCAGGGTTTGAGGGGGTCGTGGAGCAGGACAGGCGGCTTTATCTGTGCGCGGAGGTGAGCGCGCCCCACAACGGGAAGATGGTGACGGTGCTGGCCAGCCGTGCGTTGACCCGGGCTGAGCTCAACGTCTTGGCCAACGGTCTGGGACGGATCATCCTGTCCAACACGTATAGCCACCTTGCGGACTATTCCGGAACCAAGGATTTGGAGGTGGACAATGACACGGATGTGAAGGTGACCACCCCGGATTCCCTCTTCTCCAGGGGCGGCAAGTTTGACGCCGTCTCCAGCGCTCCGCTCGCACCCTCCCGGCACCCTTACCTGGATCCTCCAATCATCGCCTCTCCCTTGACGCTAACGGTCACCTCCTGGAGGACGGGAGAAAATGTCTCCGGTCTGCTGGCCGTGATCTCGCGCCCCAGGCTGCTCTACGGTAAGCTCTTCGCCTCCTCGGGGAAGATTGGAGCTTTCGTCAAGTGGATGCTGCTGGGGCTGGCTACATTCTTTGCTCTGCTGGAGACCTTCGCTCTGCTGATGGCGTTTGGATTGAGCTGGACGATTACGCGCTCGGTGGCGGAGTTGTACGAGGGCACGCGTGAGATTGATGCAGGACATCTGGAGCACAGAATCCCGGTGCGGCGCAAGGACCAGCTAGCCGCTCTGGCTAGCTCATTCAATCGCATGGCGGAGTCGGTGAGCGAGCTGCTGGTGCAGCAGCAAGAGAAAGACCGGCTGCTGCATGAACTGGCGATCGCGCAGGAGGTGCAGGCGACGCTGTTTCCCAATTCACCGGCCAAGGTGGGATCCCTGGAGGTGCATGGAACCTGCCTGCCCGCCAGAACAGTGGGCGGGGATTACTTTGACTTCATCTTTGGATACGGAAGGGAGGAGGGACAGGAAGGAACGCCCACCGGCCACGTGACGCTGGCGCTGGGGGACATCAGCGGCAAGGGAATCTCGGCGGCTCTGCTGATGAGCGCGCTGCACTCGGCGGACAGGGCCTTCAGCGCGGCGGCGCTGGAGTCCGGAGCCATGGTGTCTCCGGCGCAGTTGTTGAGGCTGCTGAATGAGCATCTGCACCGCAGCACACAGTCTTCGCGCTACGCCACGCTGTTTCTGGCCACCTACGATCCGGCCACGCGGCGGCTGACTTACTCCAACGGCGGGCATCTGCCGCCGCTGGTGATCTCCGCGGACGGTAGCGTGCGGCGCCTGGAAGAGGGAGGTGCGGTGGTGGGGCTGCTGGAAGGGATCGAGTACGAGGAGGCTACGGTGGTGTTGCAGCCGGGAGATCTGCTGGTGGCCTATACGGACGGCTTGACCGAGCCGGAGCGCGATGAGCAGGAGTTCGGCGACCAGCGGCTGATGGAGTTTGTGCGCGCCAGAAGGAGTGAGCCGCTGACCACGCTGGCCGCTCATATGCTGGAGGTGGTCAAGGAGTGGATCGGAGACCAGGAGCAGCCCGACGATATGACCGTGGTGCTGGCTCGCCAGAACTGAGTGGCTGACCGGATGCGTCGGGCAGAGGGAGATTGGAGGGCAGAGGCCTTGCTACGGCGTAAAATGAAAGGATATGCCGATTGATTTGAACGCTCCCTTGAAGTTGAGTGATCCCGAGATTGCTGCGCAGGTTGACCAGGAGGTTCTGCGCCAGCACGAGGGGCTGGAGATGATCGCCAGCGAAAACTTTGTATCCCGGGCCGTGCTGGAGGCAGTGGGGACGGTCTTTACCAACAAGTACGCCGAGGGGTATCCGGGCAAGCGCTACTATGGCGGATGCGAGTTTGCCGATGCCGTGGAGAACCTGGCCCGGGAGCGCGCCCGGCAGTTGTTTGGCGCCGAGCATGTGAATGTGCAGCCGCACTCCGGCTCGCAGGCCAATGCGGCGGCGTATATGTCCTTGCTGGAGCC
>DAHWOF010000010.1 GCA_027335345.1 Granulicella sp. | reverse complement strand
GCGTGGCTGAAAGTGCCGATAGCGAACGCAAAACCGGCTCCGTCGCCCAACCCCTCGAAAATATCTGGCTGCCTGCACGGCTCACGGCTCAATCGCGAACCATCTTGCCATCTCCGTCACGGAATTTTGCAAGAGGCTCCCATGGCTCGGCTCTGCTGCCGCTCCGGCGCTCGGCTGCGCCCAGCTCGCTGCTTCGGTGCATCGGCAACAGACTCTCCGGCAGAGGATGCCGTGGCCGAGCTCAACCGTGAGATCAAGAACCCAGCCCTTTGCGGGACTTTGCCCCTTTCGGCTGCGGTGGAGCGGCCGGAGCGGCTGCGGGTTGGCCCCCGCGACGCTGGCGCATGGCCTCATACATCACCACGGCGCCGGCGACGGAGACGTTGAGAGAGCTGACGCTGCCCGCCATGGGGATGCGCAGAAGATGGTCGCAGGTGCGCTTCACTAGGTCATGCAGGCCGGAACCCTCCCGGCCCAGCACCAGGCAGATGTCCTGGCGGAAGTCGAAGGCGGTGTACTCGGTGGCTCCGCGTTCCTCCAGGCCGACGATCCAGATGTTGTGCCTCTTCATGGTCTCCAGGGAGCGGGTGATGTTGACCACCTGGGCGATGCGGATGTGCTCGCTGGCGCCCGCCGAAGCTTTGCAGGCCACGGCTGTGAGAGGAGCGGCGCGGCGCTCCGGGAGCAGGACGCCGTCGATGCCGGCCCCGTCGGCGCAGCGCAGCAGCGCCCCCAGGTTGTGCGGATCCTCGATGCCATCCAGGGCGAGGAAAAACCTGTGCTCCCTGTCGGCGGGGGGTGGAAGCGTGAGCAGATCCTCCAGACTGAGCAGTTTGCGTTCGCGCAGGAAGGCAACGATGCCCTGATGCGCGTCGCTGCGGCAGTGGCGGGCAAGCTGCTCGCGGGGCTCGGCGGCGATGCGGATGCCTGCCGCCCGGGCAAGCTCAAGGACGGCCTCCAAGCGAGGATCACGGCGGGACTCCCGCTCCCGAGCCACGCTGATGTGATCCAGAGGGCGAGAGCCGGAGCGGAGGGCCTCCTCGACAGGGTGCAGGCCGTAGAGAACTTCCATCCACTCAGTTTACCCGTTGGGCCTCGGCAGAGGCTGGGAGCGTGGCCCGGCCGAGGGGCGCTCAGTCGCCTTTGATCAGGCGGCCGGCGCGATGGTAAGAGCCGAGGTTGAAGGTGTTGTGGTATCCCTTGGCCTTCAGGCGTCTGGCGGCCACACCGCTGCGAGCCCCGCTGTGGCAGTGCAGCAGAAGGATTCGGGAGCGGTCCGGGCAGCGATGGGAGATGGCGGTTTCGATCTGGTGCAAGGGAATGTTGATGGCCTTGGGCAGATGGCCAGAGCTGTACTCAGCCGGAGTGCGCACGTCGATGATCAAGGCGCCGTCGCGGAGGTACTGGGGAATGTTCTCTGCTGCGGCCTGCCCGGAGCGCCGCCAGAAGTAGAAGATGGCGACGAGCAGGGCAACAAGGAGAAGCGTGTAGCTGGAGTGCATAGGGTCTGCCTCACTGGGGGTTGGGGCGAAGGGTTTGGATGAGAGCCATCGAGCTTGCATCGCGGCACGATGGTTCGCCGTTTCAGCTCCTGCTAATTAAGGATAATCGAAAAGCGCACTCGGCAAGACAGGGCGCCTCGGGGTTTTGAGCCCGGGCAGCGCCGGGCCGGAGAGGGTCCGCCGGAACCGAGGCATGGCTCGCTCAGGGATTGTAGCTGGCTCTTTTGCTGCCGGGCGAAGAGGAACCAGCGAGCATGGAGCGCCGTACTGCGCCTGTGGAGTGACCTGGTCGGAGCTTTCGCCTCCGCCCAACGCTTCAGCGTGGAGAATCCAGCTCCTTTTCATCTTGAGATACGTGGTTCGACCTGTAGGAAGCCAGAGGTCGAGCCACGCCGACGAGCCCGAACCCGGGGAATCTCACTTTGCCGGCAGGTTGATCCGCCCGCGGAAGATTTTTTTTGGTTGACGATCGAATCTTCCTTGCTCTAACATTTTTGAGATTATTCGGCAACGTTGCCAAAATGCTTGAAAAGGCGCAACCGCTTCAAGCTTGTGTCATTTGCTCTCCAGGTTCGGCTGTCATCGAAAAGGCGGTTTTCGGTTGACGATCGAATCTTCGTTGTTCTAGGATTCCATTCATCCTTAGGCAACGTTGCCAAATCATCTGAAGAGGCGAGTCCCATCCGAGACTTTTTCAATTTTTTCAGCTTTTGCTCCCATAGCCTCGTCGTGCCAAGTGGTCTGTCCACAGCTAGCGGCTCGGCGGCCGCTGGGTTCCCACCCGACCCCTTTCCGGAGCTGCCATCGCCTTTTCCCGTTGTTTTTCGCTTGTGATTCCACTGGCTCCTTGTGATCCCACTGGCTCTAATGAGCCGCGCAAGAACGTAACTTCCCTTTTGGAGGACCGAAATGCAAATAGCAAACAGGTGGTCGCAATGGGCGCCGCCTTTCTTCAAGCTTTCGCGTGGCCGGCAATCCGGCTCTCGCGGCGGATGGCTGCTGTTCCTGGCCGTGTTCCTACTGGTTCCAGCTTGTCTGCAGGCGCAGATTGGCGGAACCGGATCCATCCAGGGCACGGTCACCGATGCTACCGGCGCGGTGATTCCGCACGCCAAGGTGACGGCATTGAATACGCTCACCGGGGTGAAGACGGTGATGCCCACCGATTCTAGCGGTTTTTATGCGCTCTCCTCCCTGCCCGTGGCCAAGTACCAGATCACGGTCGAGGCGCCCGGGTTTGAGAAGCTGGTTCGCGACAACGTGACCCTGAACGGATTGCAGGTGCTGGGCCTTAACCTCAAGCTGACGGTGGGCGCCACGAGTTCGACGGTGACCGTCACCACCGCGCCGCCGCCCTTGGATACCACTAACGCAACCCTGGGCGGAGCGATCAATAATCAGACCTACTCCAAAACCCCGCTGGAGATGGGCGAGTTTGGTCAAAGCTCCCAGCGGCGCGCCACCGACGTTGCCTTTCTCGTTGTCGGTGTCGATCCCGAGATCTCCGGCAACAATGCGACGGATGAGCCCATGATCGTCAACGGCAATCCCAGCGCGACCGAGATGAACATTGACGGCGTTCCCTTTGACACGGCCACGGCCATGGGTGATCCGCGTTTTGTGTGGACCTCGATCCCGGCCGAGTCCGTCAATCAGTTCCAGGTGGACACCACAGGCTTCTCCGCGGAGTACGGCGGTCTTGCGGCGGAAAACTTTACCATCAAGTCCGGCACCAATGACCTGCACGGAACGCTGTATACCATCGTTCGCAACACGGCGTTCGACGCATCAGGCTTCATCCCTGTTCGGAACCGGATCACCGGCGCCATCATGAAGACGCCCGAGCATCAGTGGGAGAACGGAATGAACGCCGGTTTTCCGATCCTGAAGAACAAGCTGTTTCTGTTCGGCTCCTATACGAACTACCGGTACTCCTCGGTCACTCCACCGAACTATGAGACGATTCCCACTCCGGCCGAGCTGTGCGGAGACTTCTCGGCTCCGGATGCGGGAGGCCTCTATCCCATCTACGATCCCACCACGCAGACCTCCAGCACCACGGCTCCCACGCGCTCGCAGTTCTTCGGAGCCAGCTACACGCCCACGGGCGGATGCGGCAGCGGTCCTATTACAGCCAACGTCATCCCGCAGAACGAGATCTCTCCGCAGGCCAAGTACATGCAGCAGTTCTGGCAGGGGATCAACTACGCAAACAGCAAGAGCACGGACAACTACATCGGCACGTTCCCCTTTGGGCTCTCCAACTGGGCCACGGCCAACCGCATGGATTGGGATATCTCGCAGAAGCAGTATGTCAGCCTGATGGCGAACTTTGGACGCCAGTCGACGGTGAACGACTCCAGCCAGACAACGGATGACGGTCCGTTCCCGTATCGAGCCTCCAAGGCCTACAACCCACGAACCGCCGTCATGATGCTCACGCACAACTATGTGTTTTCGCCGAATCTCCTCAACCAGGTCAACCTGGGCTTCGCCGAGTACCACGACGACTCCTTCAACCTGGCTCTGGGAACTCCGGCCTGGACGGCGACGAGCTCAGGCATTACCAACATCCCTGTCGGACAGGCGTCGGCGTCGTTCCCCACGGTCAAATGGAGCGGCAACAACACGCCGGCGCAGTGGGCCGGCGGCGCCACCTACTCCGCCAGCAGCGAAGACACCTGGTCCTTCAAAGACAACGTGCAGTGGGTTCACAAGCTGCACTCCATCACGATCGGAACCCAGATCCAGTGGTTCAGCCTGCATGAACTTCCGGCGATCGGCGACAGCACGCCACTCTCCCTCAACTTCAGCTCCTCGAGCACGGGTCAGTTCAGCAGTGGCACCACTCTGAATCCAAACACCGGACTTCCGCTGGCCAGCTATCTGGTTGGCGCGGTGAACCAGGGCAATTACACGCAGTATGGCGCTGGCTATCTGGAGACGTTCACCGACAACCACGAGGCCGCGATCTATATCAATGACAACTACCGCGTCACCCCCAAGCTCACATTGAATCTTGGCCTCCGCTGGCAGTACGAGTCGCCTCTGGAGGAGAAGCACAATCACTTCGAGTACCTGAACCCCAACGCCATCAATACCGCGACCGGAACTCCCGGCATCATGCAATTCGCGGGTTATGGAGTGGATGGCTGCGACTGCAGAACCCCCGTGCATACCTACTACAAGGATGTTGGCCCAAGGGTCGGTTTGGCCTACGCCCTGAACAGCCTGACAGTGCTGCGCAGCTCGTTTGGAATCTACTACGGCATGGTCCCGGGCGGTCTCACGGACAATGGGCTCTCCCAGTCAGGTCTGCAAAATGGCTTCTCGGATTCGCCTAATCCCCCCAGCCCTGGCCTCTCGCTCCCGCCGTTCTATTTGAACAGCAGCGGTTATAACGCCACTCTCTCCAACTCGGCATTCGGTGGGCCGGGATTCAGCGCCACAGCCCCTCCCATCATCGACCCTCTCTATGGAACGTACTACGCAACCAATGTCACGCAGACGGAGAAGCTCTCCCAGACGCTGGGTTATCTGGACCCGATCCTGGGAGCCCGGCAGCCGGAGTACCCATCGTGGTCTGTCGGCTTCCAGAGGCTGCTCTCGCAGAGCATCACGGCGACGGTCTCCTATGTCGGCAATGAAGCGCACTTTCTCTATGCCGGTAATGCGCGTGGTATCTACAACAACCAGATGAATGTTGAGTACCTTTTCCTGCAGGGGCTCACCTCGGAGCCATCCACTCCGTCCAACGTGGCCGCTGCGGCGGCGGTCAATCCCAATGTCAAGTATCCGTACGCAGTCTTTCCCCAGGCGGCTCCCGGAACCATTGGCCAGATGCTGAAGCCGTTCCCGCAGTACAGCGGCATCAACGATATGTACAGCAACGTTGGAAACTCCCATTACAACGCCTTACAGATCTCCATCACCGGGCGCGAGAGCCATGGGTTCAACTTCCTGATCAACTACACCTACAGCAAGACGGTGGACGATGATGGAACCTTCCGCGCCGGATATGCCATTCCGGCCGGCCTGGTGGCCAACGAGCCCAACAAGGCTTACCCGATTGACGTGATCGACCGGTCGCGCAGCGTCATCGATCTGCCCCAGGACATCACCGCCATGGGCACGTATTATCTTCCCTTCGGCAAAGGCAAGATCGGTGGCAGCAATCCGATCGTGAATGCCCTTATCGAGAACTGGGAGCTGGACGGGCTCTACACCTACTTTGACGGCCTTCCGCTTGCTCTTACCGGCACGCAGTGCACGGGCTCAGCCGGCACGTGCGAACCGAGCTACAACCCGAACTTTGCCGGCAACCTGATGCCTTATGGAAAGTGGGGCAAGGGCGCAACGGCGGAGAATCTGGGCACCCGGCAATATATCAACCCGGCTGCGTTCCTCACCACCACCTCCGCCAACTTCGGGTATCAAAACGGAGGCTATTTGATCGGCAACGTGACCCGCACAGCGCCAGATGGCTTGCGTGGTCCCAGCAACTACGACATCGACGCCACGCTCAGCCGCACCTTCAGCGTTTGGAGGAACGGGCGGGTGAAGTTCGTCTTCTCCGCCAGCGCCTTCAACCTGATGAATCATGTGTGGTTCGGCAGCCCCGGCACCAACACGGTGGGTGGTTCCTCGATCAACACTCAGGTAGGAAACCCAAACTTTGGAACCGTCACGGCTCAGGCGAACAGCCCCCGTCAGTTCCAGTTTGCTGGTCACATCAACTTCTAACCGTGCGAGGCTGTTCTCTCAAAGCCTCGCGCCAAACATCCTCATAACCACACAGCCAAGCAAGCCATACGACGCTATGGCTGCTCGGCTGTGTGGCATTCTTCCTCGGTTTCCGCAGGGCAAAGTTGTATGCCGGGTTTCGCCGGGATCTACTTCGGTCAGGATTGCCGACTGTGCAGGTAGTCCTCGCACCAGCTTCCATTGCTTGCCGCGGCGGCGGACCTCTTCGAGGGCTGGTGGCGCGGCCGGAGCGGCTTCCGGAACGAACCGAAGAGAAAGTACGGCGCTACTTAACGAATTTCGGAGTTCGATGAATTAAGGAGCGAAGCATTGACAAAGAAGCGAAGCGCCCTGGCCGCGGTTGTGACGGTCCTGATTGCGGTGCTCCCCCTGGGCGCGAGCATCATCGGCAGGAATCCTCCCGCGGAGTCGGTGACGCGGAAGAATATACAGCGTCTCCCGCCAGGGAAACAGGGGCCGTGGCTTGCCTATCTCGCGCGCTCCGAGAGATTGCGGCAGGCGGACAAGGATTTCTTCCAGGCGGAGTTGAAACGCAGCGGACGCAAGACCCCACTGGAGCCGCCCCACAGCTTTTCGGCGCGGAGCATTCCCCTGAACCAGGATCCTTCCTGGTATGCGGGTGCTGAAGCACAGCATATCGCCGCGGTGATCGTCTCTTTTCAGACTCCTGCGGGCGGATGGGGAAAGAATATGGATATGACCGGCGAGGTCCGGCAGCCGGGGGAGAGGTTCGCGCCCAATAATCTGTCACGCTTTCTTGCTCCCGGCGACTATGACACGCCGCTGGAGCCGGACTGGAACTACATCGGGACCATCGACAACGACGCCACGACGACGGAGCTACAGTTCCTCGCCAGGGTCATCACCGCGGTTGGAGCGCAGCGCAGCCATGCCTATCAAACGTCCTTCCTGCATGGCATTCAATATCTCCTCGCTGCGCAGGAGCCGAACGGCGGCTGGCCGCAGGTATGGCCATTGGAGGGCGGCTACCATGACGCCATCACCTACAACGATGATGCTGTGACCGAGACCATGGAGGTGATGCATGACACAGCAGAGGGCCAGGGCGACTTTGCGTTTGTGCCACCGGCAACGCGCGCCCACGCCGCGGCGAGCTTTGCGCGCGGCATCGAGTGCATCCTGGCCACGCAGATTCGCGCCGGCGGCGTGTTGACGGTGTGGCCCCAGCAGGATGATCCCCTCACTCTGAAGCCGGAGTCAGGCAGGAACTTCGAGCCGCCTGCGGCGAGCGCCAGTGAGAGCGCGGATGTTTTGCTTCTGTTGATGAATGACCTTCACCATCCCGACCGTGCGGAGCAGCAGTCGATCCGCGCCGCTGCCGCCTGGTTCAAAAAGACGGCGATCTACGGGGAGCAGTGGAAGCGGACGCCCGAGGGTAGAGAGCTGGTTCCCACCCCTGGAGCCGGCCCGTTGTGGGCGCGCTTCTATCAGATTGGGAGCGACCGGCCCATCTTCGTAGACCGGGACAAGACGATCCACGACAACGTGGCTGAGCTATCTCTGGAGCGGAGAAACGGCTATGCGTGGTACAGTTCAAGCTCGCAGAGAGCGCTCGACCGCTATGCGCAGTGGAGCAAGGAGCACGCCAGCCAGCCGTGACGCTTGGTTTTCAACCCACGGTAGTTCTGCTTCTTGGCAGCCTTCTTGGTGGCGCAGCCCGTCCCGCCATGACGCAGCAGCGAGGCGCCCAGAAGGAGGCTGCTCCGGACCCTGCACCGTCTGCGACGCATTCAGGTCTGGCGACAGATCCGAGATCCCTAATGCTGGCATTTTCGAAGGCAACCATAACCCGCTGGCCCGATGGCCGCTTCGTTACTCCGGGCGCTCCCTGGAGATGGAACTATGAGCTGGGTGTCCTGCTCGAGGGGATGGATGCGGCGTGGAACGTGAGCGGGGATGCAAGGGATTACCGTTATATCCGCGACTCGATGGATCCGTTCCTGAGCCCGAATGGAACGATCTCCACCTATAAGGAAGACGATAAGGAGCTCGATAACATTCTTCCCGGGCGGCAACTGTTGCTGCTGTACCGGACCACGCATGATCCTGGTTACGCTGCGGCGGCTGCCGTACTCTATCGCCAGCTCAAGCGCCAACCCCGGACGCGCTCCGGAGGTTTCTGGCACAAGCAGCGGTATCCCAACCAGATGTGGCTTGACGGCCTGTACATGGCGGAGCCCTTCTATGCGCAATACGCCTCCATGTTTCATCATCCGCGGGCCTTTGCCGATATCACGCACCAGTTCGTGCTCATGCGGCAGCACGCCTACGACCCCGCAACCGGCCTCCTCTTCCATGGTTGGGACGAGTCCAGGCAGCAGCGCTGGGCCAATCCCAGGACCGGAACGTCATCTCAGATCTGGGCCCGGGGCATGGGTTGGTATCTGATGGCGCTGGCGGACACCCTTCCGTACTATCCGGCCAACGACGCTGGACGAGAGACGCTGCTGAAGATTCTGCGCCGGGAGGCTGCCGCGGTGATTCGCTACCAGAGCGCCGGCTCCGGCCTGTGGTATCAGGTGATGGACAAGGCCGGCGCCCCGGGCAATTATCCGGAGTCATCCGCAAGCTGCATGTTCGTCTATGCGCTTGCGAAGGGGGTGCGCCTCGGTTATCTGCCCCGGCAGGATCTGGCGGCGGCGGAGCGTGGCTATCAGGGGATCGTCCGCCGCTTTGTGAAGGCAGGCGCCGATGGCGTGATGAACCTGACGGGTACGGTCAAGGCCGCAGGGCTGGGGGGCACTCCCTATCGTGACGGAAGCTACGGGTATTACCTCAGCGAGAAGGTGGTCACGAACGATCCCAAGGGCATTGGAGCCTTTCTTCTGGCCAGCGCGGAGCTGGCAAGATTGTCAGGCGATGGAACCGCTGCTACCCGGTAAAAGGAGTCTACTGCGCAAAGGCATCGCCCGTGCGAAGGATCACGGCTCCGGCACAAAGGGAGGGGTACATCTGTTGGAGCGATTTATGCTTCACTCCGTTGCTGGAGTGAGGCTCGGATGTTCTTCCGTGACTGGCTGCCGTGGCTGCTGCGTGCATCCAGGCCGCTGGTCTCGATGGTAATTCTCCTGGAAAGTCTCTATGCTCAGCTTCGGAAGACAAGCCGCCGGGATTCGGTATCGAGATCCCGCATCGAGATCACGTATTGAGGTTCCGTCGTGTCTTGCTGCAAGCACTGCACCATCCCAGCTCTGGTCGTCGCGGCTGTCGCTCTGGCCTGGGCCTGGGCCCCGCGGGCTGGCGCCATAGCTGCACCGGCGCCTCAGTCTTCGAGGCAGCCTCTGGGCAAATCCGCGGGGGAGCCGGCAGGGCAGCTCGCCTGTTGCCGGCCCTCCGGGGGCGCAACGGCGCTCCGCGGGCAGGCGGTCCGGCCTTACAGCACTCCGCATGCGCCGCTGCTGGGTGTTGCCTGGTATCCGGAGCAGTGGCCGGAGTCGCGCTGGAACACGGATCTCACCCTGATGCAAGCGGCTCACATCGATGTTGTCCGGGTGGGGGAGTATGCCTGGTCGGCGCTCGAGCCCAGCGAAGGCGACTACCATCTCAACTGGCTGGAGCGGGCCATCGACCTCGCAGGCAGACACCACATCGCCGTGGTGATTGGAACGCCCACGGACGCTCCGCCGGCCTGGCTCACCCGCAAGTATCCGGAGACGCTGGGCATCGATGCCGACGGCCGTACCCGCGAGCATGGCGACCGGCGTCAGTTCAACTACGCCAGCCCACGCTACCGTCAGCTTTGCACGCTGATGGTGGCGCAGCTTGCGCAGCGCTTTGGCCATAACCCCAATGTGATCGGCTGGCAGATTGGCAACGAAGACACCGACGAGTCCTTCGATCCGGCCACCCGCGCGCAGTTTCAACAGTTCCTGAAGAAGCGATACAAGACCCTGGCCAACCTGAACCGGCGCTGGGCGACCGCCTACTGGTCGCAGACCTACGACCGCTGGGATGAGATCCCCATGCAGAACCACTACGGAAACCCCGGACTGCTGCTGGAGTACAAGCACTTTGTCACGGCAACCTGGCGCAGCTTCCAAGGCGCGCAGATTACGGTGCTGCGCACTTATATTCCGCCCTCGCAGTTCATCACCACCAACATCGGGGGCCTGGGATGGTCCGCCAACTGGGATCACTACAGGCTCACGGAGGATCTCAACCTGGCGAGCTGGGATGATTACGTGGGTGAGGGCCATTTGCACGCTTACCGCAACGCCATGCTGAACGACTTTGCCCGCGGCTGGAAGCGGGCGAACTTCTGGGTGATGGAGACCGAACCGGGCTCAGTGAACTGGGCCCCGATCAACAATGCGCTGGATCGCGGCGAGACCCGGGCTCTGGCCTGGCAGACCGTCGGCCACGGGGCGGATGCCGTTCTGTACTGGCAGTGGCGGTCCGCGCTCAACGGCCAGGAGCAGTATCACGGGGCGGTGCTGGGCGCTGATGGTAAGCCGAATCCCATCTATGCGGAGATTGAGCAGACCGGCTCCGAGTTTCAACAGGCCAGCCCGGCGCTGAGCGGCACGGCTCCGCACGCCGAGATGGCGCTGCTGACGGACTACGATTCGCGCTGGGCCATCGACTTCCAGAGGCACAGCAGGCTCTACGATCAGCAGAAGGTGCTGCTGCGCTTCTACCGGCCGCTGGAGCAGCTCGCGGAGACGCGCGGAGAAGCGGTGGACATCGTGGACCCTAACGTTGCGCCGCTGGAGCGCTACAAGCTGTTGGTGGCTCCGTCGCTGAATGTGATTCCCCAGGATCTGGCGAATAAGCTGATGGCCTATGTGCGCCAGGGAGGTCATCTTCTGCTCGGCCCTCGATCCGGGATGAAGGACGCCTACGATGCGCTCCAGCCGGAGCGGCAGCCCGGCCCTCTGGCGCAGGCTCTGGGCGGAAACGTCGTGCAATACTACGCGCTGGAGCAGGGGCAGAGCGTCCCCCTGGCGGCCACGCACCCGCTCGCACTTTCACCCTTGCAGCACTCTCCTTCACCGGCGGCCAAGCCGTCTTCCGGCACAGCCGACATCTGGGCGGAAGACCTGGTGGCAACCGCGCCGGATACTCGGGTCGAACTTCGTTATGGCAAGACGCAGGGCGGCTGGCTGGACGGTCAGCCAGCCATGCTGACGCGCCGGCTGGGGAAGGGAAGCATATCTTATCTCGGCACGCTTCCGGATCCGGCGCTGCTCAAGGCCATTCTTACCCGTGCCGCGTGGCGGTCCGGCGTGGAAGCTGGGTCTGTGGAGCTGCCGCCCAACGTGGAACTCTGCGTCCGCTCGCAGCCGGGTAACCCAGCCGGCGCAAGCGTCTATATTCTTATCAATCACAGCCATCAACCGAGCCGAGTGTTTCTCCCGGGCCACTTCAAGCGTCTGTTCGCCGATGACTCGGCGAGCAGCGCCGCCGAGGAAAGAGGAACGCGGCTGGAAGATGCGCCGAGCGGAGCTGCATCCGAGCATGCCGCATCCCGGCAAGGCGAGCCCCGGCAAGGCGAGCCCCGGCGGGGCACGACCGTGGAGCTTCCGGCTCAAGGCGTGGCCCTGTTGCTCCGGCTTGCCCAGCCTTCCGGGCCTTAAGGCATTTTCCCTGTAAAGGTGCGGTGAGGCGTCTCGACGTTGACGGGTGCTGCCCTCGATGAAAACGCCGCCGCACGTCCCCTTTGGAACGCCCGGCAATAGGAAAGGCAGCAGAAAAAAGACGCAGGAATCCGGCCCTCTCAGATCCGGCCGTCTCCACTTCCTCCGTCGCTCCTGAGGCTTTTTCTCGTTGCTCCAGGGGCCCCGCAAGCCAGCCTCTTGGGCCTGTGGCTACCGGGCTGTGGCCGCAATGAAGCCTGGAACCTCGTTGGCTCTCGGGAGAGCCTGGCGGCTGCGGGCCCGTCGTTTGGAGGCAAAAGTGAAAATAAACAGGTCTGTTTCTCAGCCGTCGGGTAGAATCGAGTCAATTGCTTGCTGAGGAGTGCTCAAAAGAGTTCCAAATGCCCAAATCCGCTCCCCACTCCGCCCCACAGGCGACTCCGAAGATACGCCGTCGAATTCCCAAATGGGCGATAGAGTCTGGGAAGGATCCATTGGCCAATGAGCAGTATTATCTTCGCTCTTTGGGCCGCAGTCTGGATCTCCTGAACTGCTTTGACGGCAGGATGCCGCTCGGACTCAAGGAGATCAGCCGGCGCACCAGGTTGCCGGAGTCCACGGTCTTCCGGGTGTTGCTGACGCTGGAACGGCACGGGTATCTGGAGCAGCATGTGGACGGAACCTATCAGTTGGCGCCCAAGCTGATCTTTGGCTGGCTGGTGGATGGGGCCAACCGGCTGCGCGAGCTGGCGCGGCCGGAGATCGAGCGCCTGGCGTACCGCTTCAATGAGACCGTCAGCCTTGCCTATCTGTATGGCGACCGCATCCACGTGATCGACTCGGTGGAGACCTTTCACGAGATCCGGATCATGAACCGTGTGGGACGTGTGCTTCCGCCCCATTGCAGCGCCATGGGCAAGGCCATCACCGCCTTTCAGGAGCGTCGCGACGCCGACCAGATCCTGGAGATCTATGGAATCTCGCGGCGCACGGAGAAGACGATGGTGGATCGCAACGCCATCTTCGCCGAGTTTGAAGAGATTCGCAGAACCGGAGTCGGTTACGATCGCGAGGAGAGCATCCTGGGCGGCTGCTGCATCGGGGCCGCTATCCGTCCCAAAGACCAGCGCGTGATGGCGGCGCTGAGCGTCTCAACCCCGTTGATCCGGATGACGCCGCAGAGAGAAGAAGAGATCAGGGAAGCTGTGCTGGAGTCGGCCTCCGCGATCGCCAGCTGCATCCTGGCGGCCGCTGCCTTGGAGGCGTCCGGCCCAGCTTCCAGTCCAATGGCCCATCCAGCGTCCGGTCCGGTTTCCGGACGGGCGTCCAGACCGGCGCGCAAGGCATAAGCTCCAAAACTCCAAAGCTCGGAACTCGGCTTCCGCCAAAGACAAGGCAGCTCCGAGCGGCAGATCCCGATCTGTTCCGCCACGGCCCCTTTGCGGGCCCGCGGTGTGGCCCAGGGTCCGGTCCAGGGTTCAGAAGATCCGCCCCGGATTGCGACACAGCGCCCGGGCGCAGGGTTCCGAGCCGCTAAGAGCGGGAGAGATGGGCGCGCGCCTTTCTTTTCCGGGCGCTGGCGCCCCTCTGGGGCGTTCCGCTATGCGGTTTTTCCTGCGGCCTCAAAACGGGGGCGAATCGATCGGCACACCTCCGCAGGTTTGGAGATCTCCCTGATCCCGAGGATCTCGCCATCCGGGGATCTCGGGGCTGGTGGGAAGGCAAGACCACAGCTCACTCCCAAGCCGTTCCGACTCTTGGAGCTTCCCGTACCGCTGCCGCTCCATGCCGGCTGATGCGACGGTGGTGAGTCGTCTTTGAGGTAGACCCGTTCCGGCCTGCTCTAACGTTTGTTCCAGCGATTTAGGAGCCTAGGATGGTCAAGAAAATCAGAATGACCGTTTCTGGCCCGTTTTTAGCGCCAGAATCTGCTATTTGGATTGACTGTGCTTCCTCCCGTCGGTAGATTCTCGCCCATCCTCGGTCCTGAAACTTCAAGCAGGAGATGAGCCGCATGGCGAATGCTGGACAGAACCGGGCCGGAGAGGAAGGGTTCGCCATCGCCGCTCGCTGAGGCTTACCGTCGGCGTCATCTTCATCCAGCACAAAATCATAGGTTTGAGCCCTTGACGGGTTGTAGAAACGGCTGAGCGATGTGGCCCGGCGGTTCCAAGGCAGCAGCGCTGCGGCATAAATATTCACCAAAGACAGAAACAAGGCGATTTCATCTTGACAACGGGCGTAAGAACAAACTACGTTCACGAGCGCCATACAACTTTTAGATTTTCCAGAACAGAGACCTTTTTGGAAATTATTGATCCACTGAACCACAATGACGCCATAACTCCAGTTTCTTCATAGCTAGGCAAGACAGGTCTTCAATGCAACGAGAGGAACATCTGATGAAAGTCATTCACACGCAAGCGCAAGTCTCCCACGGGTCCAGTGTGCGCGGCGGACGGCACGGGCGATTCTCCCCGGCCGGGAGTGCTGATGCATCCCGCCGTAACTCATCCCACCCTACTCTCCTCGTCCTGTTCGTCTTCATACTGCTGGCCGGAACCGCAGCCTCGGCGCAGATCACCCGAGGCACGCTGACGGGCCGAGTCACGGACCCCTCCGGTGCGGTGATCCCTGGGGCGAAGATTACGATCACGGACACCCAGACCGGAGCCACGTCTTACAGCGTCAGCAACTCAGCCGGCGTGTATGACGTGCCGCATCTTCTCTCCGGAGTCTACTCGATCACCGTGGAGGCGCCGGGATTCCGGAAGTATGAGCACACCGGTCTGATCCTGAAGACCGAGCAGGTTCTCACCATCAACGTGCCCCTGGAGATTGGCGTCGCCACCCAGTCGGTGGTCGTTAGCGGCAATACGCCCTTGATCAACATCGCCAATGCGACCGTTGGGGAGACGCTGACCGCCGAGGAAGCGGAAGACCTTCCCAGCAACGGTCGTGCGCCGTTGGGCTTTGCCCATCTGGAGTATGGCGCGGTGGCCAAGGGCAAGCACTCTCAGTCGCAGACCACGCCGTTCGATAACTCGGTTGCCGATGACTTCTCCCTGGGCGGCGGAAACTCATCCTCCAATGAGCTGCTGATGAACGGCGTTCCCAATATGGAAGATGGCAGCCGCACCGCTGGTTACAGCCCTGAGTTGGACTCTGTGGATGCGGTTCGCGTGGACGACTTCTCCGCCAATGCGGCGATGGGCGATACCGTCGGAGGTTTCGTGAACATCACCACCAAGGGCGGCACCAACCAATTCCACGGTACGGCTTCGGAGTACTACGCCGGTTCCCGCCCTCTTACGGCGAATCCCTTCTTTCAGCCGGCGGGAACCCAGCAGGTTTCGGTGCACTTCAATCAAGTTGGTGGGACGATCGGCGGCCCAGTCCTGATTCCCCATGTGTTCAATGGCCGAAACAAGCTCTTCTTCTTCTACGCCTATGAAGGCTATTTCGGGAAAGAGCCGCATACGGTAATTGAGAGCGTGCCGACAGCGGCTGAGCGGGCTGGCGACTTCGGTGCGCTGCTGGATATCAGCCCGAAGAACCAGCTCTTCAATCCATTTACCGCGGTCCTTACGCCTACCGGTGAGGTCAGCCGTTCCCCCATTCCCAATAACTGCCTGGTCACCAGCTCCTACTGCACCTCCACCGCAACCGACGCCAGCGGCAACCCGCTCACCATCAATCCCATCGCGCAGTATTACCTGAACAAGATGCCTTTACCGAACTTTTCCGGAGCCTCCACCGAAGCAGACGGCGAAAACAACTTCTTCTCCAGCGATCCGACCACTAACAACTACAGTTCGAATGAAGGCACCCTGGACTGGAACATCACAACCTCCAACAAGATGAGGTTTGAAGCTCATCGGAGCAACTACACTTCCACATCGCAACAGACCTTCAACAACTCTCTGACCGGATTTACTCAGGACACCATCCTTTGGGGCGGCCAGATCGACGATGTTCACACGTTCTCTCCATCGTTCACCCTTGAGTCCCGGCTTGGCTTCAGCCGATACGCGACGGATTCAGAACCGACCAGTCAAGGAATCAATCCGACTGTTACCGGCATGCCTTCGTATATCGCATCCAACTCCGTGCTCTATGCGCTTCCCCAGATGAGCTTCAGCGATGCGTCCAACATCCAGACGCTGAGCGGCACGCCGGGATCGACGGAAGACTTCGACACGATTCAGTTGTACGAGGTGCTCACCAAAGTGTGGGGCAACCACACCTTCAAGGCCGGAGCAGATATCCGGTCGTATAAGGAATCCACGGTGAATCCGGGAGCAGCCGACGGCTCTTACAGCTTCAACGCCGGGGCGGAGTCCTTCGTCACCTCCGGTCCAGGATGCGAGACCTGCACCACCACCACTCCGGGCGCCAACCAGTTGTTCGGCGGCGCCTTCGCCTTGTTTGAGCTCGGCCTGCCAAGCTCCGGAGCCTACAACGTCGCCACCAAGTTCCAGTACGATAGTTGGTACAGCGCCTTCTTTGCTCAGGATGACTGGAGAGTCTCGCGCAACTTCACATTCAGCGACGGCCTTCGAATCGATCATGAGACGCCGGACGTTGAGAGCAACAACCGCATGTGGGTGAACTTTGATCCGACGGCTCCTAACTTCTCCACCACTGCCGCCGAAGCCAACTACGCGCAATCTCCCATTGCGGAAGTTCCGGTAGCCGACTTCCTTTCGACCGGAAATGAGATCTTCGCCAGCGGGTCAAACCGTTCGGCTTACTCTCTTCCTCCCGTCTATATCAGCCCTCGCATCGGCTTTGCGTACTCGCCGGGCTTCGGCCATGGCACTCTGGCCATTCGCGGAGGCTTTGCTGTCTATGTAAATCCCTTCACGGATTACCCCAGCAACTGGGGGCCGCAGTACGGCTTCTCTCAACAAACCGGCTTTGTGGGGAGCTATGATGACGACCTCACCCCGGCCACCACGCTCTCCGATCCATTTCCGACGGCTACGAATCCCATTGTTCAGCCTTATGGATCGGAGTACGGGATCAACACCCAGCTCGGAAGCAGCGTCACCTATCTCGCGCACGTGAAAGTGCCTTACTCGGAGCACTATGAGCTTGACATCCAGAAGCAGATCTCGAGCACGTGGCTGGTGGAGGTGACCTTTGAGGGAGCGCACCAGGTTCATAACAGCTATAACAACAACGTGAGCGCCGCCGGTTATCTACCCTATCTCAGCAGATCGCCTCTGTTGGATGTGGGCGTAGAGGATGAGCTGTTCGCATCCGTACCCAATCCCTTCTACCACACGATGAATATCGGGCCGGCCACTACCTCCGCACTCAACACCTCGCATAATTTGGCGGCCATCTCCCTGATGAACACCTATCCGGATTACACCAGCGTTTCGGAAGACTCGATTCCGGCGGTAGGAAACAACTTCAACTCAATCATGGGAAGGGTGCGTAAGAACATGTCCCATGGACTCCAGTTCGAGTTCAACTACATCTACTCCCGCAATCTGGGTAATACGGTGCAGCTCAATCCCGGTGGGCCGCTTTCTTATGAAGAGACGACCTCGGACTTTCCGGTCAACGCGTCTCTGACGGGAATTTACATGCTTCCGTTCGGCAGAGGACAGCGCTTCTTCCATAACTCAAAGCTTGCCGATGAGCTGATCGGCGGCTTCAGCATCTCCACCATCTATGAGTATCTCTCCGGCACGCCGCTCCAGTGGGGCAACGTGTACTACACCGGCAACTACCACGACTTCAACAACAATCCTCACAACTATCTTGGCGACACCTTCAACACGGCCAACTTCTACACGGGGCCCGATCAGCCGAACTTCGCCAACTTCCGCACCTTCCCGCAGTTCCTGCTGCGGTCGGATCCCACCAACAACCTGGATATGTCCTTGCTGAAAAACTTCGCTCTGGGGCGGCTTGTGATCCAGCCTCGAATCGATGCCTTCAACATTCTCAACCACCCGCAGTTCGGCGGCGCGAACCTGAATCCGACGTCCTCTGCCTTCTCCCACGTGACCTCTCAGTTGAACAGCTCTCGCCAACTACAACTGGGCGTCCACATTCTCTTCTAACCAACGGCCCAACTCAGCTAGCGGCGCGGGAGGATATCAGCTCCCGCGCCGCTTTTGCGTCTGTTGACGCCTGGCAGAGAGCATCTCCGGCCTGCGATGCGCGGAAAACTTCAGCCCAGGAAAAGGTGGCTGAAAAGATGTTCCAAAAACTTCAGCGAAAGCGGGCCTCCAGACCCAAACCGGACATTTCACTTGCTAAGAACAAGAAGATCACATGGCTACAGGCTGCCGGGATAGCGGGTCTGAGCGATCGGCAGCTGCTGCCACGGGCCGGCGCTTTGAGGCTCGGCTACGACGGCTTGCTCGGTCGTCTACCGATCGAGAGCAGATGAGTCCATGTTCCTCCGCCCGGAGTGACAGCGCCTTTCCGCCCTGTCTGTCCCAACTGACGCAACAATCTCCGTGATGCTGGTGGAAAAATCCACCACCCAGCCGTGGCGAGCCGCCGGTCCGATTCTGGCGCTATCGCCAGCCTCGGTTTGCGGCAAGCCAGGGCAGAAATTAAGCCTGCAACTCCAGCACAAGATTGCTGCGCGCTGTCAATCTCAGGGGCTGATGGAAGCGGAAGACGGTGCGGCCGGCGGCGGCGTCGCTCGTATGTGCCTGGATTGCGCCGTTGTTGTGGGCCCTGGTTGCCTTACCCGTGCCGCTGATCTCGCAGGAACGGCAGGCGAGACTGCCTTCCAGCACCTGGAGCGTAAACTGGCGGCCATGCGCGTTTTCATCATAAGAGAATGACCCCCACCCGGCGCCCGATGCCCAGAAGCAGCGGAAGGTCTGGTGAGCCACTCGCGGGACTGCAACCACCGCTTCCCGGTTTCCATCGAAGTCGAATCCGCTGAGGGCGACCACGGCAGACCACGAGGCCATCGCTCTCGCATAGTGGTGTCCACACTCCGCCTCGTCCCATGGGTTGCGTTTTTCGCCGTCGTATCTGGCGCGAACGTTGTGAATGCACTCCACGCCCTCGGAGACCATCCCGTAGTACAGCATCAGCGTCGCAGCCGAGTACTCGAAGCCGGTCATCACCTCGGCAAAATACGGAAATGGGATGCGTGGGCGAGATCCGCTGCCGTAATCACAGATCACAAGCGCTGCTTCGCCGTTCAAGGCGAAGGTCCGCTCCACGCTGTTATGGTCCACCAAAGTCGGCTTGTGGTTATAGGTGTAGATGGACTTCAGCGTCTCCCGCACATGCTCGGGAGAAACCAGGTCTCCCAGATTCATCACACAGGCCAGATATTGCCCGATCATCTGATCCACCAGACAGCCTTCGCCCAACTGGAACTGCGGACGTTCCGGATTCAAGCCGTGAGCCCCGATGCGCAGGCTGGGATAGATCTGCTCCAGAGAAAATCCCTTGATCTGCTGAATGTAGAACTCCGAATTGAACAGGTTCGCATCGATCCACTGGCGGCCTTGCTCAAAGAGCTGTCTGTACTCCGCCGCCATGGAGCGATCTTCCACGGCCAGCGCCATCTCCTCCGCGGCTCGGAGCGCGCCGAGGTAGTAGATGCCGCATAGCGGGTTTGGACCGAAAAACGCCACATCATAGGTATTGTTCTGCACACCGATCGCGACGCCGCGCCGCTCCGGGTCCCACCCGCCCTGGACCCAGGCAAACGACACCGCCTCGCGGATTCGCGGCCACATCGAGCGCAGCCAATCCCTGTCTCCCGAGAGCCTCCAGTCAAGATAGGCGTGCATGATCTGCCCCATATGGCCGTCCGCGGCGATGATCGGGGTTCTATCGATGCCATCGGGAAGCAGTTGGCGGGAGTGGATCGCCCCGGTTTCGTCCTCAGAGTATCCAAAGGCTGCTTTGCGCAGCGACAAGGCGAAGGAGGGAAACAGAAATGCGGTAACCGTCTCGTAACTCCAGACATGGGTGCAGTTGCCAAAGCAGCAGCCGGCGCTGTTGTTGCTGCCTTCGAATCCGTGAAACTCTCCGTCCGCGGTGCGAAAGCAGGTGGTGGAAGCCAGCGTGGACAGGTTGGCGCCAGCCGCTTCCTTCACGGCATCGGGTAGGGTGCTTTCGCGGAAGGTCTGGCAGAACTGGCGAGTTCTGCGCTCCAGATCTTCAAGATGGTTAGCCGTGTAGAAGGCTGCGTCCCAGGCATCCTGGAAGCGCCGAGAGTAGAAGTTGCCAATCAATGTCTTCTCTTTGCCCGCCGGCGCTTGCCATCCGCACCACTGCGGCGTGCGATTCGGAAAGTGCCAGGCCAGCAGAAACGTGAAGTGGCGGGACTGGCCTGCGGCCAGCGAAGCGGATTGGCAGAGGGACCCAACCCGATTCCGCTCCTCGGGCTCACCATCGAGCTGTCCCTTGGCCGAAAAGGCATCCCAGAACAGCAGGGGCGAACTCCACCAGGCGCCTTGCGGCCAGCCACGCCAAAAGGTCATCTTCGCGCCGGCATCCGGTACTGCCGCCAGGACGAAACTACCCTGCATCGGATCGTCCTGCGGCAACCCGGGATTGCTCATGGCGAGCCCATGGAGCCGTCCTTGCATTCGATACTCATTCAACCGCTTGCTCACCATCTCCGAAGTTCCGTCGTTGACCGGGTTATCGATGGAGAAGCAGATACCCACCTTGACCGTCTTCAGCCCAGGGTTCTGCACGCGATAACGCAAAACGGCGACGGGCAATCCTGAGTCATCCGGATCATGGGGGATAAACGGTGAGAAGGCGTCGAGGCTCACCTGGACGGGCAGTCTGGCATCCTGGAAATCGAGATGCGCCAGCGGATACTCACCGGTGAAGGTTGCTCCCTCCAGACGAGTCAACCCCGGCGCGTTTTGCCAACCCAAACCCTCTTCTCCCTGATAAGGAGGCAGGATGCGCGATTCCAGCACATGCGCGATGGGCGGAGCGTCCTGGGACTGCGCCCAGATCGCGGGAAAGGCATATTCGGGAGAGAATCCCAGATTTGGGCGATTGAAGATCTCCCAGTCGCGCAGTTGGCCACGGCCGCCCAGGCCCAGGCTGCCGGCGGCTACGCCTCCCAAGGGGAAGGAGATCATCTTCAGATGGGAGCCTGTAAACACCCTTGGATACGCAACCCCTCCCGAAAGGGCGGAACTCGCAGCCGCTTCGTCCGGCGCCTCTGTATCGGCTGCTTGGCCCGGCAGCGGCCATTGTCCCGGCTGTGCCGCTGCTCCAAGGGTCACCGCCGCCTGTTTGAGAAACTCTCGGCGCGGCAATTTGTGATCTTTGCTCACGGCTGCCTCCGTGCTTGTTCAGTATCCAGTATCTACGCGAAAGATTGCCCCTGGCCGCAACTCTTTGCCACGCACCGTCCGGCAGTGTCCGAGGGCGCCTGGGCAGTTGTCGAACATGGAGCGGCCGCTCTTTGGGTTTCAAGAGGCGCCGAAGCCATGAAGGGCAGGCTTCGGCCTGCGCCTCCGTGGGAAGGTTCCATCGGCCTGGGCGAACGCAAGCTGAACCTTCTGATGCATGGGATCTTCCAGCGCAGCCTCCAAGCGGTGATCTGGAAGAGGGCGGAAGCCGAGGGAGCATGGATGGTTTGAGGGTGCGGCGAGCGGCGTGGCCGGACCTCCGAAGTCGGATCTCGGCCAGAATCGAATCTCGGCGGAGCCGTAGCCGGCCCTGGCGGCTCTGCCGCCAGGGCCGGTCTTGTTCCACGATGCAGTTAGCCTACTGGAAGAGGCTGAGAGGGATGGCGGCGACCATGGCGCGGAAGCCTGCGTCGTTTGGGTGCAAGTGATCGCCGCAGTCGTAGGCGGGAGCAAAGGCGCTCGGGTTGGACGGGTCGCGCGTCGCTTTGGCGAAGTCGACAAAGCCGTCGAGTTGCCGGGTGGTGCGTATCCAGTGGTTGACGGCCTGGCGGACCGCGTTGCCGGCCGGCGATGCGTACTTGGCCCCCATGTAGGGCGTCAGCGTGGCGCCGAAGACCTTGATGCCGTGGGCGTGGGCGCGGGCGGCCATCTGCGCGATGCCGGTGATCAGGTTCTGCGCGGTGACGATGTCATGGGGATTGGTGGAATCGTAGGCCACGCCGATGTCGTTGATCGACTCCAGAATGATGACGTACTTGACGCCCGGAGGCGCCAGCACCTCACTGTCAAAGCGGGAGAGAGCGTTGGGACCCCAGCCGTCGTGCAGGACGCGGTTGCCGCTGATGCCCATGTTAATGACGCCCAGATTACGGGTGGCGGGGTCTGCCTGCAGGCGGCCGGCCAGATCATCGGGCCAGGTGGAGTTGGCGCCGCTGGTGCTGTGCCAGCCGTCGGTGATGCTGTCGCCGAAGGCGACTACCGCTGCTCCGTGCGGCGCCGCCACCTCAACATCCTTGAGGAAGTCATAGGCGCCCATCTTGCCGGGATCGTTGAGAGTGACGGCGTCGATCGGCGAGCCTGCCGAGACGTAGTTGGTCTGGAGGGCCATATCATGCTGCGTAAGGGTAGCGATCTTCTGGCCAGGAATGCTGAGAGTGATGGCGAGGTTGGAGAGCGGAGCCAAGGTTATCTTGACAGGATCGCTGACCGCGACCGCGCCGGGAGGAATGGTGATGGCAGGCTTGCCATTGAAGGTGAGCGCGACGGAGGACCCAGGCTGAATGGCTCCGCCGTTCCAGTCCGTCGCCGGGATCGCTACTGCGGCCCCAGCGATGTTCAGGGAGTTCACGCCCAGCTCGTTGGTGAGCGTCACACGGATCTCGGTTCCGCCCAGGGAGAGGTGAACAATCTGGCGAAGCGTGCTGGGAACGGTGAAGGCATCATGCCGGTTGACCTCTGCCACTGGCGCAGTGGACCAGGTTGCAACCCAGTGGGGCGGTGCGCTGTTCTGCGCGGAGAGCCTGGGGGTGGCGAGGGCGAAGATCGCGGCCAGAAGCGTGAAGCTGGCGGCCGGAAGGGCGAAGTTGGCGATTGGCTGAGAGCGGCGCACGCTGAATCTCCTCTAGGGCAAACTGAACAGATGGTTGTGAAGCGATGGTGAATCCTGCGGCGGCAGGCTCGCTGGAGCGGGAACGCAAGGCGAGGCTCGCCGCGTGAGCCAGCCGAAGTGAATCGGCACGGTGACAAGTCTATCGGAGAGGCTGTTCGACTGTCTCCCCGTGTGCTCTCAAGCGGCATGCGCAAGGTGCGGAGGATGGCTATGTTGGCCGCCGGGCTGTTCTGATGCATGAGCCTGAGGACGAAGTGGGAATTGAATCAAGACCGTCATATGCTGTGCCGAGAGCGAGTTTTAGGCTTGGGGCATGGTTCCGAGCGATGCTGCGGGTGCTAGCTGAAGTTTCCCTGGAGAGAGGATGCGTCGCACAGCATGGATTTGGGCGGTTGGTTCCGCAGCTTGGACCTTCGACGCCATCGTCAACCTTCACTACCACAACCGGCCCCACGCCGAGCTGGCGCTGATGGTCGCCATCATGTTCGCCATCGCGTGGGCGTATTACTCCCGCGCGCAGGGAAGGTAGGGCTTAAAACAAGACACGCCGAAGCCGGCTGCTTCGGCGCGTCTTGCGCAGACCTCCCCGGCTTCTGGCTGGGTTACTTGCCCATGACGCGCTGCATGGTCGCGCCGATCTCAGCGGGCGAGACGGCCACATGGATTCCGGCGGCGCGCATCGCCTCCATCTTGCTCTGCGCGGTTCCCTCGCCGCCGGAGATGATGGCGCCGGCGTGGCCCATGCGCCGTCCCGGAGGCGCCGTCTGTCCGGCGATGAAGCCAACCACCGGCTTCTTGACATGCTCGCGGATGTAGGCGGCGGCAGCCTCTTCGTTGGTGCCGCCGATCTCTCCAATCATGACGATCGCCTCGGTATCCGGATCCTCATTGAGCAGCTTGAGCGCATCCACGTGGGTGGTTCCGACGATCGGGTCGCCGCCGATGCCGATGGCTGTGGACTGACCGATGCCGCGCTCGGACAATTGATAGACCGCTTCATAGGTCAGTGTCCCGGAGCGCGAGATGATCCCGACGGAACCTTCCTTGTGAATCAGTCCGGGCATGATGCCGATCTTGGCTTTGCCGGGGGAGATGACCCCGGGGCAGTTGGGCCCGATCAGGCGCGAGCTGGAGTTCTTCACGACCTCCCAGACCCGCACCATGTCCAGCACGGGAATCCCTTCCGTGATGCAGACGATGAGGGGAATGCCGGAGGCTGCGGCCTCCAGGATTCCATCGGCTGCGGCCGGCGGAGGCACAAAGATCACGGTCGCGTTGGCGCCGGTTTCACGCACCGCCTCCTCCACCGTGTTGAAGACGGGCCAACCTTCGAAGGTCATGCCTCCCTTGCCGGGCGTCACGCCACCGACAACCTTGGTTCCATAGTCCGCGCAGCCCCGGGCATGAAACGAACCTTCACGTCCGGTGATTCCCTGCACAATGAGCCGAGTTCCTTTGCCGACGAGTACTGACATGTACCTTTTCTCTCCTTGGAAACTTGTCTTGGAACGAGCGGCTGGCAGACCTGACTGGGAGATCGTCTTGCGAGAGCCCGTCTGCCGGCTCGAATTTATCTGTCGGATGCTCTCTCTTCCACTTCGTCATTCCTGTTGGATGCTGCCCGAGAGCGGACGACGATTTCTGCTGTGCTGCCCGGAAGGCTCGTTGCGGGGCTTGCTAGTCATCCCGCCGCAAGGCGCTCTTGGCGGCTGCAACCACCAGGTCCGCAGCCTCCTTCATGGTGGCGCCCACCTGGAAGTTCAGGCCGGACTCCGCCAGGATCTTCCTGCCTTCTTCCACGTTGGTGCCCTCCAGGCGCAAGACGATGGGCAGAGAGACCTTGAGGTTTTTGGCAGCGTTGACCACGCCCTGCGCCAACACATCCACACGCAGAATTCCGCCAAAGATATTGATGAAGATCGCCTTCACATTAGAGTCGCTGAGCAGAATCCCAAAGGCGTTCTCAATCTGTTCCTGCGAGGCTCCTCCGCCTACATCGAGAAAGTTGGCCGGCGCTCCACCGGCGTACTTGATGATGTCCATGGTGGCCATGGCCAGGCCGGCGCCGTTCACCATGCAGGCGATGGAGCCCTCCAGCTTGATGTAGTTCAGCGCGTACTTGCTGGCCTCCACCTCTAGGGGATCCTCTTCCGAGATATCCCGCAACTCCCGCAGCAGCTTGTGCCGGAACATCGCGTTATCGTCGAAGTTCATCTTGCAGTCCAGCGCCAGCAGCTTGTGGTCTTTGGTGGAGATGAAGGGATTGATCTCCATCAGGGTGCAGTCGGAGTCGATGAAGGCGCGGTACATGCCCATCATGCATTTGACGGCCTCGCCGATCTGGGAGGGCTCCAAGCCCAGCTTGAAGGCCAGCTTCCTCGCCTGGAAGGGCTGAAATCCGGTTCTGGGATCCACATATTCCTTGTAGATCTTCTCGGGCGTCTCGTGGGCTACGTCCTCAATCTCCATGCCGCCGGCCGGCGAGGCCATGAACACCACCTGGCCCGAAGCTCTGTCCACCACGAGCCCCAGATAAAGCTCGCGGTCAATCTCCGATCCAGCCTCAATCAGCAGACGGCGCACGCGCTGACCATGCGGCCCGGTCTGGTGGGTGACCAGTTGCATGCCCAAAATGGCCTTGGAAGCTGCCGCAGCCTCTTCCAACGTCTTGACCAGCTTGACCCCACCCCCCTTGCCTCGTCCCCCGGCGTGAATCTGAGCCTTGACCACCACGACTTTGTGGCCGCTGGAAAAAAGTTGATCGGCTGCGGTGTAGGCCTGCTCCAGTGTGGTCGCCATCTCACCCTCGGGAACGGCTACCCCAAAGTTGCGTAGAATCTCTTTCCCCTGGTATTCGTGGATCTTCATTCCATCTCCAGCGTCTCAAGTTGGGTGAAGATGCGAGGCACCACATCTTCAAGCTCCAAATGCTATTGAGTCCCATTCAGTTCCGGCAAACGAAGCTGCGGGGCATCGCCTCATGCGGGCGATAGCGCGAGTGGCGCCATCGCCCTCTCTCTGAATGATACGCTTGGAGGGGCGATGCCCATCACACACCACCTGCGCCGAATCCTCGAAGAGCAAGAGAAGCTTTCGTTTGAGGATGCATCGGCGCTCATGAGCGCCATTCTTGCCGGAGAGGCGAGCGAGATCGAGATGGCTGCGCTGCTGGGCGCCTTGGCCGGCCGCGGAGAGACGTCTCGGGAGATCGCCGGCTTTGCCCTTACGCTGCGCGGTTCGGCAAAGATGCTGGCGCTCAGCGACGAAGAGCGAGACGAGCTGGTGGACACGTGCGGCACTGGAGGCGACTCCAGCGGCAGCTTCAACATCTCCACGGCTGCGGCGCTGATCGCCGCCGCGGCCGGAGCGCGCGTGGCCAAGCATGGGAATCGGGCCATCACCTCGCGCTGTGGTTCGGCCGATGTTCTGGAGGCGCTGGGCATTCCAATTGAGCTTGACTCCGCTGCGGCCGCCCGAGCGCTGCGCCGGCAGGGTTTCGTCTTTCTGCTGGCTCCCGCGCATCATCCTCAGCTCAGAGTGGTGGCTCCCGTGCGCAGGGCGCTGGGGGTGCGCTCCGTTCTGCACATCCTTGGTCCGCTGCTCAATCCGGCCGGCGCGCGCCGCCAGGTGATGGGCGTCTACCAATCGCGGCTGGCTCCTCTGGTGGCCCAGGCGATGACGATGCTGGAGATTCGGCACGCCATGGTGGTGCACGGCGACGGCGGATTGGATGAGCTGGCCATCTCCGGTCCCAGCGAAGTTGCCGAGGTGCGGAGCGGCGTGATCCGGCAGTATACGCTCACGCCCGAGAGCTGCGGCCTTCAGCGTGCTCCGCGGACTGCCTTGCAGGGCGGGAACGCAGCCGACAATGCGATGATCCTGACCGAGATCTTCTCCGGGAAAAAAGGCCCACCCAGGGATGTGGCTGTGCTGAACGCCGCCGCTGTGCTGGTGGTCGCCGGGGTTGCCAAGGATATGCCGAGCGGCGTCGGTCTGGCGGCGCATACTATCGATTCCGGAGCGGTCACCCGCCTGGTGGAGGAGTTGCGGAGCGCGCCGTCTGCGGCCCAGGACGGAGCGGAGTGAGGCGCTGTTTGCGAGAATGACTTCTGCATGCCCATGCTGATCTCCCACGTCTCTTTGTCCGCCATCCTGCTGCCGTCCATTGTGGCCCTGAGCCTGCTGCTGATGCTGCTGCGTCCGTGGCAAGTGGCGGAGGCTTGGTGGGTAGCGGGAGGCGCGCTGCTGCTGGTCGCGCTGGGCCGGACCTCGGTGAAGGCTGCGCTGCACGCCGTTGGCCAGGGAACCGATGTGTCCCTTTTCCTGATCGGCATGATGCTGCTCGCCGAGCTGGCGCGCGAGCACGGGGTCTTCGATTGGCTCTCCTCCCTGGCGATGCAGGACGCCAAAGGCTCCTGCTCGCGGCTGTTCGGCACGGTCACTCTGGTGGGGGTTCTGGTGACGGCGCTGCTCTCCAACGATGCGACGGCGGTGGTGCTGACGCCGGCGATCCTGGCGGTGGTGCGCAAGGCTCGCCTGTCTCCTCCGCCGTATCTCTTTCTCTGCGCCCTGATGGCCAACGCGGCCAGCTTTGTTCTGCCCATCTCCAATCCTGCGAATCTGGTGGTCTTCCACGCCGGCATGCCCCCGCTGTGGATGTGGCTGCGGTGGTTTGCCGTGCCATCGCTGGCGGCCATCGGGATGACCTTTGCCGTGCTGCGGGTGATCTTCCGCAGGCAGTTGCGCGGCGCCATTCAGGAGCAGGTGGAAAGGGTGACGCTGAGCGCGGGAGGAAGACTGGTTCTTTGGGGGTTGGGGCTGGTGATCCTGGTGCTGCTGGCGGCCTCTGCGCTGCGGATGGAGCTGGGCCTGCCCACGCTGCTGGCGGGGCTGGCGATCACCGCCGCTGCCTCGCTGTATGAGCGGAGAGATCCGCGGCCGCTGCTGCGGGAGGTAAGCTGGAGCACGATTCTGCTGGTGGCCGGCCTGTTTGTGCTGGTCAACGCGGTAGAGGCCCAGGGGGCCTTGAAGATGATGCAAAGCTGGCTGGTTGAGGCACAGCGGCTGCCCGCCGTCACGGCGGCCATGGCCGTAGGGCTGGCGCTGGGCGTGTTCAACAATCTGGTGAACAACCTGCCCCTCGGACTGATCGCCGGGGGCGCGGTTCAGGCGGCGCACGTACGGGGATTGTTGGCGCAGGCGGCGATGATGGGCATTGACCTGGGGCCGAACCTCTCGGTCACCGGATCGCTGGCGACGATCCTGTGGCTTGCCGCCCTGCGCAAGGAGGGGATCGATATGAGTGGATGGAAGTTTTTGAAGGTGGGCATGGTGGCCATGCCGCTGGCGCTGGCGGCCGCGTTGGGCAGCGCCGCGGTGATGGCCGCGCGATAGGTTCGAGGAGCCGCTACAGCGCGGGCAGCTTCAACTGCTCCGAGGCTTGCTCATCCACAAAGGGATGGAAGTGGGCCCGGCAGCGCGCTTCATAGAGCCCCGCGGCGCCGACCACCACCAGCTCGCGGCTGTGGCTGAGGCGCTGGGTGTGAATGGCTGCAGCCCCGCAGACCATGCAAACCGCGGAGAGTTTGCTCACCGTGTCGGCGATGGCCATCAGATTCGGCACCGGGCCAAAGGGCTCGCCCGCAAAGGTGGTGTCCAGGCCCGCCATGATCACCCGCTTGCCCAGGGCAATGAGTTGCACCGCCAGGGGAAGGATAGCGGCGGAGAAGAACTGGACCTCATCGACGCCAATCACATCCACCTGATCCAGTTGCGGATAAAGGGCCTCGCGCAGATCTTCCAGGCTGGCCACGGGAGTGGCTTCGTGGGTCTGGGAGCTGTGGCTGGCAATGGCAGTCTGGTTGTAGCGGAGATCGATGTCCGGCTTGAAGCAGAGGACCCGCTGGCGGGCGATGCGGGCGCGCTTGAGGCGACGGATCAACTCCTCGCTCTTGCCGGAGAACATGGGGCCGGTGATCACTTCCAGAACGCCGGGCATTTGTGGATCCGCCATATCAGGCCCTATCTTAACTTCCAGGCCAACGGTGGATAACTGGGGTATTCTGGGCTTGCCTGGCGGAGGTTTCCCAATGCGACCGGACCCGATGCGACTGAGTTGGCTGCTGCCCCCACTGCTGCTGGCGACGGCCCTGTCTGCCGCTGCCGCGCAGGCGCCGGCCGGGCCGAAGAAGATCAAAGTGCGGCTGATCAACTCCTACGGGCAGGATGCCGGCTATGCCACCTTCAAGACCGTCAAGAAGGGAGTGAAGGTTCACCTCGATCTCCAGAACGTGCGCTTTGGCGAGCACGCCATCATCATCCATGAGAATCCGGTCTGCGACCGGCCCGACTTCGAGGGCGCCGGCGGGCACTTCAATCCGAGTGGAAAGGAACATGGATTTCTCAATCCGAAAGGACATCACAATGGAGACTTTCCCGGAGGCATCTCCATCGATGAAGATCATGAAGGCGAGGCCACGTACGTTTTGCGCACGGTTTCGCTCGATCCCAACGCTCCGGACTCACTCTTTCTGCACGGCGGAACATCGATTGTGATCCATCGGCGGCCCGATGACCAGAAGACCGACCCGTACGGAGATACCGGCAACCGGATCGCCTGCGGCGTGATCAAGCCGTAGCCGGGGCCCGGCAGCCTTTGCGGAACCGCGGAGGCGAAGCTTGCGTATGGGAATTTATGGCGACTGCAACCATTCCGGCGGTTGTGCCTGGACGGGGCGGAGTCCCACGGTTCCGGGCGACTCTGCAGCCCGGCCCGGCAGCAGAGCGGGCGAGCGCATTGGTGCGGGCGGGCAGCAGGATGGTGGCCGGGGAGAGGAGACCTCAGGCCCCGCCGCTGGATAAGGGGATTTTCCGAAGGGGCCTTGTGGAGGAGGCGTACATGCCGCCTGAAGAGCCAAAGTTGCGCTCCCAGACGCAGGGCGCCGCGCAGACGCAGGCCGACCGGGCTGCGCTGGAGGCCGAGCAGAGCGCGCTGGCCGCCCTGGTGAGGCTATGCTTGCAGGGAGATGCCGGCGCATGGGAGCAACTGGCGCGGTCGCAGCAGCGCAGAGTGTATGCCATCTGCTACCGCTTTACCGGGTCGCAGAGCGATGCCGAGGATCTGACCCAGGAGGCCTTTCTCAAGATGTATCGCAACCTGGAAAGCTTCGATGCCGAGCGGGGCGGCTTTACCACCTGGCTGGCCACTCTGACCCGGAATATGCTGGTGGACCACTACCGCAGATCGCGGATGGATCGCGCCAGCGACTCGCTGGACGAGAGCCCGGAGGGTGGCGAGGAAGGCCCGCGGAAGGTGGACCGGCTGGCCGATGGGGGAAGAAGCCCTGAGCAGCATCTGGCGGGCATCGAGCTGCGCGCCCAGATTCAGAAGGCGCTGGGGTGTCTCTCCGCCGAGCTGCGCGAGGCGGTGATTTTGCGCGATCTTCAGGATATGGATTACAAAGAGATTGCCGAGGTGTTGGGGGTTCCGCAGGGCACGGTGAAGAGCCGGATCAGCCGGGGGAGAAGCGAACTGGCAAGGCTGCTGCGGTGTTTGGAAGGGCAGGTGATGTGAGTGGCGAACAGAAGCCAATTCGAGCCGATGATGCCGCATCCCGAGGGTGAGGAGAAGCTTCCCGCAGCCTGCCTGGTCTGCCGGACGATGCTAGCGGAGGCCATAGACGGCACGCTGCAGGAGGCCGAACGAGCGGTTTTTGAAGGGCACATCGCCAGTTGCGCGGCCTGCCGGAGCGAACTGGCGGAGGCCCAGCGCGGCGAGGCCTGGTTGAGCCTGCTGAAGAGCCAGGTGCTGGAGCCGCCGGCGGATTTGCTGGCCAGAGTTCTGGCCGTGACTACCGGAGCCGGCGCCCAAGCCGAAGCGGAGAGCGCCGCTTCCGGGCTAGCCCCTGCGGAGCCGGAGCGGGAGGCCGTTGCTGGGACGACGCTGCTGCCCGGGCTGGATGCGGGCCGCTCTGGCCGTTCTGGGCGCGGGGCCGGAGCGGTTGCGCCGGGTTCCTTCCTGAGTCTGGATGCAAGTCTGGATGCAGAGCGGCAGGTCTACGGCCGGCGCCCCCAGACGCGGAGTTCCGAGACGCGGGGTTTGGAGACTCGCAGTCTGGCCCTGCGCGCCAGAGCGAGCTGGGCGTCGGCGTGGGCGATGATTGCGCAACCACGCTTGGCGATGACCGCGGCGATGGCCTTCTTCTCCATCGCCCTCACGTTGAACCTGGTTGGGGTGCGACTGCGGGATCTGAGGGCTGCGAACCTGAGCTTCTCGGCGCTGAAGCGGACCGTGGCGGATGCCGATGCGAGCGCGGCCCGATTGTTCCAGAACAATCACGCGGTGTATCAAGTGGAGTCGCGGCTCAACGAGCTGCGCAGTGAAGACGCGATGAATGACGACTCCCCGGACCGGCGCCGATAAAGAGAGAAGAGAGCAGTAGCGCAAAGAGAGAACAGTAGAGCGAGACGCAGGCGGGGCGGGATCCGAGCTGGGCAGCGCCGAATTGAGACAAGCGGGAAGCAGGGCAGAGGCAGAGAAGGACCGGGCCGGCAGGGGGATCAAGACCCGGGAAGCAAGCGAGAAGAGAGAGTTTGGCGAGCATGGACAGGGACCCTACCAAAACCGAGGATGAGAGTGCTCCCGAGAGTTCGGGCGGCAGTGCGAGCGCATCGGCTGCGCCGGATGCGGCGGCTCCGCGAGCCGGTTTCTGCCAGGACTGCGGACGTCCCCTGACCGAGCTGACGGTGCGCCGCGTGGGTGGGGGCGTCTTCTGCGAGCCTTGCCTGACGGCGCGAGTGGTGGCCGGTTCTCCGCTGGGAGCTTCCAGAAACGTTCCTCCTTCGTCCTCGGCTTCGGCGGCCACAGTCCCTGGAGATGAGCCGCGGCCGGCGCTGGCCGCCGTTCTGGGATTCATCCCCGGGGTGGGGGCGATGTATAACGGCCAGTTCGTCAAAGGCATCGTGCATCTGGCGATCTTTGTGATGCTGACGTTTGTGGCCAACAATGTGAGCGGTCTGGGGTGGATCTTCTGCTGGGGATGGATCTTCTATATGGCCTTTGAGGCCTATCACACCGCGGTGGCTCGCCGCGATGGCTTGCCGCTACCCAACGCCTTTGGGTTCAACGATCTTGGCGAGCGAATGAACCTGGGCAGAAACTGGGGCGGAGTGCCGGCCGCGCCGCCGGCCCAAGCGGCGCAGAGCGCCACATCCCCAGCAGGCTATCCCGCTTCGGCGGCGGCAGCAACTCCGCCGATCTCCGGCTGGGCGGCTGAGGAGACTCCGGCCGCGCCGCCGGCTGCCTATGCGGCGATGAACCCAACTCCGGTGAGCACGGCTCCGATGAGCGCGGCTCCGGGCTGGACGGGTTATGTATCTCCGTCTGCCTTTGCCACGCCCAACCGCGTGGTTCCACCGGTTCCCATGCCGGCCACGCCGCCGGGAGCCACAGGCCAGCCGGGGGCAGGTGGGTGGAGACAGCCGGCCTACGTCGAGACATTTACCGGCGCGGAGCGGGGCTATGCAATCGGCGCGGGAGCCGGCAGCGCGCCTGGCGCAACGGCCCCTGGAGCGCAGAGCTTCCCCCCAGCGGGACGGCGGGTTCCGGCAGGAGCCCTGTGGCTGATCGGGCTGGGTGCGCTCATCCTGCTCGCCAACCTTCTGCCGGACTGGAGGCTGACCGACTGGTGGGCGCCTTTGTTTTTCGCTGGGCTCTCCGTCTGGGTGTTGGTTCGCCGTCTGCGCCCCCGGGGCCGGGTGCTGAACGCGATCCGCCTGCCCATCCTGCTGATGGCGCTCGCGGTAATGCTGGCGCTGCACGCGGCCAACTTTGCCGTAAGCGGCGGCGTCACGGCCGCGGTCCTGCTGATTCTGCTGGGCGCGTTGATGCTGCTGGAGCGGCTGGCGAGCGCGGGCCGGGGCATGGCCACCTCTGCGCCGGCGTGGCCGGGCCCGGCAGGGCCGTATTCTGCTGGGCCGGATTCCTGGGCCCCAGCCCCTGCGAACTCCTGTAGCGGGGACTCCGGCAGCAGCGCTGCTGCCACCCCTGTGCCGAGCGCGAGCGGAGGAGCGGCTGTTCCGGCCCGGGCGGAGTGGGGCAAGCCCGAGGATCGAGCTGCGCAGGATGACCTGGGCGGGACCAAGGGCGCTGCGGCGGCGCCGTCCGGCGAGCAGGAAGATACCCAGCCGGCCGAGCCGAGCGGAACGTCAGAGGGGCAAGGTTGGCGATGAGTTCCTATCCGCCGCAGCCGCCCCCATCGCCGCCGGGACCTTATGCGCCAGGTTACAGCCGCGCAGCGCTGCGGGCCCAGCGGCAGATGCTGCGGGCCCAGGCTCGGATCGAGCAGCAGAGGCAACGCGCGCTGCGCCGCCAACTGCGTGACGGGCAGCGCCGGCAGCAGCGAGCATTGCAGCGCGGATCGATCGTGGCGCCGTTGCTGATCCTGGCCCTGGGCGTCACGATTCTCCTCTCGGAGCTGGGACGGATCCGCTGGGTGGTTGCGCTGCGCTGGTACAGCCGCTGGTGGCCGCTGGTGATGATCGGCGCGGGCGTGATTCTGCTGCTGGAATGGATGGCCGACCAGCGGATCTTCGCCTCGGGGAGGTTGGCCGCTTCGGCTCCCGGGGGTGGGGTGAGCGGGGCGGCGCCGAGCGGCCAGGGGCGCGTGCTGGGCGGCGGCCTCGTCTTCCTACTGGTGCTGCTGGCGCTGGCCGGTCTGGGCGCGCGGCTGCTCTGGAGCCCGGTGGAGGATGCGCTGGCCTGGCGAAACGACGGCCTGGCGGACGGCTCTTCCGAACTCGCCTCCCTGTTCGGCGAACGCTACGATGCAGACAGTTCGATGGCCAACGTGCTTCCGCAGGGAACCACGCTGATGATTCACAACCCGCGCGGAGATGTGACAGTCTCCGGATCCAGCAGTGACGGCCAGGTGCATGTGAGCGTACACACTGAGGCGCACGCCTGGGATCAGGTGCTGGTGCAGCGAAAGATGCGCGCGCTGCAACCGGCCTTTTCCATGAAGAACGGCGTGCTCAGCCTCAACGGAAACGATGTGGAGGGCGGTGAGGCGGACCTTACCGTCACGCTGCCCCACACCGCCGCCGTGACCATTGTGGCCGACCATGGCGATGTGACCGTGAACGAGACGGCTGGAGCGGTCACGATCTCAGCCAATCACGGGGATGTGGATGTCAGCGGAGTGAACAACAGCGTCACCCTGCATTTGAACGACGATGATGCCAATCTGACCCTGCATAGCATCCATGGGCCGGTGGTGGCCGAAGGTCACTGCGGAGATATCGACATCTCCGAGGTGAGCGGAGATCTGGCGCTGCAGGGCGATTTCTTCGGCTCGACCGACCTGGAGCACATCGATGGAGCCATTCGCTTTGAGACCAGCCGAACGCAGTTCAGCGCGGCGCGTCTGGAGGACGAGTTCGATGTGGACAACGATAGTCTGGACGCCAATGAACTGGTGGGACCGGTGGTCGTCAAGGCGGTCGATAAGAATATTACGCTGGATCGCGTGCAGGGCAGCGTAACGGTGTCGGACCGCAACGGTTCGGTGGAGTTGACGCATACGGCGCCGGTGGACGTGCTCTCCATTGAGAATCATGATGGCTCGGTCGATGTTGGATTGCCGGGCGATAGCGGATTTGACCTGGATGCGCGGACACGCAACGGAGATATGGAGAACGACTTTGGCCTCTCCGCGCAGAAGACGGACAGCGTGAGCACCCTGCAAGGCCGGGTGGCGGGGGGTGGCCCGGCGGTGACCATTGCCACCACCGATGGAGACGTAACCGTAAGGCGGAGTTCAGTGGCTCCGCTGCCGCCGGTGACGCCGCCGCAGCCCATCACGCTGCAGCGCGGCGGAGGGAATCCGACGCCGGCGCAGGCTGCGAAGAAGCTACCCGCTCCGCCGGCCGCTCCCGCCGGCTTGCCGAGAGACTTCTGAGGCTGTGCACCGAAGCTTTGGCGCAGGCTGACCTTCTCCGTTCTGTGCGGAAACCGTGCTTCAGGCCGCCCTCAAGGCGGCAAGGAACTGCGACAACGCCCGGCCCGGCTGTAGCCCCGGTCGGCATTGGCACACAGCCGACTCGTTACAGGGGAGTGCCGGCTCTTGACGAGCCCACGTAGCTGTTCGAGCGATCACAGTTTGAAGGGAACGACGGTCTGGTTCTGTTCGCCAAGACCGGAGATTCCAAGACGCATCTTTTGGCCGGCCCGAAGGTAGACCGGAGGATTTTGTCCGAGGCCAACGCCTGGCGGGGTGCCTGTCGAAATGATGTCCCCGGGTTGCAGGCTCATGAACCGGCTGAGATAGCTGATGAGGAAGGCAACAGAGAAGACCATGGTCCGGGTCGACCCGTTCTGATAGCGATGCGAATCCACCTCCAGCCACAAGTCAAGATTCTGAGGATCAGGAATTTCATCTGGAGTTACGAGCCATGGGCCGATCGGTCCAAAGGTATCCGCGCTCTTCCCCTTCACCCACTGTCCGGTTCCCTCGAGTTGGAAGGCGCGCTCAGAAAGATCGTTGACGACGCAATATCCGGCAACATAGGACAGAGCGTCTGCCTCGTCCACATATCTGGCCTCTCGGCCGATGACGACACCGAGTTCTACCTCCCAATCTGTCTTGAGGGAGTCTCGAGGAATCATGACGTTATCGTTCGGACCGATGATCGACGAAGTCGCCTTCATAAAGACCACCGGCTCCTTCGGCACGGCCATTCCCGATTCTGCAGCATGATCGGAGTAGTTCAAGCCGATACAGATGAATTTGCCGACGGAAGCAATACATGGACCGATCCGAGGATCGCCCTCGACAAGAGGCAAAGTTGCGAGATCCAACGAGCTGAGGCGCTCAAATGCAGGGGCGGTCAATTCCTTTGCTGAAATATCAGGCACAACTCCCGATAGATCCCTGATTCTACCTTCATGGTCCAACACCCCGGGGCGCTCTGCCCCGGGCTTCCCGAATCGTAGCAGCTTCATATCTTCTCCAGAGTGAATTCTAATAGGTGGCGCGGCCACCGCTGAGGTCAAAGACTGCTGCGGTGGTGAAAGAGTTCTCTTCGGACAATAGCCACGCGACCATTGAACTGAGTTCATCAACCTCAAGAAAGCGTCCGCGGGGAATTCGGGAAAGCATGAAGTCGATGTGTTCCTGCGACATCTGGTCAAAGATACGGGTTCGCGCCGCTGCCGGTGTGATGCAGTTGACGGCGATATTCTTATCCGCCGTCTCCTTTCCAAGAGATTTTGTGAGAGCAATCACGCCGGCCTTTGAGGCGCTGTATGCCGGCGCGTTCGCGTTACCCTCTTTGCCGGCGATTGAGGCGACGTTGACGATGCGTCCATAGTTCTGCCGCAACATGTAGGGAACGATCGCCCGACAGCAAAGGTAAACACCCGTGAGATTGATGTCGATGATCTGCTTCCATGCGTCGATGGGATACTCCCACGTCTTATGATTGGGACCAGCGATGCCGGCGCTTGTCACGAGGAGGTCGATTCTTCCGCTCTCTTCGATCGTTGCCAGCGTAGCCTCCTCCACGCTCTTCGGATCGGAGACATCAACCACCCTGATGGATACTCTTCCTTTTTCTGTGATGGAAGCCAAGGCGATATCAAGCGCGCCTTTGTCGCGATCCCAAAGGGTTGCGGATGCCCCCGAGGCCAGGAGCCTGACGGCGACTGACAGGCCGATACCCTGTGCGCCGCCGGTGATGACGGCATGCCGTCCCTTCAGATCGATTTGATTCATCGGAACCTCATTTTCCTTGCAGTTGTTGGGTTAAAGCGATGGGCTGGTCGCCGATTCGTGAAAGATGTTCCGGCAGGCCACGATAGAGGTTGCGGAATCGGAACAGTGCGCCGGCAAGAGACCCATGAAGCTGCCTATCCTCACCGCCTGCCGTCGTGACATAGATGTCCTGCAGGTCTGGTCCTCCAAAGGTGAGGCTGCTTACCTGCGGCACAGGCAGCGGAAATCGCTCTGCAACCGCCCCGTTCTCGTCAAGGCGAACAATGGAACCGCCATCCCAAAGTGCTGACCAGAGATGGCCTTCCGCGTCGAGCGTAGCTCCGTCGGGCAAGCCATCTGCTTCAGGGAAGCGGGCGAAGACAGTCTGATTGGATATGTTCCCCGACTGCGGTTCGTAGTCGAAGCGATATATCTCTCTTGCGAAAGAGTCGGTGTAGAAGAATGCCGTGTGATCGCGGCTGATTGCCATTCCGTTCGAGCAGCCGATATTCTGCAGCAACAGATGCAGGGATCCATCGGTATCCAGTCGATAGAGCCTGCCTTTGCTCTGTTCGGAAGACATCGTTCCGCAGAATACGCGGCCGGCCGGGTCTGCGAAGACATCGTTGAAACGTGACGAAAGCTCACTCGGTATGAAAGGCAGTATCTCCGAGTAAATACCGTCTTTCCAACGAGCGATGGTTCCTCGGTCCATGAAGAGGAGGAGCCCCCCGCTGTCTTCAAACGTGAAGCCTCCAACTTGCCTTCCTTGATAAATTCTGGAGTGCTCTCCTGTTGCCGGGTCGAAGCGGAAGAGCCGCCCGGTAGGGATATCCGTCCAGTAGAGCCTTTGCTCGGTGGGATGCCACAGCGGATTCTCGCCGATGTTGCAGGCATAGTCAGCGATCATTTCGGGAATCATTGGAATTCTCCAGACATGTGTTCAGCAAGATGGAACGCCAACCTCCCGGCATGCGGTCACCGTAGCGAGGATTTCCTCTTTGTCGGGAGGAAGCACGGGCCAGATCGGCAGTTGGCGGTGGCAGGAAGCATCCGTTGCGCCGGGCGCAGAAGCGCCGCAGTCGTCACGGACCTCACCGCGGACTGGATCTCCACGCCGCTGCTTAGGCTTATTGGAAGCCCCAAGGCCTTGATGAGGATGCGCTGTCGTGAGGCCTGAGGCCGCAGGCAAAGACGGACATCGTGAGACGGCGGCGATCGACCGGACTTCATGCTCTTCTCCAGGCGGTACGTCTTCGCAATCAATATAGCGAAGACATACATCATATGTATACTCTAATGCGTGAAAAGAAGAGCGAAATGGACGCTCCCAGTTTCTCCCTTGCAGGATCGCCGGAGTTTGCACCATCAGGTTGCCGCCCGTATTGGCGGTCTGATTGCGGACGGCAGCGTGGCGCCCGGCACGGTTCTTCCCAATGAAAGCGAACTGGGGAATAAGTTTGGTGTGAGCCGCACGGTCTTGCGGGAAGCCATGAAGGTGCTGGGATCAAAGGGGTTGGTAGAAGTAAGGCGAAAGACAGGCACCCGGGTGCGGCCGGCGACCGATTGGAACATGCTGGACGCCGAAGTCCTGGGATGGTTCTTCACTGGTGCGGAAGTTCCTTCGATGCTTTCACATCTTCTCGACTTTCGCCGGCTCGTCGAACCCGCCGCGGCGCGAATGGCAGCCGAATTCGGCACGCCGGAGGAGTTGCAGAGAATCCAAGCCTGTTACTTGCAGATGGAAGCCGTGGCAGACGATGTGGCGGCGTCTGTGGAAGCGGATCTCAGCTTTCACCTTGCGCTTCTCGATACCACCCACAATCCATTTCTCCGCTCCTTTGGTGCTGTCATCCAGAGCGCGTTGAGGGCAAGTTTTCGCTTCACCAGCAGCAATCATGAGCTCTATCTACAGAGTCTGAAGCTCCACAAAAAGGTGTGTGATGCGGTGACTGCCCGAAAGGGAAAGCTGGCAGAAAGCGCCATGACGACGATGCTTTCGCGGACGTCGGAGGACATCTTGCGACAATCCGGCGCATCACCCACAAAAAAGCCGTCGCCGGGCACTGTCAGGTAAGACAAGCGAGGATCCGTCATGCCAAATGAGAAGCGGAAGTATCGTTCCACAGCATGGTTCGGCAAAAACAACAAAGACGGGTTTATTCATCGCAGTTGGATGAAGAATCAAGGTCTGCCGGCTGATGTCTTTGAGGGGCGGCCGGTGATTGGTATCTGCAATACATGGTCCGAGCTTACCCCTTGCAATGCTCATCTTCGCGAGCTTGCAGAGAGAGTGAAGCGTGGGGTGTGGGAAGCCGGAGGGCTGCCGTTGGAGTTCCCGGTGATGTCAACGGGAGAGTCGAATCTCCGGCCCACGGCCATGTTGTTCCGCAATCTCGTGAGCATGGATGTGGAGGAGAGTATCCGCGGCAACCCAATCGATGGAGTGGTGCTCATGTGCGGCTGCGATAAAACTACGCCGTCCCTGATCATGGGAGCCGCCAGTTGCGACTTGCCGGCGATCGTCGTCTCTGGCGGACCGATGTTGAACGGCAAATTCCATGGGAAGGACATCGGATCCGGCACGGACGTGTGGAGGTTCAGCGAAGAGGTGAAGGCGGGGACAATGTCACAGGCCGAGTTTGCCGAAGCGGAGTCCTGCACGTCGCGCTCGGCTGGCCACTGCATGACGATGGGCACCGCATCGACGATGGCCGCCATGGCGGAATCGCTCGGCTTGGCGCTTCCCAACAACTCCGCAATTCCAGCGGTGGACTCGCGCCGCGGCATGCTTGCGCACTTGTCCGGAAGACGCATCGTCGAGATGGTGCGGGAAGAGCTAATCATGTCGAAGATCCTGGTCAAGGAGGCATTCGAGAATGCCATCCGCGTTAACGGCGCCCTGGGAGGATCGACGAACGCGGTGATCCACCTTCTGGCGATCGCCGGCAGGGTCGGAGTCCCGCTCTCACTCGATGACTGGGACAGGCTCGGGAGAGACACCCCAACGGTGGTCGATCTGATGCCGTCCGGGAGGTTTCTCATGGAGGATTTCTTCTACGCGGGCGGGTTGCCGGTGGTCATCAAGATGCTGGTGGAAAACAGGCTGGTTCATGGCGCAGCTCTTACGGTCACAGGTAAAACGATCGCAGAAAATTGTAGCGACGCTGCCAATTGGAATACCGAGGTGATCCGACCGATGAGCCATCCACTTGTGGAACATGGTGGCATCGCCGTGTTGCGTGGCAATCTGGCGCCTGACGGGGCAGTGCTAAAGCCTTCCGCGGCGACGCCTGCCTTGATGAAGCACAGGGGGCGCGCCGTGGTGTTCGAGACCATCGAGCGATATCGGGAGAGAATCAACGATCCCGATCTCGACATAGATGAGTCGTGCGTGATGGTTCTGCAAAACTGCGGACCAAAGGGGTATCCGGGAATGGCGGAGGTTGGGAATATGGGGCTGCCGCCCAAGGTTCTGGCGCGCGGCATCAAGGACATGGTTCGCATCTCTGATGCCAGAATGAGCGGAACGGCATACGGGACCGTGGTCCTTCACGTGTGTCCGGAGGCCGCGGCGGGAGGACCACTCGCTCTGGTTCGAGACGGAGACCTCATTGAGCTCGACGTCGAGCAACGACGCCTGCACCTGGATGTCTCCGACGAGGAACTAAGACGTCGCGCGGCATCGTGGAAACCTGTTCCACCAGTCGTAAATGGCGGATACCAACAGATGTACGTTCAACATGTCACTCAGGCATCGGAAGGCGCCGATCTGGACTTCCTGATCGGGTGTCGCGGATCTCTGGTGGAGCGCGAATCGCATTGAGAAATGGAATGTTCGATGTCACAAAACGATACATTTGCCCGTTACCCAAGCCTGCGCGATCGTTCCGTCCTCGTTACGGGAGGCGCCAGTGGCATTGGGGAGGCTCTGGTGGAAGCCTTTGCGATGCAGCAGGCGAAGGTGGCCTTCATCGACGTTCAGGAGACCGCCGGAGAAAGGCTTGTGTCGCGGCTAGCTGCAAGTGGGCATCCAAGTGTCTGGTTTTACAAGTGTGACCTCACCGATCTCGCAGCCTTGAAAGAGACGATCGATCGGATTATCGCCGATCTTGGCGGAGTCGACGTTCTGATAAACAACGCAGGGAACGATACCCGTCACACAATCGAAGAAGTCACTCCCGAATACTGGGACAAGACGATGGCGGTGAACCTGCGACATCTATTCTTCACCATCCAGGGCGTCATCCCCTCGATGCGCCTTCGAGGTTCGGGCTCCATCATCAATATGAGCTCGATCGGATGGATCATTCCCTCGACCAAGCTAGCTGTATACGTCACCGCGAAGGCCGCCATTGTAGGGTTGACCCGGACACTCGCCCATGAACTCGGCGCAGACAACATACGAGTGAATAGCATCCTGCCTGGCGCCATCCTGACGGAACGCCAAAGACAGTTGTGGTTCACAGAAGAGTACAAGGCGGAGATCCTCGGCAGACAGGCGTTGAAACGTCTGTTGGCGCCGCAAGAAGTTGCGCGGCTTGCTCTCTTTCTGGCTGCGGACGACAGTTCCGCAATGACCAACCAGAGTTATGTGGTGGATGGCGGATGGATTTGACGAAAGCGCCGTGCCCCTCCGTACCGAAAAGGATTCAGCACATTGAGCTTCCATCCCCGGGCCTAAACCCACCGCCTTTCAGGCGGTCGGCTTTCAGCATCCCCTTTTCTAAGGATGTCGAGGCGGCTGGGAGGCTTGATGGAAGGCTTATTGAAGGAGGGCCGAGAGAATGGCAATGGCAGTCTGCCAAACGCGAAGCGTTCCATGCGTCATTAGCCGAGCCGGCGACTTTCAGTCGCAACCCAACCTACCAGCTTTCAGCCGGTAGTCGTTTAGCGTCAGATAGCCGGTAGCGCTCGCAGGACTCGAACCTGTGTTTTAAGGTGGATTGTACCGTGTTCGCTCGCATTACGAGTGACTTTTCCGAGCAAACGCGAGCGATCCGGGTGTTTGAAGTGGTGAATGGAGGCGGTTCCGCCAGGGAGTTCTACGGTGTGGTGATCTTCCATCGGTGGAGGTCGTCGCGGGTGAAAGGGGTGGCGATGAGGCCATTGGAGTCCGTAGCGGAGGCGGCGAGGGTGAGGCCGGTGGCCTTGTTGCGGATGCGGTAGCTGCCGTCGGGGAACTGGTCGAGACCCCAGAGTTGCTTGTCCGCTCCGGTGTAAGGGGCAAGTTCGATGGTGGAGGCAGCGGGTGCGGGCGCGGATGCGGAGAGGCCGATGGCATCCCCGGTTGCGAGGTTGACGATTTTATAGAAAGCCCCGACGGGCGCGATGGTCCATTGCTGCGTATTGCGGGTGAGATAGCGCGCCAGATGGAGCGTGGGTGGTGCGGCTGGTGCAGGCGGCACGGAGAGACGCTCCTCCAGCGTGTTTTCGCTCTGGCGGGAGACGATCTGATAGGTTCCGGCGGGGAGATTGTCCCCGGCGATGGGCCATCCGTCGGACGACCAGAGGAGGGGACGGATGTCGAGCACGGAGCGTCCGCCGCGCGTAAGGTCGGCCTCGTAGTGGACGCTGAAGCGCTGGGGGCCATCGGGATCGGCGGGCGTGTCGTAATCGGTGACGCGGCCGAAGTGTCCCGGGCCGATGCGATGGTCGTGGGCGGCGAGGAAGAGCGAACCGCCGCCGCGAGTCATTGCAATACCGTGCTTGTCGAGGTAGGGCCCGGTGATGACGCGCGCGCGCCCGACGCGGATGTTGTATTCGCTGTCTTTCCCTTTGCAGCAGCTTCCGCGGTTGACGAAGAGGTAGAAGAAGCCGTTGTGGAAGATGATGTCGGAGGCCTCGGACTCGCGCGCCGTGGCGATAGACGCGCCAAGAGCGTTGGGTTGGAGCGCCAGGCCGGTCTTCGGATCGAGTTGAGTGACACGGATGCTGCCGTGGTAGGAGCCGTAGCATATCCAGAGGGTCCCGTCGGGCGCGCGGATGACGCCGGGATCGATTGCGTTAAGATCCTCGGCGCCATTGGAGCTGACAACCACGCCGCGATCGGTCCACTTGTAGGCTGGGTCCTTGGGGTCGAGCACGGGGTTGGTGGCCAGGCCAATCGCGGATTGAAAGGATCCCCAACTGGAGACGGCGTAGTAGAGATAGAACTGGCCGTTGAGGCGGATGACGTCCGGCGCCCAGACGATTGCGCCATCGTTCTTGGGCACTGCGGCGTGCACGTCACCGGGAGTCTGGGTAAAGACGCTGCCGTCGCGTGTCCAGATGACGCCATCCGGCGACGAGTAGAACGGAGCTCCGCGCCCAGTGGAGAAGACGTAGTACTGGCCGTGGAAGCGGACGACTGTGGAGGGGTCGTGGACAAAGGGCATTCCGGCCACGGGAACGCCGATCGGTGGGCCGAAGCCGCGGCGCTGGGGATGCGCGGCAGAGGGAGTGGAGCTTGGCGCCGGGTGCTGTGTGGCGGCCGGCGTGGGGGTTGGGGCCTCGGCTGCCGTAGTTGGCGTGGGAGCCGTTTGCGCTTGCAGAGGCAGCGTGGCCAGCCACAGAGCAATCGGCAGGGTTGCCGCACAACGAACCGTACGCAGGCGAATCGGCTCTTCCATACACACTCCTTGTCCCGCTATATTGACGTGCTGCGGTTGGTTTGCGGCGCTACTCTTCCGTGTGGGGAACGCGCAATGACCGAGCTTCCGGCGCGACCAGTATAGTGGGAAGCGCTGCTTGCCGGTTCTGCGGCGCGTTTTGCCGCAATGCGCGATCGAGAGACGCGCGGCGGCGAATGCGAGGGGCGGGAGACGCGGAGCCCGGCGAAGAGCTTGTAATTGTCAGGTGACGCAACCGACGTTGCACTCGCAGCTAACCTTGTGCAGTCGGGTTAAAGGGATCAGGTGCATCATCCCGCCATTTGATGGATGGATTTGAGAGTAAATCCGTCCGGGGATTGTGTCCGGATTTTGCAGAGGCATTTGTGGGGCGTTAGGCCCTTGGGGGTCTTGAGTCTTCGGGCGAAGTTGTAGGCTTTGAGAAAGTCGGTGAGGCGCGCTGAGAGTTGTTGGTGGATGTCGTAGAAGTAGCGCTTAACGTCAGCATGTTTGCTGGATTGGTTCATGCGTTCGACCTGACCGTTGGTTCATGGATGGTTGGGCTTGGTGAGTCAATGTTCGATTCGACGAGCAAAGCAGAGTCGCTCGAAGGGATGGGCGTGGAAGCGAGCGGTTAGTCCCAGGCGGTTGTTCGGCGCGTAGGCGGGCTGGATACCGTTTTCCGTGAGCGCACTGCGACTCCAGGTCGCCCCGGCCAGCTTGCCGGGGGATCTCTGACTGGCTGTGCTCCGCAGCCATGCGGCAGGGGAGACCTTCTTCTCCTCCGTCCTCTATAATTTGCAAGCGATGCTCTGTCCCTTCCCGAGCCCATGTGCCCGCCTAGCTTTGTTTCCGGACGCGAGGTTGCGCCTGGTGGACGAGTGCGGGCCGGCAAGCGGAACGCGCGGCCGATCGGCGCAATGCAAAGAGGCGCCTGTGCGAGCAGCGTTACGCTGCGGCTACCCCGGCTATCCCGAAGATCCAGGTGGACGTTCCGGATGATAGCCAGGGTTGGAGCGCGCAGAGGCGCGAGGCTAAGGAGATCGCGGCGGGAGTTTCTGTTGAAGCTGGCGGGGTTTCTCTTGCTGTGGCCCCGGCAGGACGCGGCGGAGGGGCAGATGGGCTCGCCGACTCCGTTGTCTCCCGCCGAGCGCGCAAAAGCGGAGGCGGAGAGCAAGGAGACCGGTCCCGTGCCGAACTATCCGCAGTTGGCGGACATTACAAAGTTGACCGGCATTCGTTTTGACCACCTCTCCAGTCCGGAGGCGAAGTTCATCTCCGAGTCGATGAGCGGAGGTGTGGCGCTGATCGACTACGACCGCGACGGCTGGCTGGACATCTACTTCACCAACGCCCAGAGCGTGGACATGGCCCGGCACGGTGTGAAGGCGCGCAGCGCCCTGTTCCACAACAACCGCGATGGGACGTTCACCGATGTCACTGACAAGGCAGGAGTGGGTTATCCCGGCTGGGCGATGGGCGTGGCGGTGGGCGACTATAACAACGACGGTTGGCCGGACATCCTGGTAACCTGCCTGAACGGCGTGGTGCTCTACCGCAACAACGGGGATGGAACCTTTACCGATGTAACCAAGGCAAGCGGTCTTGGCGCGGATACCGGCTGGGCCACGGGCGCGGCGTTCGGGGACTATAACGGCGACGGCTGGGCGGACTTGTTTGTCTCGCATTATGTCGACTTTGACCTGAACAACCTGCCCACATCGGGCCCTTCGCACAAGCCCTGCCAATACCTTGGAATTGAAGTGCAATGCGGTCCGCGCGGATTGCCGGGATTGCCCGACAATCTTTACCGCAACAACGGCGACGGAACCTTTACGGATGTCTCCGCAAAGGCTGGCGTGGCGGGCTCGGGCCATCGCCACGGTCTTACTGCCGTGTGGTCAGACTTTAATAATGACGGCAAGCTCGATCTGTTTGTGGCCAACGATGGAGGAGAGAACTACCTCTACCAGAACGACGGCAACGGAAAGTTTGAAGACGTGGGTCTGCTGGCCGGCGTGGCCGCCAACGAAGACGGTGTGGAGCAGGCGAACATGGGCGTCGCTCTGGGCGACTATCTGCATACCGGCCGCATGTCGATCGCCGTCTCTCACTTCGACGTTGAGTACACCTCCCTCTACCGCAACGATGGCGGGATGGTCTTTACCGACATGTCCATCGGCTCCGGCATCGCCAGAGGCACGCAGGGATACGTGGGCTGGGGAGACGGCTTTGTCGACTTCGCCAACAGCGGCTGGGCTGACTTTTTCCAGGCCAACGGCCATGTGTATCCGCAGATCGATCACGCGCCCACCACTTCCAGGTTTCTTGAACCGAAGCGGCTCTTTCTGAATCAACGCGACGGAACCTTCAAGAACGTCAGTTGGAGGGTCGGAGAGGCGATGCTGGTTCCGCAGGTGAGTCGCGGCGTCGCCTTCGGCGATCTCTTCAACGACGGCCGGATGGAAGCGGTGGTGGAGAATCTGGTGGGCCAGCCAATGATTCTCCGCCCCGTAGGTGGACCCAAGAATCATTGGATCAGCTTTCAACTGGAGGGCGTCAAGTGCAATCGCCTGGCGCTGAATGCGCGCGTCCGTGCGGTGGCGGGCGATCTGGCGCAGCTTGGCGAGGTGCGCAGCGGCGGAAGCTACCTCTCGCAGAACGATCTGCGCCTACACTTTGGGCTCGGCAGCCATGGAACTCTGGATCGGGCTGAGATCCTGTGGCCCAATGGATTCAAGGAGACGCTGACGGATCTGGCGGCTGACCGCTTCTATACCGTGCGGGAGGGGCAGGGCGTGGTCGCCGTTCAGCTTCCAACCGAACACCCCAGGCTGCCCTGAGGCATCTTCCGCGCAGATGGAGTGTGACGCCGGGTCCTTCGTGGCCGTTGTCCCAAGGAACGTGCTGTTACGCACGGCGCCCGCCTGCGGGCTGGCCCGCAAGCGGGTATCCGTCAAGAACCCATGAAGACGCCCAGGAAGAACCCGGGAGTTTACGTTCTGCTTAGATGGACGCTGCTTTGTTGCGCCGATCGTGGCCGGAGGAGA
>DAHWOF010000096.1 GCA_027335345.1 Granulicella sp. | reverse complement strand
AGGCCACCGCTCGCGCCGCCTGATGGCCGGCTCCGCTTCGGGCTACGCCCTCCGCTCCGCCGCCCATCAGCCAACATCAACCCACAACCCTGAGGAGAACGATTCTACAGAACTTTTGGGACTTGACTCAATAGGGGTGCTTCTCTGTGGAAAGAGTCCGCCGGATGCTCACTCCTGCATGACCGCGGGCGCGGCTAGATGCTCTGCACGGGGAGGGCCATGAGGTCCTGGACGCAGGCCACTTCGCGCTGCACGAAGGGTTCCGCGTAACGGACGCCTGCCAGCAGACCATAGTGCCGGGCGTTGGCGAAGGTGCGCTCGCGGATCTCCTCTTCCGGAACAAAGAGTCCGGCTCCCGCTGCCTGATTGCCGTACTGGGAGCGATAGGCGAGCAGAGATTGCAGGCGTGTCTCGATATGGGCTGAGATGTCCACCACGAAGGTAGGGCGGACATCGGCGTAGAGCGAGGCGTAGAGGATCTTGAAGGGGCGGTGGGGAGCGCCGTGTTCCGCAGAGAGGTCCAGACGGGCCAGGCCGGCCGCGAAGCACGCCTCGTAGCCCAGGGTGGAGGTGGTGTAGTGGTCGGGATGACGGCCCTGCCAGTAAGGCAGGATGACGACACGAGGACGAAGACGGCGCAGCACGGACGCAATCCTGAGCCTGTTCTCCTGGGTGTTTTGAACGTTGCCGTCAGGAAGATCCAAGGCCTCTCGATGGGAGACGCGAAGGATGCGGGCAGCCTCCGCAGCTTCTGCAGAACGCTCTTCGGCGCTCCCACGGGTGCCCATCTCTCCACGGGTCAGATCCAGAATTCCGGTGCGCCAGCCCAGTGACTGTTGGACCAGAAGGGTTCCTCCACAGGTCTGCTCTACGTCGTCGCGGTGAGCCGCGATGGCCAGTACGTCGATCTGGCCTTCGTAAGAGCCTGGATGCGGAGCGGGCGACGCCTGGGTAGGACTCATGGAGGGTTAGGATTCCAGCGAGAGCCGGTGATGGAACTGGCATGAAACGCTGAAGCAGATGGATCTTCCGATTCTTCGGGAATGCGATCGGATTTTGATCGGCTACTTCTTGCGTTATAGCATGCACGAACGCAAGTAGGCTGTAGACCAATCCTCCGGCTGACGGCGCCTCGGTGGAAGAGGTTGAGAGAGAGTCACCCCTGGGGACGACTCCCTTTCGATGGAAGGACGTTGCAGAACGCCAGGCTCAGTCGTGAGGCCAGACGGATGCTAGTCGGCGCTGTTGGTCAGGGCATCAATGTAAGCGACGTCGTTGACGGTGCCCTGAACCGTCATGTTGATATTGTTGATCTCTGAACCAGGCGTGCCCCCGTTTTGGTCCTCTACCTGTTCGACGGGAAGGATTGGGTTAGGATTGAGCCCGGTGTAGAAGGCATGGATCTGGCCACCGTAGGCGGTATACACCTTGTAGTAGTTCTGCACCCAGCATAGGCCGGTCAGGCTGCCGTAGTAGTACATGTCCTGATCAGTATTGGGATAGGGAACGGTGACAGGCGTTACTGAAGAGATGTTCGACTGTACGACCTGAGGGATGATGGTGGCCGGTGGCGTAGCCGTGCCAGTGGTCAACATGGTCAGGCAGTTGTAGTTTCCAGCCTGATCGGTGTAGCCCTGCGAGGCCAGTTCCGCCTGCGCGGTGGCATAGCGGACTCCGTTGGAGCAATTGGAAGCTCCTACCCATAACGTGTTGTTATCGGCAAAGAGCATCCTGTTATGCGTGCCGTCCGAGATCGAAACCGGCTTGCTGACGCTATATGTGCTGAGGTTGATGGTGGTGAGATTTCCGGCCCAGTGGCCCTGATACGGGCCAGAGGTCTGGAGTTGCTGGCCGGCGGTGTACAGGTAGGTGCTATCCGGGATGGCATCCGTTACGCCTCCGGGAATGGGAATGGGGTTTGGAACCCCATTGGGAAGAGGGGAGACGGGGCTGGGAGCGCCGGAGCTGAGGGGATTGACGGTGGGAACCAGATTGATGTTGAGCTGCGATGTCTGGAGAAATTCGACGCTGGCCGTCTTTCCTCCATTTTCCGGACCGGAGTTGAGTACGTAAGCGGTTGAGCCGTCGATAGAGAAGATGACGTTCACCGGGCGGTCATAGGTTCCGGCTACCGGGACAACGCAGTAGGCCGGCAGCAGGATCGGCTCGCAGTCCACATAGCCTGGAGGATAGATGGGGATGGAGGTCGCGGGCAGCTTCACGACTCGGTAGAGTGTATTGGAGTTCTGCACCATCGCCAGGACGACGCTGGCGCCGGGATTGATGACGGCTTTGTCGACCCCGGGAAGGTTCAGGTCATAGGTTACACCACCGGTGATGAAGATCAGTAGTCCCGCCTGCTCATCTGCGCCGGCGAACATCGTGCCTAAAGGAGCGGCCGCGGCGGAGGGCGCAGATTTGCCGGCGTTCATGACCACTCCGGTGGAAGCCTCCGTGCCGTAGTTGATATCGGTGAGATTGCCGTCGTTGTAAGAGAGCACATATCCTGTGGTCTCTTCTGGAAAGTTGATGATCCTGATGGGATTTCCCTCGGAGTAGCCCGAGATCTTCCATTCCGGAATGGTGTTCTGAAAGTTGCCGCGCAGATCGCGTAGGCCATCGATGATCTCAAGCCCACCGGTCGTTCCGTTGGCGGTGTAGGCTGCCATCACGCGTTCCTGGAGGTGGCTCGGCGGCACGGGCCGATTGGAGTAAACATTCGTTGTAATCTTGTAAGGCACCACCTGGTAGCAGCCAGTGAGAGCGAGCAGGGTCGCCGCCAAGAGCATGCCCGAAGCCGCCAGGGCAGGAAAACTTCTCATCTTCAATTTGAAACACTCCAAGCGGTAGCCGCCCCAGGGGGCGGAGTCTGCGATTTCTTCAGCCAAGTATAACAGGGGGTGGGGTGTCTGGTGGAGACTTCTGCACCGTGCGACAGGCTGAAATACCCCCATGGATGGGGCCGAGGCTGCCGAGTTCTGGCCACGGATTGGACTTGCCTGCCGAGGCGCTTTGGTGAATTCGCGTTATACGATTGAAGATCAGACACTTCCTATTTGGTGCAGGGCAGGAGATCGATGAAGGCCGAGGTCGAGAGGCTTTTTCAAGGTGGAACGACGCTATGCGATGGTGCCATGGGCACCATGTTGTACGCCTGTGGTGTTTTCATCGACCGGTGCTATGACGAACTGAACGTCACCCAGCCGGAGATGGTGCGGTCGGTCCACCAGCAGTATCTGCAGGCCGGCGCAGAGGTGATTGAAACTAATACGTTTGGCGCCAACCGCTTTCGCCTGCAGCGGTTTGGCCTGCGTGAGAAGGTCAAAGAGTTCAATCTTGCTGGAGCGGCGCTCGCCCGCCAATGCGTGGATGCTATCCAGGAGAAGCGGCAGATGCCGGCGTTTGTGGCCGGAGCGGTTGGACCGCTGGGACCGCGGCTGGAGTTGCTCGGAGAGCGTGGGCCGGAGGAGGCGCGTGCGGCCTATGCCGAGCAGATTCAGGCCCTGGCCGAGGGGGGAGTGGATCTGCTTCTGCTGGAGACCATGATGTCGATGGACGAAGCGGAGCAGGCATTGCTGGCCGCGCGCCAGGCAGCTCCGCGGTTGAAGGTTGCCGTGCTGTTTACCGTGGGTGAAGATGTCAACTGTCTGGACGGAACCAGTGTGGCTGCGGCAGTGGAACGGATGGAAGCATTAGGCGCCGATGCTGTGGGGTGCAACTGCAGCACAGGTCCTGCGGTTGTTCTTGGCGCCGTGGAGAGGATAAGGGCAGTGACGAAGCTGCCGATCATCGCCATGCCCAATGCAGGGACGCCGCGCAGTGTTCAGGGGCGCAACATCTATCTAACGTCACCGGAGTATATGGGAAGCTTCGCGCGCAAGTTTGTACGCGCCGGAGCGAGTTGGGTGGGAGGCTGCTGCGGAACCACCCCGGAGCACATCCGCGCCATGCGCAGCGCACTCCGGGCCATGGCGGCGCAGGACGCAGGCGAGGCTTCCACCCGTGGTGCGAGCCTGCCGAAGACGCAACTGACGGGCGATCCTTCCCTGACCCGCGTGAGCGCATCCGTTGCCGAGGTTCGAGGAACCGAGAGTAGGAGCGAGACCCCCGTCTTCCGGGAGGACGTAGTCGAGCCGGAACCTCTGCGGGAGAGGTCCCGTGTTGGAGCCGCGATCGCCAGCGGAAGGTTTGTGACCATGGTGGAGATCGTTCCCCCCAAAGGAATTGACTGCAGCAAGGAGTTGGCAGGAGCAGCTCTGCTGGCGGAGTTTGGGGTGGATGCGATCAACGTGCCGGATTCACCGCGAGCCAGCGCGCGGATGAGCGCCCATAGTCTGTCTTTGCAGATCCAACATAGGGTGGGGATTGAGACGATTCTGCACTTCACCTGCCGAGACCGCAATGTGCTGGGCATCCAGAGCGAGCTTCTGGGTATCGCTTCCCTGGGGCTGAAGAATATCCTTTGCCTGACGGGCGATCCTCCCAAGATGGGCAACTATCCGGATGCGACCGCTGTGTTCGACGTCGATGCGATCGGACTGGTGAAGATTGTGAACGACCTGAACCATGGGCTGGATATCGGGCACAATCCGATCGGTGGGTCGACCGGCTTTACGATGGCGGTGGCGGCCAATCCAGGGGTCTCCGACATCGACCGCGAGGTGCGCCGCTTTGCCGGCAAAGTGGAGGCGGGAGCGGAGTACGCCATTACTCAGCCGGTCTTCGATCTCAAGCTCCTGGAAGTCTTTCTGCGCCGTATCGAGGGCTTTCGGATTCCGGTGATTGCCGGGATCTGGCCACTTACGAGCCTACGCAACGCAGAGTTCATGAAAAACGATCTGCGGGTTTCCATGCCGGATGAGATCCTGGATCGCATGGCGGCTGCTCCGGATAAAGATGCGGCTGTGGCCGAGGGTGTGGCGATCGCCAGGCAGATGCTGGAGTCTGTGCGGAGCGCGGTGCAGGGAGTGCAGGTAAGCGCTCCCTTTGGCAGGTATGGATTGGCCACTCAGGTGCTGGGGCTCCGGAGAGGGAGCGAGTAATGGCGAGCTTTGAAGAGCAGATGGCGGAGTTGGAAAAGGTGGTAGAGCGCTTGGAGCAGGGTGATCTGACCCTGGAGGAGAATGTCAGCCTGTTCGAGCGAGGAATGCAGTTGTCCAGCGCCTGCAAGGAACAACTTGCCAAGGCGGAGAGCCGAGTCCAGGTGTTGCTGGAGCCGGAACGGGCCGGGTCCGTTCGCATGGCGGATCTTCCAGAACTCCCCGTCGCCGAGACTAACCAGGAGGGAGCACAGGAGACGTTCGATGAGGATGAAGATCGGTAAAGAATTTTTCCTGTTAGGAGCGGTTTGGGGCCTCGACCGGGATGGGCTCTTTCCCCAATGAAAATGCTACAGAGGAGATATCGCTCCTCCGTGTGGATGGGTCTCTGGATGAATGCTTGCTGTGGCGCTTTCATTTCAAGCCGGCAAGCAAGCTTGCCGACGATCCCGGATGATGGGGGAAAACGCGCATAAAGGTTGAGGCGCTGAAATACACCTGCGCGGAAGCGGCTCTATGGCGGCTACCTTGGATTCGCGTGACCCGTGCGCGCCGAGACACAGCCCAATCTTCCATCAATGATTTCGCTATCTATCAGCGGCTGCGGCTGGTGACGAAGCCAGGAACCCAGAGCAGAGCACGCTTGTAGTCGCTCTCCGGAAGGTCGGCGACGGACTGGCGAGCGGCTTCGGCGTAGGCGCAGGCCGTATCCATGGCATAGGAGAGGGATCCGTGGCGGTTCAGGATCTCCAGGATATCGGCGTGCGTGATGCGCTTGAAGCTGCGGTCAGCCAGCACCGTGCGGATCGCTTCACGGTCTGCCCCTGTGCCGCGCTCGAGAGCGTGGATCACCGCCAGGGTCGCCTTCCCCTCGCGCAGGTCGGACGCGGACGGCTTCCCTAGCACCTCGTCGTTGGCGGTCAGATCCAGAACGTCGTCGACGATCTGGAAGGCCAGGCCAAGGTTGCGGCCATACTCGCCCAGGGAATCCTCAAAGGAGATTCCGGTGGCGCCGGCCGCGGAGTCGGCGATTACCGCTCCCAGTTGCATCGATACCTTGAAGAGACAGGCGGTCTTGCGATAGATCAGGTCGAAGTACTCTTCCTCGTTGATCAAATGCCCGAGCTTCTCCATTTGGAGCAGCTCGCCTTCCACCATCTCCTGGGTGAGGGAGATTAGCAAGTCAAGGATGCGAAAGTTGCGTTCGTCCAGAGCCGTCCGGAAGGCCTGCATGTACAGCCAGTCGCCGGCCAGCACGCACTTGGCATTGCCCCAGGTGGTGTTCGAGGAAGGACGACCGCGGCGCAGGTTGGCCTCATCGATGATGTCGTCATGCACCAAGGTAGCGGTATGGAGCATCTCTACCACGGCGCCCATACGGATGCGCGCTTCACTCTGGCAGTCGAGGCTCTTGGCCGAGAGCAGAAGAAGCAGCGGGCGGATGCGCTTGCCTCCGCCGGAGATCAGATAGTTGGCGATATCCGTGACGACGGTAACCGGAGAGCTCGATTGTCGAGCGAATTCGACTTCAATCGCAGCCAGATCGTCCTTGAGTAGTTCAAAGACTTCGGCGGCTGTCGCGATGGAGATCGTGCTCATCCCTGATTCAAGAGTAGCAGGTGACGGAGATCAACGGTGAGAGTGGCAGACAGATGGCAGAGATGCGGCGGCTGCGGAGGCGCCAAAATGGCACGGGCCGTTCTTATTTTGATCCTTTTTAGCCTGCATATCTCACAGGGGTCGATTTTTGTGTGGAGTGGCGTGGCCGAGGGGGCCAGGAGAGTAGTTGTCCGGCAAGAAGTTATCTTTGAAGCAGTCCAGCGCCTGCGCGGATGGAGTTTTTCAGTGCCGAAGTTAG
>DAHWOF010000194.1 GCA_027335345.1 Granulicella sp. | reverse complement strand
AGTCAGCTCGTGGGGGCAGGGTTGCGCAACTCGCAGCGCTTTACATGGGAACAAACCGCGCTCGCGACTTACCAGGCCTATCTCGATTCCATCTGCCAGGGATGCACGCCCGCATCCTCGCGGATGGGCTGAAGCGAGGGTCACGGCCAGGGACTGCCTAAAGCGCGGGCTCCTCACGGACGGGGGCCTGGAGAGATACTCTCTTCAGCCAACTGAGTTGGCGCGCCTGGGATGGGCGGCGGGTACCCGCTCTCGACCCAATTCCGGTGAGGACATAGGTCCATACGAAAAAATACAGCTCAGGGCTGAACCAGTTGCCGCCTCGTAACAAGTACAAAAAGAGATAGACAAAAACGGCAGAGTTTACGCTGGCAGCTTCCGACGTCCCCTTAGCCCAAAATCTTAGGAGGAACAGGAACAGAAAGGCGACACCCACAAGGCCAAATTCTGAAACGGTACGCAGAAATAACGAGTTCGCATCCTGTGCGTTCAGGTTCGACATCTCTCCGAATGCGGCCGCCTCAGGAAGATCCCCAATATATTTTGCGTGGGCGATCACATGCCCCCCAACACCGTAGCCGAAGATTGGCCTTTCCTCGACTGCCCGTAAAGCCACGTACGCATTGGAGAGCAGCGCATAGGTGCTCAAGTTGGCGCCGGCGATCTCTAAGCTCGTAATACTACGGAATGTGTCGTCGACTCGCATGCGGACATCTTCACTTCCTGAGTAGGCCACCAAGGCCAAGGCTCCAACCGCCAACGGGGCTAACAGCAGCCCGAAGGGCTTTTTACGCAATAGCAGAGCAGCAGAGAGCAGGAGACCGAGAAATCCCACGGCGGAGACCGACAGTACAACCGCAGAAAAAATGGTTGCCAGACGAAATTTGCGGAATCTGCACTCAGCGCGCGTTGAAGCGTAGTAGTAGAGAGCTGGGAGCACTATTGTCGCAAAATGTGCTGGCTCGAGAAGGACGCTTTGGACGCGGCTAATCTCATGCATTGCCACAAGCTTTGCAACGAAGATAAGAATACCAAGCAGGCTGACCCAAAAGGCCGCCGATGCATATATACCGAAGATATGGAGTACGGGCCACTTGCTGGTCCTGAAGAAGAGATAAAAGTAGAAGGACACGACAATAATCCCCGTGACCTCCTTGCTATATTGCGCAAGTGTGTCGGGGCCGAGGGCCGCTTCGATTGCCCCAGAGGCGACTAAATACGCCAATGCCGCCGCGTAGGCCTTAGGCAGCGAAAAATCCCAGAATAGGAAAAGAATCGGAATGTTGGCCAGGACGACGAAATAGCACAACAGTACGTCGACACCGGCATGGAAAAGCGCGGCCTCTGAAAAGACAATCGAGATTGTTGAGATGAGAAGGTATCGTCGCACTAACGTAGGATACTCGAACTCTCGCAACGGGCTCGGGTTTGCATAGGACCCGTGGCGCTACTGGACGGTCGGACCCTTTTCAGGAGCGGTCGAAAGCGCCCCTCGGGAGCCGGGTCATCATCGAACTGCTTGAGCGCTTAAATCTTCCCCTCAGATTGACCGGGCCATCTCAGCCCCTAAGCGCACGCTCTCCGCAATGCCGCGGTCTTCGGGGTAATAGTAGCAAGTATCTGCGATCTGCAGCCCTGCAATGGGCGTCTTAACCGGGGGAATCTTGGCTGCGAATCCGGGCTCGCAGATGGGCTGCCCGTATCGGAGGCGCGCCACCTTGGCGTCTCGGATATCCTCCTGTTTCAGCTCTGGGTTGATCCGCTGCAGGCAGGCAAAGGCCTCGGCCAGGAGCTGCTCATCTCGCCACGAAAACTTTGTGTGAGTTACCGGCATGTAATAGGGGACATAGACGATCGAGTCAGGACCCTCCTTCCTCAGGTTGGAGAACTCGATGACCCCCGGGATCTCGATGCCGGGGACGGAGATATTTACCCAGAAATGCGGGGTGACAGAGCGCGCGAGCTTGAAGATGACGCAGATTACGCCGATGTTATGAATGGCAGCGTAACGCTGCTTCCAGTCCTCCGGCAGGTCCGGTACCAACTCGTTCACCAGTGGCGTCGGTACCGTACAGATGACGGCGTCGGCGGCAAATGCGCCTTTGGCCGTCTGTACGCCCGTGACACGGCCCGCAGAGGCCAGCACGCGCACGGCCGGGGTAGACAGGTGTATCCGGCCCCCGTGCGCTTGGATTCCGTCTGTCAGTGCGTTGACCAGGGTAATGGACCCGCCCTCGATATAGCCCAGCTTCTCCTCCATCATGTTGAAGCGGGATCTCCCGACGCGCCGGATGCGTGTCCAGATCCATGCGGCCGAGATGTTGTCGGCGTATTCGTAGAACTTGTGGTCGAAGAGAGGCTTCCAGAAGCGCTCGTAGATCGTTCGCCCACACCAGCGCGTGATCCATGTCTTGGCCGACTCCTTCTCAATCGCCGGCCAACGATTCTTGCGCACGCACACAAAGGCAAACAGCCCATAGCGTGCCTTCTGCAGCAGCGTCAGCCCAGGGTAGCGCAGCAGCGAGACTGGGTCTCCCCAAGAGTGCAACTCGCCGTCGAAGTACCCCATGGATGTTTTGCGCCATACCATCTTGTCCTCGATGCCCAGCTCCTTCATCAGTTCAAAGGTTGGCAGATCCGAAGTGCAGACAAAATGGTAAAAACGCTCCGTCGAGAGGCCGCTAAAGTCGAAGTGGCCGGCCATGCCGCCCGGGTCCGGCGCCGCTTCGAGGATGTCTACGCTATGACCGTCCTTGGCAGCGCGGTATCCTGCAGCCAAGCCCATCGCTCCCGCCCCGAGAATGACTACCCGTGCCATCAATCTCCTTATCCCCGGGCCGGAGGGGCTCGGGGCAACCTTGCCGCTTTCCGTTTCCTTTAGACCATGTTGCGCTTACGCAACATGGTTTGAGCCGAATGGCGTGTCTAGTTCCTTGCCCTTCTTGCCTTATCCCCTCAAGGGTTTCGCGGAGGGTTATAAACACCGTTGCGGACGGCCTCGCGGATGGACAGGATGTTGATGTCATACACCCCGTCCTTGATCTGACGGCGGAGTACCGGATTCGCTAGCGCTTTCATGGCGTCGCTGTCCTGGTCTGCCGCGCGACCCTGCCACTGCGTTCTGTAGTTGATGACGAGCGCCTCCTTTTTGCCATGGAGGAAGCGAGCCCCCGCCATGTCGCTTAGAGAACCGAAGGCTATGGCGATCGCCAGCGCCAGACCGACGGCAGCGCGGCGGAGATCCCTCCGCCCAACGAGCGGGAGCAGCGTCTCAACGGCGAAGATGTAGGTGAAGGCCAGAAACAGGTTCGAGTAGATGCGATAGCGCGAGGCAAGGCTCTGCGCCAGTCCAAGATCCGAGCGCAGGCCCGAGACGGCAAGCGCGGTGATCAGGATGAAGAGCATCGAGTAGAAGACCGGAGGGTTAGTGCGAAAGTACTTTAGCTTGATGGAGAAGAGAAAGACGCCACATAGAAGAACTCCAAGGAGGACCGCCGGTGCGATGGAGGAGAACCGCGCCGCGGAGGATCCCATGAAGGAGATCGCATACAACGGGTTGAGGTGCGCGAATCCACTGGGGCTGCCACCCGCTACGGGAGCTCCCGCTGACGGAGGGATATAGCGGAAGAGATAGAGCAGGAACATCAGCGTGGCGGTCAACGTCCAAAGGGCCATGCGCCTCCAACGCTTGGATTGAAAGAGCATCAGAAAGCCAACAGGGGCCGCGAAGAAGCCGCTGGGCGAGGAGGCGATGGCGAGGACCAGAGCAGCGCACGAGGCTGCAAACCATGGATAGGGTTCCCCGTCCAGCCAATAGATGGACAGGAGCGCGAAGAGGACAACCCCAAGGTTTTGCAGAGAGCAAGAGGAGAAGTCGAGAGCCGATGCGTATTGGAGCTGCATGACCAGCCACGCAACCGGGGCAAGGAGGATCCACCTGTCAGTGGTGTTGGAAGGGGAGAAACGCGCCATTCGGACGACGACGAGAAAGATGCATAAAGCCAGGAGATTGCCGAGCATCACTAAAGAAAAGAAGTTTACCCGTCCGAGGAGAAGATATTGGCCAAAGATGACGGCGTTGTCGAACATCAGCTTGTATCCGTTGTGCTCACGCGTGAGCATGAGCAGGAGCCTGGCTGATAGGGAGTGGTGCTGGCTGAGCCAGCTAGCCAAGTCAAGGACGATGTCGTAGTCATCGAGGATAGGGACGCGTACAGCGTTGCGCCACAAGATGAGGTAGAATGCGCCGATCGGGGCAAGGATAAGGGCAAGCGCAGCGAGCTGCTTGAGCCGCTGTAGCCAGGGTTCGTTCACGGAGCGCATCTCCTATTTCTATCATCTGTTTAACAGCGTGGCAGTGGCGCCCAAGTTTACAATTGCCGCAGGGTCTTCGTTGCATGCGGAAGTTTCTGGGTTCAGCGTTCGCACCTCGTCCCCCGGTTGACCCGAAACGAAACAGGCCATGATTGACTCAACGCCGCTCTTTGTCAGCGTCTCCATCGTCTTGTATCGGAATGATCCGGCGCAGGTGAATGCGGTCCTACGCAGCCTCCATTCCAGCCCGATTGCGGTCTCTGTCACCGTGGTGGACAACTCACCTGAGGATGCTCTCCGGCCCGTCGTGGAGGCCGCGGGAGCGGAGTATCTCTTCAACGGGAAGAACATCGGATTCGGCGCGGCGCATAATATCGCCATCCGCAGATACTTGGGCCAGTCTGCCTATCACTTGATCCTGAATCCGGACGTGACCTTCGGGCCGGAGACCATCCCGGCCCTCCACAGCTTTCTGCAGGAGAATCCCGGCGTCGGCCTGGCCATGCCGAAGATCCTGTACCCCGACGGGTCGGAACAGAGGCTCTGCAAGTTGCTGCCTACGCCGTTCGATCTGTTCCTGCGGCGCTTCGTCGGCAGGATGGGCCAGAGGCTCGCGCGCCGCAAGATGGCCGGATACCTGCTGGAGGGTGTGGACCTGAGCGCCCCTCGTTTCATCCCCAACCTCTCCGGCTGCTTCATGTTCGTCCGCATGGAGGCGCTGGAGCGGGTGGGACTGTTCGACGAGCGGTTCTTTCTGTACATGGAAGACGTTGACCTGTGCCGGCGGGTTGGGGAGCAGTGGGAGACGGTGTTCTATCCGTATGCCTCCATCGTGCATGAGTATGGCAACGCCTCCTACCGCAACGCCCATCATCTGAAGCTGCATATGGCCTCCGCCTGGAGGTACTTCAACAAGTGGGGATGGCTGCGCGACAAGAGGCGCGATGCGTTGAATGCCCGGGTGCGCGGGGGCGCCTGAGAGTCTTCCGTGTGCCCGCTCGCCGCAGGCAGAGAGTTGTGCCATCCCGCATCGCGAAGAGGCCGAGATGGGAGGCGCGCAAATCCTCGGATCCGGCCAGGCGGAGGCTGAAACGCTCTTCCAGGGGGTGGTTGGGGAGCACCAGCGCGGCGGACGATGGTCCATGGGGGCCCTCTCCATGTTCCTTCGTGTGGCTGTATCCAGCCGTCCGCAGATTGTCTACCACAGTTGACACGATGAGATCTGTCAGCTAGAGTTGACACTTGATGGAGTTGAGTAAGCTAACACCTGATGGAGTTGATAAGATCCGGCGAGTTCGACCAATGGCTCCGGCAATTGCGCGATCGCCGCGCCGTGGCCCGGATCGCCGCTCGGCTTGATCGGCTGGCGGTTGGCAACCCCGGTGACGTGAAGGCCCTTGGGGGTGGTCTGTCGGAACTTCGCATCGACTATGGGCCCGGTTACCGCGTCTACTTCCTGCAGCGCGGTCTCATCGTCGTTGTTCTGCTCTGCGGCGGTGACAAGTCAACGCAAGACAAGGACATCCAGCGGGCGAAAAAGATCGCGGAAGAGTGGAGAAACTGAATTATGTCCAAAGTCAACTTTTCAAGCTACGATAGCGCCGATTATCTGGAGACGGAGACGGAGATTGCCGAGTACCTGAATGCGGTACTGGCAGAGGCTCCCACCGACCCCGGCTATCTCACCCGAGCCCTGGGCGTTGTCGCTCGCGCGCGCAACATCAGCCAACTGGCGCGGGACACGGGCATGAGCAGAGAAGGCATCTACAAGGCGCTCTCCGGCGAGGGCAACCCGAGCTTTGCAACGGTGGCCAGGATAGCCCATGCGCTCGGCCTGCGGATTGCCATTCTGTCTGCCGAACCTGGCGCTGCCGGCGCCCGGTAGAGTCGTTGCCGCGCGGCGGACGGGTCCCCTGCGAAACCGTTCGGCACGGCGCGGCCTGTCGCCAACCGCAGACACGCCAGCCGTGGCCCCCGCCTTCCTTCAGAAGAACGGCCATCGCCTCGAACCCAAGCCGCGAGCAGCGGTTACGGCCATGACAGCTTTGGCGGAGGGAAGCCTCTCGGAGGCTGGCTTCGCCGCCCGGCTGCATAGGTGGCTGCGCAGGTGGCTGAGCAGGTGAACGCGCAGGGAGATGCGTCCGCTCCGCCACGAGTGATCTCCCGGGGCGCCTGACCACCCTGCAGATGAGAGGCGGCGTCGGGATGAGCGATAGGAAGAGCCGGGAGAGGTGCCATCCTTATGATCATATCGGTCATGATGATTGGAGATGTTATGGTGAACGAGGCGAATGCTGTCAGCTTCCGGCAGAATCTGGGCGAGATGCTCAATCAGGTTCAATATCGCAAGGACAGCATCCTGATTCAAAAGGACGGCAAGCCGGTGGCCGCGCTGGTGGATGCAGAGCTGTTTACCCGCATCCGGCGCATGCGGGACCGCTTCGACGCTCTGAGCAGCCGCCTGGCCGCGTCCTATGCGAACGTGCCCGTGGAAGAGGGGCAGGCCGAGATCGAGGCGGCGGTGGCCCAGGAACGCGCACGCTGATGGCGGGTTTGCGGGTTGTGCTGGATCCAAACGTCCTGGTATCCGGGTTGGCGTATCCGGAGAGCATTCCTGGCCGGATTGTGGGTCTCTGGCGCCAGGGCGCGGTGGATGTCGTGTTGTCGCGCTACATTCTCGACGAGACGGCCAGAGCGCTGCCGCGGCTCTCGCGTGTCCAACTCAACGCGAGCGAGATTCAGGATCTGGTGGACAGCTTCCTGTTCCTGGCGGACATCGTCGAGCCCAGCATCGAAAAAGAGCCCGGCCTGCGGGATGCCGCGGATCAACAGGTTCTGGCCACCCTGAGGGCTTCGGGACCACGTTACCTGATTACGGAGGATAAGGATCTGCTGGCGCTGGACAAGCAGTATCCGATCGTGACGCCGGCTGAGTTCTGGGCTCGGCATGGCTGAGGGTCTGCCTGCCGTCCCACATCTCGAAGGGACCGAGATGGGAGGCGCGCAAATCCTCGGATCCGGCCAGGCGGAGGCCGATGCATTCAACGCCTGAAGATGCGAATTGGCACGGTCCCCGGATATATTACTGGATAGGCGCGATGGAGGAAGAAGATGACCGTTACGGCCCAGACGCGAGCGCTCAACAGATACCGCGATCGCCTCGCCATGCGAGGCATGTCGCGGTTCGAGGTGCTGGGCCTTGACCAGGACCGCGAGCTGATTCGCGCCCTGGCAAAGAAACTTGCGGAGAGCGGTCAGGAGGCAAACCAGATTCGTGCCCGCGTGGCGCACACCGTTGCCGGAGCTTCGCAGCGGGGCGGCATTCTCGCCGCCCTCCGGCGCTCGCCGTTTGCCGGAGCGGAGATCAGGACTGTCCGGCCCCGCCTCGCCGGCAGGAAGATTGATCTGTGATGCGCTACTTGCTGGATACCAACATCCTCAGCAATGTCACCAAGCCGGCGCCCTCCCAGTCTTTGATGGCCTGGCTTGCGGACCAGATCGATACGGATCTGTTCCTCTCCCCGCTGAGCCTCGCCGAGATTCATCGCGGCATCCTTGAAAAGCCTTGAGGAAAGAAGCGCCGGGAGCTTGAAGCGTGGTTTGCCGGGGCTGACGGACCACAGGCGCTATTTCGTGGCCGGATCCTTAGGATTTGGGATTTGGGATTCGGGATTTGATGAGCGGGCAGCTCTTGCCTGGGGACAGTTGATGGCGGAGGGCGCGCGCAGCGGGCGGCCCAGAAGCGCGCTCGATATGCAGATCGCGGCGATTGCTCAGGTGAACGGGTGCCTTGTTGTCACGGACAACGAGAGACACTTCGCAGGGATCAAGACTCTCAATCCCCTCCGCGGCCCGGCGTAGCCCGGCGCCGAGCAGGAGCCCGAGTTGCGGGATAGCGCGGGCCAACAGGTTCGCGCCACCTTGAGAGCTTCGGGACCACGTTACCTGATTACGGGGGATAGGGGGCTGCTGGCGCTGGACAAGCAGTATCCGATAGTGACGCTGGCTGAGTTCTGGGCGCGGCATGGCTGAGGGTCTGCCTGCCGTCCCACATCTCGAAGGGGCCGAGATGGGACGCACGCAAATCCTTTCAAACAGGAATGCAGGTCGATAGGGCCGAGAGGCGGGAATCTGGTGCTGCGCGACGCCGCTTGGCGGATGCAAGCTGTTCAGCTATGCTGTATAGCAGGAGGGTGAGACCTTATGCCGGAAGATGCGGCCCGTGCCCGGGTTTTTATGAGCGGACGCAGCCAGCACGTCACCATCCCTGTGAACTTCCGCTTTCGCTCCTCGGAGGTCACCATTCGCCGCGATCCCGAGAGCGGGGATGTGATTCTGTCCGAGATTGTGCCCCTTCAAGAGGTCTTTGCGGCGCTGGACGCCGAGCCCTTCCCCGAGGGCTTTCTGAGCGAGGAGGACCGGGATCGCCGCCCGGCCCAATCCCGGCCGGCGCTCGATGAGCTTCTGAACGATTGAAGACGCGTTGCTGGACGATTGAAGATGAGCTGCTGGACGATTGAGACCCTATGGCGACGACCTACCTGATCGACACAAATACCTTCAGCTATATCGCCAAAGGAACCTCGCCGGCAGCGCGGAACCAGCTTCAGCGTCTGTCGCAGGATCGCAACTTAAAGCTCTGCATCTCGGTGATGACCGAGGCGGAGGTGCGCTTCGGAGTGGCCAAACGGGAGCTGTCACGATCCCGGCGCTCTGCCGTGGAGAGCCTGCTGGCGCACCTTCAGATTCTGCCTTGGGGGTCGGGAGAGGCGGCGGCCTACGCGGTGACACGCGCCAGGCTCGAAGCCAGGGGAGTTACGGTCCAGTCAATGGATCTGCTGATTGCCGCGCAGGCCATAGCCGCTGGGGCCACACTGGTTACCCGCGACAAGACCTTTGCTCACATCGAAGAGATTCCCGGCACGGTCAACTGGGCCACGGATCTTACTTGAACCTTCGCTGATCGCGGTGATTGAACTGCGCGTGGCCTGCGAGGGGTCTGCCAGAGGCTGCTGCCGTGCCCTCCCACATCTCGAAGAGACCGAGATGGGAGGCCTCCGCATCGTGCTATGCTAACGCCAGATCGGTGTATAAACACCATTCCACCGAGGTACAGGAGAGTGCGCCATGGATACCGTGCGTTGGAATATCGCCGTTTCGCCGGAGACAGATCAGTCCGTGCGGATGTTTCTGGCGGCGCAGGGCGGCGGCCGCAAGGGTAGTCTCTCTCAATTTATTGAGGAGGCCGCGCGAGCGTATCTGTTTGAGCGTGCCGCTGAACAGGCGAAGGCCGCGGCGGCCGGGATGAGCGAGCCGGAGCTGACTGAGTTGATCGATGAAGCCGTCGAGTGGGCGCGAAGACGCGGATGAGGGTTGTTCTGGATACGAACGTTCTGCTCGCAGCGCTGATCTCGCCCTATGGACCACCAGAGAAGATCTATCGCGCCTGGCTTGCGAGGCGGTTCCTGCTGGTGACCTCCACGACGCAGCTTGAAGAGATCCGGCGCGCCAGCCGCTACCCTAAGCTCAAGGCGATCCTTCCTCCGCACCGGGCCGGCACTCTGGTGAACCAGATGCAGCGTGCCGTGGTGCTGCAGGATCTCCCGGCCTTGCCGGAGGGCATGGCAACGTGTGATCCCGACGACGCTTTCCTGCTGGCCATGGCGCTTGGCGGCGAGGCGGAGTTCCTGGTGACCGGGGATCGTCGCGCCGGAGTTCTGGAACGGGGCAGCGTTGGCCGGGCGCGCATCCTCCTGCCTGCGGCGTTCTGCGCCCAGGTACTTTAGGGTTCGCCATCCGCCATCTCGAAAGAGACTGAGATGGGAGGCGCCCGATGCGCCAGTTCGAGGCAAATCTTTAGATTCCTATTGCGCATATTTCATTTATTTACGATTATTTCGTTTATAGTATGGCAGTGAGGTGAAGGTTATGTCCGCTGCTGCTCCCGTTGCGCTGATTCCCTCCGAGGACGACGTCAAGCTTGCGAAAGAGGCCAAGAGGATTCTGGCGACTCGGCTCAAAACGCACCGTCCGCTCGACCTGCGGTCGGAGGAGTCCTCCATCAGGATTCCGGCTGCGGCGGAGCACCTGCTGGTGCAGATCCTGGACGAGATGAGCCGCGGGAACGCCGTGAAGCTGATTCCGATCCATGCAGAGCTGACGACCCAGGAGGCCGCCGACCTGCTGCACATCTCCCGGCCAACACTGATTCGTTTGCTCAAGGAAGGCAAGCTTGAGTTTCACAAGGTGGGGACGCATCGGCGTGTTCCCTTCAAGAGCGCGATGGCGTTCAAACGCAGGATCGACGAAGAGCGCCGGGAGGCGCTGGCCGAGTTGGCCGCCTACGATCAAGAGCTGGGAATCTGACGATGCCGGCGTTGGTTGCCTTCCTGGATGCGAATGTTCTTTATCCATCCGCGTTGCGGAGCTTTCTGCTGCACCTGGCGCTCGCGGATCTCTACCGGGCCAGGTGGTCGAACGCGGTTCACGAGGAGTGGATCTCCAACCTGCTCAGGAGCAGGCCGGATCTGACGCGGGAGAGATTGGAGCGGACCCGCAGGTTGATGGACAAGGCAACGCTCGATTCGCTGGTCGAGGACTACGAGGCTCTGATTCCGGGCCTACACCTGCCCGATGAAGACGATCGCCATATCCTCGCCGCCGCCATTGTTGGCGGGGCGCAGGTGATCGTCACGAAGAATCTGAGGGATCTTCCAGCCGCGGTGCTTCGGCCGCACAGGCTGGAGGCACAACATCCGGACAAGTTCATTCAAAATCTGATAGCTCGATCTCCCGATCTCGTCCTGCAAGCTGCGGAGACCCGCCGCCAGACCCTCAAGAACCCACCGCAGACGGTTGCTGAATACCTGGTATCGCTGGAGGCCCAGGGTCTGCCAGGTGCGGCGGCTGCGCTGCGGCTGGTCTATTCCTCTGCCGTCTGACTGTTGGGGCTCACGCTGGAGGCGCCCGACTCTGTTACCTTCCCCGGAGTTCGGCCACCGCGGCGTCCAGCGCCGCAGGCCAGGGGGCCAGGCGGAGGCCGAAGCGCTCTGCAAGCAGAGCGTTGGAGAGCACGGAGTTCTGCGGGCGACTGGCCGGCGTGGGGTACTGGCTGGAGGGGATGGGCACAAGCTCCGGGCTGGGCTGATGCAGAAGTTGCGCGGCACGCTGGAAGATGGCCTGGGCGAAGCCGTACCAGGTTGTGGAGCCCGAGCAGGTCATGTGATAGAGGCCAGACCAGTGCTCGGGTGTGCCGAAGTGGCTGGCCAGGCTGCCGGAGACGACCGAGTGCGTGGCCTGCGCCAGCTCGCGCGCGGTGGTCGGCGCTCCCTGCTGGTCGTCCACGATGGAGAGCCGGTCGCGCTCCCGGCCCAGGCGCAGCATGGTGAGTAGAAAGTTCTTTCCGTGCGGGGCGTAGACCCAGCTTGTGCGGAAGATGAGATACCGGCCTCCAAGGGCGCGGATGGCCTCTTCGCCGGCCAGCTTGGTGGCTCCGTAGACGTTGAGGGGGTGGGGCAGGTCGGCTTCGGTCCAGGGGCCGGGCTTGTTGCCGTCGAAGACGTAGTCGGTGGAGTAGTGCACCAGTAGCGCGTTCAGGCGCAGCGCCTCCTCGGCCAGGATGCGGGGAGCGTGGGCGTTGATGGCCATGGCCAGATCGGGTTCGGATTCGGCGCGATCCACGGCGGTGTAGGCAGCGGCGTTGAGGATCACCTGCGGGGAGGCGCGGCGCACGGCTTCCCGAATCTGTTGCTCGGCAGAGAGGTCCAGACCGTGACGGTCGAGAGCGGTTACTTCTGCGTGAACGGAGAAGCTCCGCTGCAACTCCACGCCGAGCTGCCCGGCCGCCCCGAGAATGAGCACCCGCAGCGGTTCCGGCGAGCCGGGCGCGGTAGCCGGGCTAGCGGGTTCAGGGGCGTGGGAGCTCACGCGAAGAGCTCCGCGTCGACAAGCCGCGCGCCCTGGCGATCCTTCTCTGAGACGATGAGCGCGGCGGACTCGACGGGCCAGGGGATGGCCAGGTCGGGATCGTTCCAAAGAATCGTACGCTCGCCTGCGGCGGAGTAGTAGTCGGTGACCTTGTAGGCGAAGCCTACCGACTCAGTGAGCGCCAGAAAGGCGTGGCCGAAGCCCTCGGGGATCCAGAGCATCTGGGCGTTGTCTTCGCTGAGCTCAACGGCGACGTGGCGGCCGAAGGCGGGCGAGCTGCGGCGCAGGTCCACGGCCACGTCCAGCACCGCTCCGCGGGTGACCCGCACCAGCTTGCCCTGCGGCTGGATCACCTGGTAGTGAATGCCCCGCAGGACGTTCTTGCGGGAGATGGAGAAGTTGTCCTGCACAAAGTTGGCGGGCAGGCCGGCGGCGGCCATCTGGCGCTGGTTCCAGGTTTCAAGAAAGGCTCCGCGGTCGTCGCGGTAGATGGCCGGGGTGAGGAGGAGAACGCCGGGGAGGGAGGTTTCCGTGATGGTCATGTTCAGGACAGGTCGGCCGGGAAGTAAGGCTCGTTGAGCAGATTGAGAAGGTACTGGCCATAGCCGCTCTTGCGGATGGGCTGCGCGAGCTGCTCCAACTGCGCGGCGCTGATGTAGCCCAGACGATAGGCGACCTCCTCCGGGCAGGCGATCTTGAGGCCCTGGCGGCGCTCGACGGTCTGGATGAAGAGCCCGGCCTCGAAGAGCGAGTCGTGGGTGCCGGTGTCCAGCCAGGCCATGCCGCGGCCCATGATCTGCACGTTGAGCTTGCCCGCTTCGAGGTAGCGGCGATTGAGGTCGGTGATCTCGAGTTCGCCGCGCGGCGAGGGCTGGAGCGACTCCGCCAGCTCCACCACCTGCTGATCGTAGAAGTAGAGGCCGGTGACGGCGTAGTGGGATTTGGGCTGAGCGGGCTTCTCTTCCAGGCTCACCGCGCGGCCATTGGCGTCAAACTCCACCACGCCGTAGCGCTCGGGGTCGGTGACCGAGTAGGCGAAGACGGTGGCGCCTTCCTTGAGGGCCGCGGCGCGCTGGAGCTGTTTGGAGAACGACTGGCCGTAGAAGATGTTGTCGCCGAGGATGAGGGCGCTGGAGTCGCCGGCGAGGAACTGCTTGCCGATGAGGAAGGCCTGGGCCAGGCCGTCGGGGCTGGGCTGCACGGCGTAGCTCAACCGGATGCCCCACTGCCGGCCATCGCCCAGCAACTCGGCGAAGCGCTGCGTGTCCTGGGGCGTGGAGATGATCAGGATCTCGCGCAGCCCGGCCAGCATCAGCGTGCTGAGCGGGTAGTAGATCATCGGCTTGTCATAGACCGGCAGCAGTTGCTTGGAGACGACGTGCGTCACCGGGTAAAGCCGGGTGCCGGAGCCTCCGGCGAGGATGATTCCCTTCATGGTGCAAGCCGCTCCGCGTAGTTCTGCTCGATCCACTTCAGGTACTCGCCGGAGCGGATCTGCTCCACCCAGTCGAGATGATCGAGATACCAGCGTACCGTGCGCCGCAGGCCGCCTTCAAACGGCTGGGCGGGGGTCCAGCCAAGTTCGCGCGCGATCTTCGTGGCGTCAATGGCGTAGCGCTGGTCGTGGCCGGGGCGGTCTTTGACGAAGGTGATCAGCCGCCGGCGGGAGCCCTGGGCGGCGTCGGGCTGCATCTCATCCACCAGGTCACAGATGGCCGTGACGACGTCCAGGTTCTTACGTTCGCTGTTCCCACCGATGTTGTAAGTTTCGCCGGGACGGCCGCGCTCCAACACCGCGAGCAGAGCCGAGCAGTGATCCTCGACGAAGAGCCAGTCGCGCACGTTGCTGCCGTCTCCGTAGACCGGCAGGGGCCGGCCTTCGAGCGCGTGCAGGATCATCAGCGGGATCAGCTTCTCCGGGAACTGGAAGGGGCCGTAGTTGTTGGAACAGTTGGTGGTCAGCGTGGGCAGGCCGAAGGTGTGATGATAGGCGCGGACCAGATGGTCGGAGGCGGCCTTGGAGGCGGAATAAGGACTGTTGGGGGCGTAGGCCGTGGTCTCAGAGAAGGCGGGGTCGCCGGGGCCCAGCGACCCATAGACCTCATCGGTAGAGACGTGGAGGAAGCGGAAGGAGGCGCGGTCCGGCTCCCGGAGCCGTTGCCAGTACGCCTTGGCCTGTTCCAGCAGGGTGAAGGTGCCCTGGATGTTGGTGCGGAGGAAGGCATCGGGAGCGACGATCGAGCGGTCGACGTGGCTTTCGGCGGCGAAGTGGACGATGGCTCGCGGCCGGTGCTCGCTGAGCAGGGAGGCGATCCGGCCGCCGTCGCAGATGTCGGCGCGCACCAGCAGGTGCCGCGGGTCGGCTTCGATCCGGGCCAGGTTGGCCGGGTTGCCGGCGTAAGTGAGCAGGTCCACGTTGAGCAGCGGCGCGCCAACCTTGTCCATCCAGTGGAGGACGAAGTTCGAGCCGATGAAGCCTGCCCCACCGGTGACGAGAACAGAGTCAGTAAAGTGCATAGAGGAGTGCGGATTGATAGGCGTGGCCTTTTAAAGTCTTTAGAATCTATTTCTTCCCGCAGGGATCGTCGATGAGAATCGCCGCCCTTCCGGCGGCAGACTCGTTGCGAGAATATCACAGGCAACAGCCGCGGGCCGCCTGCGTTAGGTTCGCGCCTCCGAGCCCGGCTGCTCTCTTTTTTCGGGCAGGGATCTACTTTCCGATGCAGAAGGTGGAGAAGATACGCTCCAGGATGTCGTCCGGGGTGGTGGCTCCGGTGAGCGAGTCCAGCGCCTGGAGGGCGCGGTGCAGATCCATCAGGATCAGCTCGTGGGGCAGGCCGCCGGCGTTGGCCCTGCCGGCGTCAGCGAGCGCGGCCAACGCGTTGCGCACGGCTTCTTGCTGGCGCAGCGTGTTCAGCAGGCCGGCCTCGGCCACGCCTCCGGAGGCGCCCAGTTGATCCAGGATGGCGGCGCGCAGCGTGGCGATCCCTTCGCCGGTCAAGGCGCTGGCGCCGATCCCGGAGGACGGCGGCGGGGCGCCGGCGGGGAGCAGATCCACTTTGTTGATGACCAGCAGGTGCGGCCGAGCCGTGACGGGGTCTCCCAGCGCGGCGGCGATCTCGCGCTCGCTCTCGGTCCAGGCCAGGGTTACATCGTGGACAAGCAGCACCAGATCGGCGTCGGCCAGGGCCTGGCGGGAGCGCTGGATTCCCTGCTGCTCGGCCAGGTCGATCCCGACGGCGCCCGGGTGCGTGCCTTCGCGCAACCCGGCGGTGTCGATCAGGCGCAGGGGAATGCCGTCCAGCGCCAGGGACTCCTCCACGGTGTCCCGGGTGGTTCCGGGCAGGGGAGTGACGATGGCGCGATCACGCTCCAGCAGTCGGTTGAAAAGGGAGCTCTTGCCGGCGTTGGGCGGTCCGATGAGGGCGATCGCCGCTCCCTGGCGCAGCAGTTGTCCGCGGCGAAAGCCGGCTTCCAACTCCTGGAGGGGGTTTGTGATGCTCGCGATGGCGGCCTCGATCTGCGCCGGAGGAACGGTCTCGACATCATCCAGCTCCCCAGAGGCGAAGTCCATGCCTGCCTCGAGCAGCGCGATCAGGTGAAGCAGATCCCCTTTGGGCGGGGTGACGCGCTGGGCCAGCGCGCCGCCCATCTGCTGCGCGGCTACCCGAGCCTGGTCCAGTGTCTGGGCGGCGATCAGGTCATGTACGGCCTCGGCCTGGGTCAGGTCCATCTTTCCGGCGAGGAAGGCTCGGCGGGTAAACTCTCCGGGCTGCGCCAGCCGCACGGCGGTTCCCAGGGCGGCGCCGACATCCAAGGCTCCGCGTAGCAGCGCCGAAAGCACCACCGGCGAGCCGTGCGCCGCGATCTCCACGACGGTGTCTCCAGTGTAGGAATGGGGCGCCAGAAAGAGGGTCACCAGAGCCTGGTCGAGGACGCGAGCGGTGGCGCCCGGGTTTACCTCGTGCGGGCGCGAGAAGGGCTCGGGCGCCGGGCTGGGGTCGCGCGGGCCTGGATCATGCAGGTCTGGATCAGGAAGCTCTGAGTCGCTCAGGTCGAGCACCTCTGCCCGCTGTACCCGGGCGTGCTCCAGCGGTCGGGGTACTCGCAGCAGACGTTGGGCGACTGAGAGCGCGGCCGGCCCGGCCAGACGCACGATTCCGATGCCGCCGCGGCCGGGTGGTGTCGAGATCGCCACGATCGTATCGACTGCTGCTCCCGGTTCGAGCATCTTCATCTTCTGCCGTCCTCCTCCATGCCTGGTTGTTTGTTGCCCTCTGTCATCCTCACCTTAAGAATATGAATAGAAGCTCCGCCGAATCTTGATCTCGATGCGCTCCGCCGAGTCTTGCTTCATGGACGTGCTGGGTCTTAAAGACCTCCATTGACCTGCCTGATCTTTGAAGCCCGGCAGCCTGCCTGACCTTTGAACTCCATTAGCCTGCTTGATTTTTCTATTGTGATCCTTCGGAGAAGGCCAGGGAGACGCCTCCGGCTGTTGCGGTTGGGAGCATCGCTAGGAGGGAGATTCCCGGGGCTGGAGTCGGGAGTGCGCTGAAGGGCCGAGGCGGGTTGAGCTCCCCGCGTCTACGATTTTTTGTAGAGAGATCCGATCCTGCGCATACTTTTCATAGGGTTCAGGAGCCCGGCGGACCGGGAGGTCCTCTGGAGCGGCGGATAAGTTCATTGGAATTAGATAGATTTGCGGAGGTTAGCAGGGTCCGCGTTATGGAAATTCACGTGCATGCAACAACTGCACCGAGTTATTTGCTGCTGCATGGCTGGTTTTCCCTGCTGTCGTTCGATGTTCTGATCGATCCATCGACCACCTGGAATCGCCTATGACTCACTTTGTTCGCTTGTGTTGTTCTCTCCTGTTTCTAGCTCCGCCGGAGGAAGTTCCGCATGAATGTCAACTGTAGTTACCACGGATCTTGGAGGGCTGCAATGATTCATCCCGGGAATTTGGTTCGCAAAGCCGGCTTCGCTGCCGTGATGCTGGTGCTGGCGCTGTTGGTGGGTTCACGGCAGGTGCAAGCGCAGAATATCTACGCCACGATCCATGGAACGGTAACCGACGCCACAGGCGCGCTCGTCCCAGGGGCCAGCGTTACAGTGCTGAATACCAGCACCGGGGTCGCTGCCCATGCCACCACGGACAGCCATGGCTTCTATGTCTTCCCGCAGTTGCAGATCGGCGGACCCTACACGGTCACCGTGGAGATGAAGGGTTTTCAGGCCTCCAAATCGGTAGGCATCCAGTTGCACGTCAACGACAATCTTGATGTGGGCGCCAAGCTGAAGCCAGGCTCGGTAGCGCAGATCGTCGAGGTGAATGCGAGCCGGATTCAAGTGGAGACGCAGAACACCCAGTTGCAGACCACCCTGACTGCTTCGCAGATTGAAGCCATGCCGATGCTCGGCTTTGACGCATCGATTCTGCAAAAGCTGACTCCCGGAACGGTGGAATCCTCCGACCGTTTCGGCAGCTACTCCGCCAACGGCAGCCAGACCCAGGAGAACTCCTATCTGCTGGACGGTGCGGACAATAATGACACGCCGTTGGAGACCCAGGGGCTCACGGTCAATCCTGACGCGCTCGGCGAGGTCACCTTTGTGACCAGCACGCTCAACCCGCAGTACAGCCGCAACTCCGGGGCTGTGGTCAACGAAGTGCTCAAGAGCGGCACCAATCAGTTCCACGGCGACGGCTTCGAGTTCTACCGCGACACGTTCATGAACCTCGGCGGCTACTTTGCGGCTCCAGGCCAGCGGCCCGTCTTCCATCAGAACGTCTATGGCGGCACACTGGGCGGGCCGATTGTGAAGGACAAGCTGTTCTTCTTCGTCGCCTATCAGGGAATTCGCAACAGCACCGCGGTAGCCACACTGACCAATGTACCAACCGCCACGCAACTAGGGGTTACGGACGGTATTGCCGACCTGACTGGGGACGCGAACGTCTTCACCAGCACGGCGGACAGCGCCAGCGAGACCAATCAGGCCGGTCTCTCGAACAATCCGCTGCCGGTGACGATCTCTGTCCCGGTGACGCCCTCGAACCCGACTGGCACCTGCCCCAAGGGTGAGGCCTGGAACAAGTGCTTTGCCCCCAACGCGGCGGGAGAAACCACGGTCCAGATTCTGACCTCCAGCTTCAACTCGATTGCCGCCAACCTGGTCAACAAATATGTGCCCGCGCCGAATTACAACCAGGGCGGTGGCGACGGCAACACGTATTACAACTTCAATGCTCTAAGCGCGGAAGGCAGCGATCAGGGAATCATCCGCCTCGACTACCACATCACGCCGAAGGACTGGCTGTGGGCCTCCAGCATCTTCCAGTCCAATCCGAATACCAGCGAATTGCCTTTTGTGGGCGCAAACCTGCCGGGGTGGGCGGAGATCAACGCATCGCACTTCAAGATCTTCAGCTCGGCGTGGACGCGTACTTTCAACGCCAGCACCGTGAACACCCTCCGTGCCGGCTACTACCGCTTCAACTTTGATGCCGTGCAGCCCCAGAACGTAGAGCAGCCTTCGGCGTTTGGCTTCTCCGGGATCAGCCCTGAGGATCCCGGCGCCGCCTCTATGCCCACTGTCGGCGTGAGTGGCTACTTCACCCTTGGATTTAGCCCCGACGGTCCTCAGCCACGCCTGGACATCAACCAGGACTTTGCCGACAGCCTGACGAAGGTTGTAGGAAACCACAACATGATGTTCGGGGCGGAGGTCGAGGAGTTTACCGTCGCCAATCCCTTCTATGCCGAAAACAACGGCGATTTCAGCTTCAATGGCACCGGCACCTACACCTCAGGCGATCCTCTGCTCGACTATCTGGTTGGAATTCCAACCAGTTACACTCAGGGAACCGGCGCGCTGATTCACGCCCGTTCGTGGGATATCTACGGCTACGCGCAGGACCAGTGGCAGGTGACGCCATCCCTGACTTTGAACTACGGGGTTGGCTATGAGATTCTGCCGCCCTTTGCCAACCTGCAGTACGGCGGCGAGGCGATCATCTGCTGGGTCCCTGGCGCACAGTCCAAGGTCTTTCCCAACGCTTCCACCAGCAACCTGTATCCCGGCGATCCAGGCTGCAACAATCAGGGTGGCGCCACCACCAAGTACGACCACATGGCTCCCCGCGTCGGCTTTGACTGGTCGCCCAGTCAAGACCTTGGTTGGATTACGGGACCGGCCGGCGAGCACAAGTTCGCTGTTCGCGGTGGATTTGGAATTTACTACAACCGCGACAGCGAAGAGGCGCAACTGCAGAATCTGGAAGATCCGCCGTTCGGCACCTCCAGTGAGGGCGCAGGCAGCCTTCCGGGAGGCAGCCCCAGCTTCAACGATCCGTACGTTGATATTTATACGGGAGCTTCAGCTCCTAGTCCGTTCCCCTATACCTTCCCCTCGGCTGCGACGGCAAGCTCAATCTCCGCAGCGCAGTTCGCTTCTTACGTTCCTTACGACATCAGCACCATCTCTTCCAAGTATGACGTTCCGTACACCTATAACTTCAACCTGAACATGCAGCGCCAGCTCTCCGGCGACCAAGTGCTGACGATTGGATACGTCGGCTCCCTTGGCCGCAAATTGGTTCGTGCTTACGAGGCTGACCAGATCACCCCGGCCGGTCACGCGGCCGCTGTGGCAGCCTGCACGGCATTTGAAGCGAATCCGGCTTCGCCGGCCGGCGCCGCCTGTTCGAGCGGTCCGGCCTTCGTCGATCCCTTCTTCGATCCTTCGTGGTACGTCGACACGACGGGCAACTTCCTCTCCGTGGGCCGTGTCCACACGGATGGAATCTCCAACTACAACGCACTGCAGATCCAGTTGGTGAAGAACCTGAGCCACGGGCTTTACTACGACCTGGCTTATACCTGGGCCCACGCGCTGGATAACGGCTCCAGTTTTGAGAGCTCGGGATTTGGCAACAGCTATGACATCACCGGAACTAACTGGGTACCGGGGTTCCAGTACCTGAGCTATGGAAACTCGGAGTATGATGCGCGCCAGCGCTTCTCCGCCGCTTATGGGTACGTGGTTCCGCTGTTCAACTCCTGGAAGCAGAACCGGATTGTCAATGAATTTCTGGGCGGCTGGAACATCAGCGGCATCACGGCTCTGCAATCGGGCAACCCGGCTTCCATCGGCGAGACCGGCACGAACAACTCTCTGTACTGCGACAGTCCTTACGACTTTTACTCCTGCCCGGACACCCCGAGCGCCTCTACCTTCAACATACCGCTCAAGAATCCCCGCTCCACAAGCCAGCACTATTGGTTCAACCCATCCATCTTCTCACCGGAGCCGCTGGGGACCTTTGGCAACGTTAAGCGTAACTTCCTGCGCGGTCCCGGATTCAACTACACCGATCTGAGCCTGTTCAAGAACTTCCCGCTGGGTGGGCCCACCAGCCCGCGGATGATTCAGATTCGCCTGGAGGCTTACAACGCCTTCAACCATCCGAACTTTGCGCCGCCGAACGGCAATTTGAGCGACGGTGCAGCCTTCGGCACTATCACCTCCGTGATCGAACCGCCGGCAGACGGCGGCGCGGGCGACCCGCAGCCCGGCCGCGCTGTGCAGATAGCTGGGCGCATCTACTTCTGACGAACTGCGGCTGCGTCCTGCAACGATCCTCACAGCAACCGAGAAAGGCGTCCCTCATGGGGGCGCCTTTCCGCTTGATGCGCCGGAATGGACGCACGCTCGGAGGCTCTTAGCTTGCAAGTCTGTTGTCCTGCAATCGTGGCTGCCGTAGCCGGCGCCCCCGGCGACGGGGCGCCGCAACATGAGATTCCGCGCAGATCGCTTTCCCGAGGCAAGGCGCCGCCGATCTGCTAACGAAGAGGTTTCCGGGGAGGCTGGTTAAAACTCGATGCCGCGCTGAGCGAGGATCCCCTTTTGGTAAGCGTGCCTGATCTCGCGCATCTCAGTGACCGTGTCGGCCAGCTCCACCAGCAGAGGATGGGCGTTTCTGCCGGTGAGGATCACGTGCAACATCTCGGGCTTGCGCCGCAGGACGTCGGCTACCCGCTCGGCAGCCAGCATCTTGTAGCTGATCACGTAGTTGATCTCATCGAGCACGATCAAGTCCCACTCCTCGGAGAGAATGGCAGCTTCCGCCTCCGCCCATCCCTCTTCCACCATGCGCAGGTCCTCGGGGTCGGCCTCGGCCCCACCGACCTTCACGAAGCCGCGGCCCAGCTTGCGCAGCTCGTAGGTAAAGCCCTCCAGCGCATTCAACGCGGCGGCAGACTCCAGCTCTCCATAGTGCCAGGAGCCCTTGAGGAACTGCAGGACCAGGACCCGCATTCCGTTACCCGCGGCGCGGAATGCGGTTCCCAGCGCCGCTGTGGTCTTGCCCTTGCCTGCACCGGTATTGATGAGAATCAGACCCTTCCGCGAGCCCTCAGCCGTTTCCTGCGTCATAGTCATAAGCCTATCCCAAACCTATTCCAGAACCGGAGACTGTGGGTTCAAAGACGGCGCCGTCCAATGGCTTGTCTGTGTCCTGAGCAGGCAAATGGCGCGGACGCGCGGATGCTGCCTCAATTCGCTCCGCTTCTGCTTGAGGTCACGCCGCTTCCGGCTCCAGTCAGTGTCCATCATGGTAAGGATGGCCGGCGCGGATGGTCAGCGCCCGATAGATCTGTTCGGCGGCCACCACAGCCGCCAGCTCATGCGGCAGGGTGATGCGCCCAAAGGAAATGACCCGGTCTGCGCGTTCCCGGGCGGCGGCAGACCAACCGTCCGCCGGGCCGATTCCCAGCAAGAGCCGCTGAATGCCGGAGTCCTGCAAAGATCCGATAGTGGAGGCAAACTCCTCCGAGCTGAGCGTCTGACCGCGGCTATCGGCCAGCAACAACGCCGGGCGGGTGCGTCCTTTGAGCCCGTCGGCAAACTCCAGGGCGTCGGTCTCCGTCGGGAAGGTCCGGAGCATACAGGGCACATAACGGCCCGCGCGTTTCAGATAGAGCTGCACCAGCTCCGCAGCCGAGCCGCCGGGTCCGGAGCCCCGGCCGGGTCGTCGACCAGATTCGGGACCAGCCGGACGCGACGAGATTACCATCAGGACAACGTTCATCGCAGCGTGCGTTTCAACGCGTTCTTTGCCGCAGTCTTCTTCGCTACAGCTCTCCTGGCCACAGCTTTCTTTACGAGAGCCTTTTTTACCCCAGCCTTCTTTGCCGGCCTCGCCGTGGTCTTCTTCTGCGCTGCGCCCTTTTTGGCGGCGGCTGGAGCTTTCTTCCGCCCGGAGGAGATCGCGGCTCGTATCTCCGTGTTCAAGTCCGCGATGCTGAGCACGGTGGCGGACTTGCGGAGACGCTCCAGACCATAAAAGGCGCGCTTCTCGGCGGAGAAGACGTGGACGATAAAGTCCACGTAGTCCATCAGAATCCACTCTCCCTGACGGCGGCCTTCCACGGAGTTTGGCATGACACCGAACTCCCGCTTGAGGCGAAGCTCAATCTCATCGGTGATAGCAAGGTTCTGCCGCTCATTCTGGCCGGTGCAGATCAGGAAGTAATCGGTGAGGCCGCTCTCCGATGGATCCAAACGCAGAATCCGGATGTCTTCAGCTTTCTTGTCTTCGACGGCCGCAGCGGCCGTCGAGAGAAGTTTGCGGAGATGGGTGTCTTTCTTGCTATCCATGCAGCTCCTTGTGTTCTTCCATGGTAGAGGAATTTGCAGGCCGGCGGAACGCGGAGGCCCTATCGGGTCAGGGCAAACGCATTTGAAAATTAGTTGAACCAGGGCAGAGACTTTGAAGGAGCGGGGGGCAGGCTTGAAGTTGCTTGTATGACAACTTCGAGGTTTTCGCAGGAGAGTTTGGCGCAGTTTGTGGATTGTTGGGAGGGTCT
>DAHWOF010000188.1 GCA_027335345.1 Granulicella sp. | reverse complement strand
GCCACGGAGACCTCCGGCATCCTCTCCGTGATGGGCTTCCCCCAGACTGCGGCCGAAGGGCAGCGGCTCCGCTTCGCCTCGCCGGCCGCTCCCACCGCGCTGGGCAGTCACATCGATATTCTGGTGGACCCGCAGGCCACCTTTGGACGCTCCGGGGCGGGTTCAGTCCACCACATCGCCTTTCGCGTTCCTAACGACGCGGCGCAGATGGAATGGCGATCGATCGTCACGCAACGCTTGGCCGCTACGGAGGTTCTGGATCGAAAATACTTCCACTCGATTTACTTCCGCGAGCCAGGAGGCGTTCTCTTCGAGCTGGCCACGGATGACCCAGGCTTCGCGATGGACGAGCCGGTGGAGACTTTGGGCGAGAGTCTCTGCCTGCCCGCCTGGCTGGAGTCCCGGAGAGAGGGCCTTCAGCAGCGGCTACCGAGCATCACGCTGCACAAGGGGGGCACGGAGGCCAACCAGACTGCGGACCCGCATGCCTCCGGGGAACTCTACCGCGCCGGAGCTGCTTTGACGCAGGCTGTCGGGGCGGTGATTCTTCTGCACGGCCGCGGCGGCCCGGCGCGGGATATTCTCACACTCTCCCGCGCACTCGCTCGGGGTGGGGCTCCGCTGGCCTTTCTGGCCCCGCAGGCGGCGGGATTGGCCTGGTATCCCAACTCGTTTCTGGCCGAGCGGGAGTTGAACCAGCCGCACCTCGACTCGGCGCTGGCTCGGGTCCAGGCGACGATCGATCTGGCGCTGGAAGCAGGGATTCCCCAGGAGCGAATCGTCCTGGCCGGCTTCTCCCAGGGGGCCTGCCTGGCTGCGGAGTTCATCGCCTCTCATCCGGCGCGCTACGCTGGGCTGATCGCCTGGACCGGAGGCCTGATCGGCCCTCCGGGGTCGAAGCTGACCCAGGAGGGTGACCTGCTCGGCACTCCAGCCCTTTTTGCCAGCAGCGATCCGGACCAGTGGGTTCCGTGGACGCGGGTTCAGGAGTCGGCCCGCATCTTTACCGCCATGGGCGCTCAGGTCGAGCTGCGCGGCTTCCCCGGCAAACCGCACTCGGTGAGCGGCGAGGAGATCGAGCTGGCCCGCCAGCTCATCGAACGCGCCTTCGCCGGCGTCCAGGCGAAAGGTTAGATCCTTGGTCCACCGCTGGATGGGGCAGGTCTGGGTTGAAAGCTTTGAGGCTGTGCATGGTCATGCCGCGTGTAAGGATTTGCGTGGGGCGGACCCGCAAGATGCCCTTACTGTAGCTTCCGAATCCAGATATTGCGAACCGAGACCTTGGCTGGCGTGCTCTCCAACTCGATGCCGATCTTTCCCGGCTGATTGTTGGAAGACGCGGGATCATCGTCGATCAGCACCGCCATCACGTGTCCGTTGAGGATGTGAATGCAGACGCCGCCGCGGGCGATGATCTCGTATTGGTTCCAGCCGTTGATGTTGACGTAGCCGCCCAGTTCAGCGCGATCTCCAACGCTGCCGATGAGCTGCGCGGCAGCGCCGGGCCGGGAGTTCACCACCTCTCCGCGCCAAGCGACGATGCCCAGGGGCGTATTCTCCGAGTAAAACTGCCCTGTGTATGCGGCGGCGCGAGGATTCACGGGGAACCAGATGTCGGCCTGGGGCCCGGTCATCATCCAGTTCAGGTTCCTCGGCTTCTCTCCTGGCTGGAGCGGCCGGATCCAGGGCAGGCCGGTCTGGCTGCGGTACTGAATCCCGCTGCCTCCGCCAATCTCGCACTTGATTTCAAGCTTCAGATCAAAGTCCTTCACCACCAGTCCCTTGCGCCAGATATAGGTGTTGAACACAGGATGCTGGGCTGAGGATTCACCCACGATGGCGCCGTCTTCCACCCGCCAGACGCTGGGGTCACCCTCCCAATCCGCAAGGCTGTGGCCATCGAAGATCTGCTCGAAGCCGGTATGATCTTCGAATTGCAGCGGCGCGGGCTCGTGAAACTGCACGGGCGCATGCACCGCGGGCGCGGCGCTCGGGGTCGCCGACTGCGCCCCGAGTTGGAAACTCCAGATACAGAACAGAGACAGACTCGCCAGAATTGATCGGATGCTACGCACCTTCATATCCATTTAGAAAACCGTTTCTACCTTGAACTCAAGGCAATTTACATCTATCGGAGCGCAGGCTGCGTTGTCAAACGCGCTCACACGCGGCATGACAACCTCGCGGGACTCCGCGTCCAGCCCATCGTTCGAGCACCTGAAACTGTTTTGCCCATCTGCTCGACCCTGAATGTCCCCCACTTTCCCGCCTACGACGGTCAACCAGCCATCACCAACTGGCAGATGGCTGGCCAGAAGAGCATGGTGCATACTTACTCGAATCTCGAACAAGGGCAACGCCACGGGGACCGTATCTGCCCGGGAATATCCGCCCGCGCGCCGAGGCTGCCGGCCTTCAGGCTCTGCTAACCTCCCTCTATGGCGATCCACTGGGCCCATGCCGGTTCTTCCTTTCTTGCAACTTTTGTTGCAAGTTTCCTAGCTTCTCTCGTCGAGTGCGTGGAAGCCTTGACGGTCGTTCTGGCCGTTGGCAGTGTGCGCGGCTGGAGCGGAGCGCTCAGCGGAGCATCCACTGCGATTGCCCTGCTTCTGGCGATGGTGGTTGTTCTTGGCCGGACCCTGACGCATCTTCCTCTTCACGCGCTTCAATTCTTTGTGGGCGTATTGCTTCTGCTCTTCGGTTTGCGCTGGCTCCGCAAGGCTGTTCTGCGAGCGGCTGGACAGATTCCCCTCCACGATGAGCAAGCCGTCTTCACCCGCAGCAAGGCATCACTACAGCGCCCGGATGATAGGCGCCGCTGGGATCGTATCGCATTCGCCGGCGCCTTTCAGATCACCATGCTCGAAGGCATTGAAATTGTCTTCATTGTGGTAGCTGTCAGCGCCGGCGGGCCAGGCCTGCTGCCTGCCGCAGGTCTGGGGGCTCTCGCGGCCCTGGTTCTTGTCATACTCCTTGGGCTTGCGCTTCATCGTCCACTGGCTGCCGTGCCGGAGAATACTTTGAAGTTTGCCGTCGGGGTTCTGCTCTCCGCCTTCGGAACATTCTGGACCGGCGAAGGGGCAGGGCTCTACTGGCCTGGAGCCGATTGGTCTCTGGCGGGGCTTGTTGCCGGATATTTTATGGTTGCGCTTGTTTCTGTCGCGCTTTGCAGGAAGAGACCGCTCTCGTCCGCTATGGAAAGTCACTGAGGATTTCGTCATGAGATGGTTAAAGACAGTCTGCAAAGAAGTGTATGGATTATTTGTTGACGACGGAGGCTTCGCATCCGCCATCCTTGCCTGGGTTGCCCTGGTGAAGCTCGTTTTGCCCCGCATTCCACTCCTCCGTGCCTGGCAGGGGGTCGTGCTCTTTGTCGGCCTGGTCGCGATTCTCCTCGCAAGCGCCGTTCGGTTTTCTCGCCGCAACACCATCGACAGGCATCCATGACTGAAGACTGTATCGCTCAGCCGGGCGCCGCACGCCAGCCTCATTGGACCCTCTGGCCCGCGCTCTCTCCACGGCGGCCCTCGGATAGCTCTCCATGTTGCCCCCATGGATCCATCCCCGCCGCCCCGCTATGCGGACATTTCCCTTGCTACGACCACCGGACATGTCATGTGCTAACGACAGGCTGTGACCGGCGCACTTGCCACAGCTCCGGCTTTGGGCTAGCATCCTTCACAATGAGCTTCCGCCCCACCACCGGCCGATTTAGCTACTGCTACTGGTATCCACCAGCGGCCCGGCGGCGTTGTGCTCTACCCTGATTGACCCAGAGATCACAGCCAGTCACCGAGCCGCAGCCCACAGGGTCTGCGGTTTTTCTTTTGCAACACAACCAACTTTGCTTCCCTCGCAAGCAACTCCGGAGACGACAATGAGTACAGCAACCCTGGCCGAACCCACCCACCCCGCCACCGATCCCATGCCCAAAGACCTCAACCTCGGCAAACCGGCCTCAGCAGATCGCTCCTTCGCCCAGAGCCCCACCCAATGCAGCCTCCCAACCCACCCGGACGCTGCCGGCCAGACCCTCCCCGGCATTGACCGCATCGTTCTCACCGGCTTCATGGGATCCGGCAAAACCTCCACCGGCAGGCTGCTGGCCGAGCATCTGGGCTGGCGCTTTCTGGATCTGGACCACGAGATCGAAGCTCGCCAGCACCGCTCGGTCCCGCAGATCTTCTCCGAAGACGGCGAACCCCACTTCCGCCATCTGGAGTCCGCAGCCCTGGCCTCCTTGCTCGGCCAGCGGCAGGTGGTGATCGCTCTGGGCGGCGGAGCCCCTGAAGAGCTCGGCAACCGCCTGCTTCTGGAGCAGACGCCCCACACGGCCGTGATCTATCTCTCTGCATCCTTTGAGGTCCTCGTCTCCCGCTGCACGGCCCAGGCGGCGGATCCCTCCGCCACGGCGCGCCCCAACCTCGCCGACCTCAATCTGGCCGAACGCCGCTTTCACCTGCGCCACCCCCATTACCAGCGCATCGCCACGCACTCCATTGAAACAGCTGAAAGAACGCCCGGGGAAGTAGCGGAGGCGATCCTCGCCAGGTTGCGCAGCGCCGTGCCTGCTACAGGTCAGCAGGGCTCCCGCTGAGCCGCCCTTTGGCTCGGCGCCGCGCAGCCCTGCCGCCATAGGCATCTTCCCTGTCAGGATGCCCGTGGCGCGCCCTCGTCCCTGCGGTCGGCAGCCAGAAGATTCGCTTTTGATTCTGGGCCTCGGGCTTCTTCTCCAGAGCCCCAGCTTGCTCCCGAGAGCACAGGTTATCCTTAAGAGCATGCGTCGTACCCCGCTCGCGAACCTTTTGCTGGCCTCCTCCCTTTTGCTCCCAATCTCATTCGCCACCGCCTGCAGCAAGGCCCAGAGCCCCACCCCCGTCTACGGGTATACCGTGGTGGCCACCTTTCCCCACTCCACCTCCTCGTACACGGAGGGCTTCTTCTACCTCGACGGCAAGTTTTATGAGGGCACCGGGCTCAAAGGCCACTCCCAGGTTCTGGTCACCGACCCAAATACCGGGCGCGTTCTGCAGCACGTCGACCTTCCCCCGGAGTACTTCGGAGAAGGCATCATCAACTGGGGTCCGAACTTGTACGAGTGGACCTGGCAGTCGCATATCGGCTTCATCTACAACCGCGCCACCCTGCGCCGGATCGCCACCTTCCACTACAGCGGCGAGGGCTGGGGCATGACCCGCGACGCTACCAACATCATCACCTCCGATGGTTCGGCCACCCTTCGCTTCCGCGACCCCAGGGACTTCCACACCGTCCGCAGCCTGCTGGTCACCGACCAGGGAGCGCCCGTGACGGAATTGAATGAGCTGGAGTACATTCACGGCGAGATCTACGCCAACGTCTGGCACAGCAACCGCATCGCCCGCATCTCTCCCAGCAACGGCCACGTTCTCTCCTGGATCGACCTCACCGGCATCCTTCCGTCTGTGGAACGGCTGGACGCCGAGGCCGTCCTCAACGGCATCGCCTACGATCCCCAACACGATCGCCTCTTCGTCACCGGCAAGGAGTGGCCCACCATCTTTCAGATCAAGCTCGTTCTGCCACGCCGAGCCCGCTGAAGCTTTTTCCGTGTCGATGTATCCCGCCGCCTCGACGCTTATGGGCGTTTTCCCCAATGAAAACGCCACAGCAAGCCCTCTTCAGAGGATCCATCAACAGGGAAAAAGCTATCAGCACCCTCCTGCCGAATGGATGCCGCTGCACCCACGGCGCCCTCGGCTCCGACCGCCGCCGGCGCCGGCTTCCTCGCTCAACGGAGATTTCCTCATTTCGACTCGAACTCCAGCCAGCCGATTTGCCGCCGAGCGCGTCCAGGTGAGAGCATCCCTTTAAAGCAGTCTTCCTCGCCGCGTCCTGGGAAGTCTTGACTCTCCAGGCGCCTTCCCTCCGGATGATGCCTGGGCGCCGCCCGTTTGGGACGGTCCATTCTCAGGCGACGGCTCTGGAAGCCCACAGGAGCGTGCCCGCTGTCCCTCCCGCCCAGCCAAACCGAAGATCCCGGAGCGCAGGAGAGCGGCGCTCTACGCTCTTCTTCCGCTCATGGCTCCATCCTCTTCGCCTTTGCCGTCGCGCTTGGCCTGGTGCTCGCCTGGCGCCTGCGCTCGGTGCTGGAACTGGTCTATGTCAGCGCCCTCTTCGCCGTCGTGATGATGCCCATGGTGCAGAACATCATGGACCTGCGGATCGGCCGCTGGTCTCCCTCGCGTCCCCTGGCCATAGTTGCCCTGGTGCTCTCGGTCTCCCTCGCCGTCACGCTCCTGCTGGTGGTCGCCCTGCCGCCCGTGCTGCGCGACATCAGGCTGTTTGGCGCTGACCTTCCCCGGCGCATTCCCCATATCCTGGACAAGGTCAAGAGCCTTCCGCTGGCCGACAAGCTGGGCTTTGACTCGATCGCCGCGCAGGGCGAGCGCGCCGCCGCGTCCACCGCCCAGTACCTTCTGGCCTCGGCGCCGCTCTGGCTCTCACGCGTCTTCGATCTCTTCACCGCCATCATCCTCTGCGTCTACTTCATGCTGGAGGGCGAGTTCCTCTACACCTACCTGCTCTCCTTCCTGCCCTCCGACTCCCGGCAGCGCCTGGCCCGAACCCTGGAGGTCGCCGAGGTTCGCATGAGCCGCTGGTTCATCGGGCAGATCTCCCTCATGTTTATCCTCGGCCTCACCAGCACCGTCGTCTTCGCCTCCCTTCACGTGCGCTACTTCTTCCTTCTCGGCGTGCTGATGGGCCTGTTCAACATCATCCCGGTGGTCGGCGGCATCATCACGATCCTGCTGGCCGCCGGCGTGGCCGCCATGGACTCCTGGACCAAGATGGCCGGCGTGCTCATCTTTTATCTGGTCTATGTGCAGATTGAGAGCGGCTTCCTCACCCCGCGCATCATGCGCAGCCGCGTGCATCTGATGGGGCTGTCGGTGCTGATCTCCCTGCTGGCCGGAACCGCCCTGGCCGGCGTGGTCGGCGCCATGGTGGCCGTCCCCACCGCCGCTCTGGTCGCCGTCATCCTGGACGAGTACATCGTCCAGAAGGATTCCATCCCCTCCGACACCCTGCCGTCCGGCGCCTTGCTCGGCGGCTTGCAGGCGACATCCCAGGGCTCAGTCCCGGATGCGCGGGACAGAAACATCCCGGCTCGCCCGGCATCCCGTCAGGGAAGCTCGGGTTAGAGAAACGCAGCGGGCGGGACCGGACGGCCACCCTGGTCAAAAACCTGCAAGAAGCAGCGAAAAACGCCCATCAGCAGCCACTTCACACCAGCCCGCCCATGGACTCAGAGTCCCGCGCCCGGCAGGCGGCAGCGCTTGGGATGGGCCAAAGCTCTCCTCCGACGTCAGCTCGGCAGGTTCGGAGCTCGCCAAATTCGAGGCGCCAGGGAGGCGGCCAACTCGAGGCGGCCAGCTTGATCGGGTCCCATGCGCTGCCGGGCAGGGCTACCCCAGCAGAGCTGTCCTCGGTCCGGGCCAAGCTGACCGGGAACTGCCGGAGATCAGACTTTCCTTCATCCGCGCTTGCAACTTTGGCCGGAGGAATATCATCCTTCTATGTAACCTGGGAAGGAGGCACGCACGTCTCCACCGATATGCAGCTAGCTCTGGATGCATTGATCGCGCAGGTTCCACCCGCTGAGGGCGAAGCCTCGGAACTGGACGATATTGAGAGCCTGATCCGAAAGTACCGGCCCCGCCTGCTGCGCTTCGTCGCCTTTTCGATCGGTGATGCCGACCTGGCTGAGTCCATCACCCAGGACTGCTTCCTCAAGGCCTACAAAACTCGCGACCGCTTCCGCAACGACTGCTCCGTGAGCACCTGGCTCACCAGCATCGCCGTCAATCTGATTCGGGACCAGATGCGTCTCAAGAAGTTTCGCTTCTGGCGTCAGGCCCGCGCCACCGCCATCGACATCGGCGAAGCCGCTCACTTCCTGCCCAGTCCAGAGACGTCTCCGGAGAACCTCCTGCTGGTGAAAGAGAAGACCTCCCAGGTGTACACCGCTCTTGATCACCTTTCACCGAAGCAGCGCACCGTCTTCCTCATGCGATTTGCCCAGGAGATGGAACTGGCGGAGATCTCCGCCGCTACCAACATTCCGGTCAATACTGTAAAGACGCACCTTCACCGGGCATTGCGCTCCGTGCGCGCCCAAGTGGGGGCGTCCCATCACCTCCGGCAGATACCGCTCAAGTCCAGCGTTCCGGGGGCCCACGCAACCGCCAAACCGGCCCACGCTTCACGCTCGACTCATCCGTTCGAGTCCACATCCTGCCGCGCCAACCATCCTCAAACCCAGCTCCACTCCCAGACTGCCGGAGAAGCATCATGAACGATCATCCGGAGTTCCAAGCCACCCATCTCACCCCGCATCAGATTGAGGATTACCTCATTGGAGACCTCGCCGCCGCACCTGCCGCCCATCTGGCCACATGCTCCGAGTGCGCCGAGCGCGTGCTGGCGGCTCGTTCTCCCCTGGAGAGCTTTCGGCTTGTCGCCACGGCCTGGAGCGAGCGCCGCTCCGCGACGCTGCCTGCTCCTGCCGCCATCTCACAGCAGTCTCGTTGGCAGCTCCGCGCCTCCTGGGCTACGGCCTGCCTGACGCTCGCCGTAGGGATCGCCCTGAGCAATGCCTTTAGCAGCTCTTTCCCAGCCAATCGCGATCAGTCCTGGCCGCTGAACGCCGTGTACTACCCGATCTCAACCCAGGCGACTGCACCCTCCTTGGCCTCCTTCGGTCTGAACGCCACAACCGCCCTGGCTGGAACCAACGCAGCCCGGCAACCGGCTGCGGACTCTCCACCCGCTGCCCATCGCTCGGCGATGCAGCGCTCCGCGCGTCACTCGCCGGCGCCCGGCGGCGGCCCGCCTGCGCCCAGGCAAAGCGCCGCCCAGATCGCCGCTGAAAACCAGATGCTACAAGCCATCGAGGCCGCTCTTTATCCCTCTGCGGACAACCCGGTGACCCTTGGCTTGGTCTCCCTCAACGCCTCCGATGGACAGCCATCATCCGTTCAGGATTAGAGACCGCTTGAAGCCGCAGCTCCCATCTCGACGCCCCGTTGGAGCGAGATCCTCTTCTCTTCTCGCCGGCGTCTGGGTCTGTCTCCTCCTCTCCTGCGCCTGGCCGGCGCTCGGCCAGCGTGTCGGCGCGCCTGGAGGGTTGGCGATGGAACAACGCTCCATAGGCATGCCCAGCGCCAGCGGACGGATGGTGGGGAGCCGCGCAGGCAACCTCCGAACCGGACGCCTCGACGGTGAGCCTGGTTTGCGCTCTGCCAATCAGCCTCGCATGGGCCTGCAACTCGGCCTTGGGGGCCGCTGGTGGGACGACCATCACACCATGCGCAAGCTCAAGATCTCCCCTGATCAGCAACGCCGCATGGATGCCATCTTCGAGGCCAACAAACCCGCTCTGCTGGATCTCTACACCAAGTTTCAACAGCAGGAGGCCGGCCTCGCCACCCTCTCACACACCGATCTTCAGGATGAGAGCAAAGTCTTTGCCGCCATCGACCGCGTCTCTCAGGCTCGCGGCAATCTGGAGAAAGAGAACGCGCATATGCTCCTCCAGATCCGCCAGCAGCTTACTCCGCAGCAGATTCAAGCCCTGGACCGGGAGATCACGAAATCGCATTAGAGCATTTCTCCTGTTGCCGGGCATCCCGGCAGTGGCGTGCAGTGGCGTTTTCTTTGGTGGAAAACGCCCATCGGTGTCGAGACCCCAGCAACACCTACAGGAGAAATGCTCAAGAGCCTCCCGGCAAACTGCGCCTGAGAGAACCTGACGGCGAAGAATCTCAGTAGATCTGGAACCGCTGCACCACCCGGTTGATCACGCCATCCGGGCTCGGCGCGTCCGGCCGCAGACCATGCGCCTCGGAGAAGAACAATCCCAGCAGCTGCCCAAACAGGACATCCAGCACCGGCCGATAGACATCCCCAATCTCCCCGTGCAGCGGAAGATACCATTCACAGGCGTCGGCAAATTCGCCCTCCGCGCTCGCCGGCCCGACGGCGATGCGCTCCGCAACGATCTTCTTGTCGCCGATCTCGCGCAGCAGGTCGCGAGCGTACGCCGCACGCCGCTGCTCTGCAGAGACGAAGCAGATGAACAAGGTCTGCCGATCCAGCGCGGCCATGGGACCGTGGCGCAGTCCCAGCACAGTCTCCGCCATCGTCTTCACCTCTCCAGCCGTCATCTCCAGCACCTTCAGCGCGGACTCCCTGGCCACGCTCGCGAGCGCGCCACTGCCCACAAAACAGACCCTCGGAAAAGAGCGCCGCGCCATTGCCTCTGCCAGTGCCGCCGCGCGCCTCAACAGATCCTCACCCGCGCCGGCCAACCGGCCCAGCAGCGGACGATACTCGCCAAGCGACCACGCATGGGCCAGGCAGTGGCCCAGCACAATCATGTTGGTAAAGGAGCTGGTCATCACCAGGCTGCGGTCGTTCACCGCATCGTCCAGCACCACCACGTAAGCCCGCGGCACGCCCTGGCAGACGGCCGCCATCCGCCCCGCGGCGTTGCAGGTCACCACCAGGTGAGCGATCTCTGGATAGCGGGCCAACGCCTGCTCCAGAACAGCTACACCCTCCGGAGAGTCCCCGGAGCGCGAAAAGGAGATCCAGAGAGACCTCCGGCCAACCGCCGCGTACTCTTCCAGATTCGGCAACATCTCCGTACTGGCCAGCGCAGACACCTGGCATCCCCATTGCTGGCGCAGCACAAACTCCACGGCCTGAGCCGCGTAATCCGAGCTTCCCGCGCCGATCAGCGTCACCGCGGGACGCAGCTCTCCATCCGTGCGCACCCCCACCTCTTCCAAAAACGCGCGGACCCCGGCCTGCAACCTTTCAAAGTCGGCCAGCGTGCTCTTCCAGGTATCTGGTTGCTGCGCGATCTCCGCCGGAGTGTGTAAACATCCAAGTGCTTCCCTCGTCGGCTTGGGCAGATCCAGAAATCTCGCTAAAGACGTCGCCATCTCTCACCTCGAAATCCAAAATACGCGAGACGCAGCCATTTCGGGAGGAATAGAAAGCTTTCGCAACCTCCGCATCAGCTTCTTCTGGATCGAAATCGGTTTGGCCCGTAGCCGCTCCCTGATGGGTAGCCCATCTCCGGAGTTTCTCCATACATTCAGGCTGCCGCTCTACGCTTCTCTGCGCTCTGGGCGACCCTCCACCCAGAGTTAGCCCAACTTCCGCAGTTGCGGTGGTAAGTTATTTGTTTGCAATGCGGGTATAGCGAAGTCTTCACTACAAATCCGCACCAACGGCCAATTCGATTGTCAACAAAGCGTTAACGAACTATCCTTTCGTTACCAAAAGATCAGCGAAAGGATACCGTGCCAGAGACCGAACCGTCCGCCCGACCAGGCCGCTATATTCTCAAGCAGTTTGAGGGCGAGACTGTCCGAGCTTTTGTGCCGCCACCGTTGCCGCCTGCGCCCCCGGTGGATCTGGCGCGGTTTCAGATTTTGCTGGAACAGGCGAATCAGGCCATCGGGAGGCTCGACGGGCTGGCCTCGGTTCTGCCCGACCTGTCGCTGCTCCTTTACACATACGTTCGCAAGGAGGCCGTGCTCTCGTCCCAGATTGAGGGCACGCAGTCGTCGCTGTCCGATCTCCTGCTCTACGAGAACGATGAGGCGCCGGGAGTGCCGGTTGAGGATGTGCGGGAGGTCTCCAACTATGTTGCGGCCATGAA
>DAHWOF010000186.1 GCA_027335345.1 Granulicella sp. | reverse complement strand
GTCATGGGAAAGGCTGCCTCCACACGGCGAAAACTACGCTCTGACAACGTAGTTATGCCACAGAAAAGACGGCCTTTCCAGTTATATTTTTGCCCGCTGACTTTCCCCTTCAACTGTCGCCGTGTGAGATATGCAGGTTAGCAGATTTGCGGTAACCTTCAAGCCTCTATCTGGTGGTAGAGCCGATACTTCTCGCTTTGAAGATCGGGAAATGATCGGAAGGTGGAAGCCCCGGTCGCCCCTTGGGCCGTCCAGGTCCGGCTGCCGCTGGGCCGGGCCGAGAGCAACTGAGCTCGGGTCCACCTGGGTTGCTGTGGGTCCAGAGCGAACAGGCAAAGCGGACCAGCCATCGGCGCCACCAGATCAGGATGCTGCGGGTCCACCGGGAGCAGCCGGTTGGGCATATCAAATTCCACTTCGATACGATCACCGTCTTTCCACTGGCGACGGATGGCCACAAACTGCCCCGGTTGCGGCGCGGTGACGGCGGTCTTCCCATTTACGGCGATGCGCGTTCCAGCGCCGGCCCACTCGGGAACGCGCAGGTGTACGGTAAAGGTCTCGGCGCGATCGCTCTTGACCAGCAGGCTCGTCTCCCGCGAGTATGGATAATTCGTGACTTGTTCGAGAGCGACTCGCGCGGTTCCCTGCTTCCAATTCAGCCGCGACGGGACATAGAGATTCACATAAACGCCACGACCGTCATGGAAGTAGGAGCTAATCCCATAGTCTGCGGTGATTTGAGGAAACGTTCCTGAACAGCATGGCCATTTTTCCGGGTAATAAACTTTGGCTCCATGGTTGTTGTAGTCGGAGTAGTAGTAGCTGTGCCCGTCGGGCTGTATGGGCAACGCACCCAGAATGGTGTTGTACAGTACCTGCTCCATGCTGTCGCCGTAGCGGCTGTCGCCGGTAATACGCATCAGGTAGCGGGCGATCTTGAAGTGTCCGTAGGATCCGCAGGGAGTCTCAAAGCTGGCGTGCGTCTGCGTCAGACTCTGGCCCAAAACTCCGCTGCCGGGCGCGCAGAAGGTCTCGTTGGGTCCCCAGCCCCCGGTGGCAAAGCTCTGCGTGGTCCGCACGAACTCAAAGCCGTTCTTCGCCGCCCGCAAGTGTTTCTCGCTACCCAGCACCAGCCAGGCCTGCGCGGCGGAGTTGAATGCGTTCAAGTGGCTATAGGCGTGCTTACCGGCAAGGATATTGTCGCCCTCGGCCAGCGGATCGAAGTACTGTTTGTCCATCAGGTAGCGCTGCGCCATCTTCAGGTAGCGGCGGTCGCCCATGCGCTTCCAGGCTAGGAAGAGATTCTCTGGGAGCGTGTAGCTCTCATCCCATGTCCAGGCAATGTTGGGATGCGGGAGAGCCCTCATCTCGGAGCGGGTAAGCGCCTTGTCGGGCAGCCGCGGCAGCACCGCATCGGTGGCTTCCTCCAGAACGCTTCGAGCCATCTTGTCTCCCACAAAGGCATACGCATCGATCAACCCGCATGTGACTTTGTCTGACGTGTAGGACGGCAGTGGATAGTCACGATAGAAGTTCGGCGAGATAGCTTCGCCAAGGCCACGCACCAGACGCTCCACTTTTGCCTTGGTCGCCCGATCTCCGGTGGCTGCATAGGCCCGCGCCAGGGACGACAGATACTGTCCGAAGGAGTGACCCGGAATATAGCCGGTCATATTCGCAGGCGGGTCAAAGTCCTTCGACCAGTTGTACCAGCCGCCCATCACTTCACCGGGGTCCGGCATGCCCGCCTTGCTGCGATAGGGCTTGAGCATCGCGTCTTCGCTGAGTGAAAGAAAGAAGGCGTGGTTGGCTTGGAACTGCTCCCGCATGGGACCTTCCAGCAGTTCCACATCGCCATAGCCAAACTGCGAGAGCCTGGTGCGCGCCACAGACGGGGCCATCTTGCCCAGCGAACGACGGCTCGTGAGCGCCGCTCCCACCGCTGTTGCTGCTCCCTTCAAAAACGTTCTACGTGAGGCTTTGGTCATTGCTCCTCCTTCGTATCTTTTTACTCTTGCGTCAGTGTGGGATTGGGGCGTCTCCGTGGCCGCATGAGAAGTGGGGATGCTGGCAGGACCGAGTTTACCAGGACTCATTGCAAGTGGAATAATGATCGGCAAGCTCTCACGTTGCATGTGGATCCGAAAGGGCAGCCGGCCACGGGACGGAAGATGCAGGTGGAAGTTGTCGGTCGCCACCCCCCCGTAGAGCTGACCCTTCAGGGGCCCACAACAGAAATCCGGCTTTGAGGGATGCGTGTGCCAACTCGTCCACAGCAATTCGAAGACGAACGGAGAGGCCAGTGATCCCGCGCCAATGGCACTTCGTCCTGTTGGTTTCGGTCGCGATTGCGATTGGCTATTTTGACCGTCTGACGCTGCCAGTTGCGATCGCTTCAATCCAACACAATATCCCTCTTTCCGAGGAGCAATATTCGTGGCTGCAGGCAGCGTTTCTTGTATCGTATGCCGGGCTATACGCTATCGGCGGTCGCTTGTTGGATTTTCTAGGAACTCGGCGAGGCTTCCTGCTTATTATGCTGTGGTGGTCGCTGGCATGTGCGCTGCACAGCCTCGCAACAGGCTTCACCCTGCTGCTGATCGCGCGCTTTCTGCTGGGTGCAGGGGAGGGTGGAGCGTTTCCCGCCGCGACGCGGGTGGTAGCCGAGTGGATCGAGCCACAGGAACGATCGACGGCAATGGGCGTGATCAATGCAGGTACCGCGATTGGATCACTGCTGGCGCCATCCATCATCGGTGTCATCCTGTTGCGAAGCGGCTGGCGCGCCGTGTTCCTTGCGGCGGGTAGCGCCGGGCTCTGCTGGGCGCTTTGGTGGGCCGTGAGCTATCGCGCGAATGAGACGGCCGGGACAGCGGAGATCGCCAAGGGAGCTCGACCGGTACGCTGGATCGAGGTGATCCGGCTGCATCATGTGCAGGCGTTCGTCTTTGCCAAATTTATGAGTGATTCGGCCTGGTACTTCCTGCTGTTCTGGCTGCCCAAGTACCTGTACGACGCGCGTGGGTTCGACATCCGCCAAGTGGGCTATTACGCTTGGATCCCTTACGCGGCGTCGGGTGGGGGCAGCTTTCTTGGTGGCTGGTTCTCGTCGGAACTTTTGCACAGAGGACTCTCCCTGGATGCAGCGCGCAAGATAGCTCTGGGTTGCTGCGCGGCAGCGATGCCGGCAGTTATGCTGGTCTCAATAGTTCCGGTATCGTTAGCGCTGGTCCTGTTCAGCATTGCTTTTTTTGCACAGCAGGGATGGTCCGGGTTGGTAATGACGTTCCCCGCGGATGTATTCCCGCTGAATGCCGTGGGTACGGTGGCAGGACTGATTGGGTTTGGCGGGGCCATAGGAGGCGCAATATTCGGCGCGATTGCCGGCTTCTTGCTGGACCACGGAGTGCATTACGGCGCACTATTCGTCGCTACGGGGAGCTTTCACTTGATTGGTTTTGCCGTGATTCTGCTTAGGGGCGGAAAACTTAAACCGTTTGCGACAGTCTCACCCATGGAGAGAGCACAATGAGAGTTAAGGAAGTTCGCACGCGAGTAGTGCAGTGGGAGGGGGATATGGTTTCGCTGCCACCTCATTTCTGTACGAATCCAATGGATCTGGTGGCGTTTCGGACTGCGTCGATGGGGAACTTCGCCTTTCATAGCTGGCTTCTGGTGGAGATCTTCACGGATACGGGCCTCGTGGGACTGGGGAATGCGGCACTATCGCCAGTAGTGACCAAGACCTTGATCGATACGTACCTGAAGCCGCTCCTGATGGGAGCGGACCCGTGGGACGTTGAGTTTCTGTGGCAGCAGATGTACCGAAGGACACTGGCCTTCGGGCGCAAGGGCGTAGCCCTGGTAGCGATTTCTGCGGTAGACATTGCGCTTTGGGATCTGCTGGGAAAAGATGCGAAACAGCCCGTCTTCCGGCTGCTGGGCGGACGCACCAAGGAAAAGATTCCCGTTTATGCCAGCCGCCTGTACGCCTCCCCGCTTGAGCAGTTACAGGCAGAGGCGCAGAAGTATAAGGATGAGGGCTACAGCATGATGAAGCTGCGCTTCGGCTGGGGGCCAGTGGACGGCGCCGCCGGAATGCAAAAGAATGTTGAGCTGGTGAGGGCGGTGCGAGAAGTGGTGGGGGATGAGGTGGATTTAATGGCGGATGCCTACATGGGCTGGACGCTTGACTATGCAAAGCGCATGCTGCCGCTCCTGGAGCCATTTCACCTGCGCTGGCTGGAGGAGCCGGTGATTCCCGATGACACCCGTGGCTACCGTGAGTTGAAGGAGTACGGACTCATCCCCATCGCCGGAGGAGAACACGAATTTACGATTTTCGGATTCCGCGAGTTGCTGGAGGCAAATGCGCTGGACTACATTCAGTTTGACACCAATCGCGTGGGTGGCATCAGTCAGGCAAGAAAGATCTCGGCACTTGCGGAATCATTCCAGGTCCCGGTGGTTCCGCATGCAGGACAGATGCACAACTACCATGTGGTGATGGCAAGCCTGAATTCTCCCATCGCCGAGTTCTTTCCGCGGGTTGATGTCGAGGTGGGTAACGAGCTCTTCTGGTACATCTTTAACGGCGAGCCAGTGCCGGAAAAGGGGTACATCCAGTTGAGTGAGGATTTGCCCGGGCTTGGCTTGACGGTCAACGAGGAATCGCTGCAACGGTTCCGCATTGTGGAGTAGGAGCAAAGCGAATGCATTTGGTTCAAATTGCCAGAGGAACTGAGCGGCGTGTGGCCGTGGTCCAGGAGCCGCAGTTGCTGCTCCTGCGTGAGGTTGACTGCGTTCTCGCGCTGACGCGGCGAAGTCTTGCCCTGGAACAGCCGTTGCGGGAAACGGCGGAGAATCTGGTTACTGAAGAAGCGGTGAGCTACGACGATGTCTACCAGGGCCGATCGGCCTGGAAACTGCTGGCTCCGGTGGACTCTCCGGGCGACGCGCAGCGAATTCTTGTATCTGGAACGGGACTGACGCATTTGGGCAGCGCGCGGGAGCGCCAGGCAATGCACGCCGCCGTATCCCAAAGGCAACAGACGGAAATGACGGACAGCATGCGGATGTTCGAGTGGGGCATGCAGCACGGAAGGCCAGCCGCAGACACGATCGGCGTCGCACCGGAGTGGTTCTACAAGGGAGATGGGAGTGTATTGCGTGCTCCATTCGCAGCGCTGGAAATTCCCGGTTACGCGGAGGATGGCGGCGAGGAGGCGGAAGTGGCGGCCGCCTATTACGTCGCTGATGACGGGGTCCCCTGGCGGATTGGGATGATGGCGGGCAATGAGTTCTCTGACCATGTGTTCGAGCGACGCAATTATCTAAACCTGGCTGGATCAAAGCTACGCCCGTGCAGCATTGGGCCGGAACTGGTGGTGGACCCGGTTTTTGGGGATGTTGCGGGCCAGGTGCGGATTATGCGCGACGCCCAAGTGCTTTGGCAAAAGGCCATTCGAACAGGCGAACAGAACATGTGTCACAGCCTCGCTAATCTGGAACATCATCATTTCAAGTTTGCAGGGCACCGGCAACCGGGGATGGTTCACGTGCATTTCATGGGTGCGGATTGTCTATCGTTTGGGGAAGAAGTTCGACTGCAGGCGAACGATTTGGTGGAGATCTGGTTCGAAGGATTCGGGCGGCCGTTGCAGAACGTCATTACACAGGAGAGCGCAACACAGAAACCTGTGCGCGTGCGGACGATGCGGTAGGAGGACGGATGAAAACAAAGCGATCGGTGGCCCTGATGGGACTGGGTACGATGGGACGGGCTATGGCGCTCAATCTGCTGCGCGCTGGATTTCCGCTAACGGTCTACAATCGTACGGTCGCGAAGGCGCACGAATTTGCGGGGCGCGGAGTCTCGGTCGCCCAGAGTCCGGCACAGGCAGGTGCGGCGGCATCAGTGGTCATATCCATGCTGTCAGATGACGATGCCTCACGGGAGACATGGCTGGGAGAAAACGGCGCGCTGAGGACGATGGAGCCGGGCGGCCTGGCTGTGGAGTGCAGCACCGTGAGTCCAGGGTGGATTGCGGAACTGGCATCTGCGGCGCGCGCTCGGGGCGCACAGTTGGTGGAGGCTCCTGTGACCGGAAGCCGGATGCAGGCTGAGGGAGGACAACTGACGTTTCTCGTTGGAGCGGAGGAAGAGGCGCTGGCTGAGGTTCTGCCCGTGCTGCGCAGCATGAGTAAAGAAGTGATCCATCTGGGGCCGGTCGGATCCGGTGCACAGTTGAAGCTCATCAATAACTTTCTGTGCGGTGTGCAGGTGGCTTCATTTGCGGAAGCGCTGGTGTGGATGGAGCGGACGGCGCTGGACCGGGAGAAGGCACTGGCGCTTCTGAGGAAAGGAGCTCCGGGAAGCGGCATCGTGAATACGATGGCGGAGCGGATGACGCAGCGAAAATATGATGTGAATTTTCTCTTGAGTCTAATGGCCAAGGATCTGCGCTATGCACGTGAGGCGGCCGCCAAGCTCGGGGTCCAGCTTTCTACCGAAGCTCCGGCAGAACAGATGTTTGCCCAAGCACAACGGCAAGGGCAGGGCGAGAGTGATATGTCGGCGGTCGTGGAGGCGGTGCGCAAAGGTATGTAGCGTTGAATTGTCGCCGCGCCCGTGAGCGCCCTGAGGAGATGCCAGGAACGTCATACGACGATTTACCCCATGGCTCAACTTCAACTTGCATCGAAACCCACGAAAGGATTGGCTTTACCCACATGGTTACTGACGACATAGGCGTCAACCTGAATCCATACTTCGTTCGCGCCGTCCCCAGCCATCTCTACAATCCTCGCAGTAACCCACATCTCAATGAACACTCGATCGGCGAGTGAGGTGTCCGCAGCCATTGTGGCGGCAGATAAAGATGGGGGCCAACCCCTGAGCCACTCTGCATTGACCATCTGGTTGCGTGCTTGGCGAGGGTTTGTGCGGCGTGCGAGCCCCAGGAATGTACTGCTGGGCTCCGCGCGGTGGCAGAAGAGGACTTCTTCCATCGCATGGCCAGTGTCTCAGCCGTGGGTCGCAAAATCCAGATCGAGTTGAAATCCGGGGACCCCGCCAGGAAGGGAGGCGCCATGAAGCAATTGACGCGGCACGAATGAGTTCGACGATGGGCACCCGTCCAAAATCACCGTATTCGTTGCAGTTTTAGTGGGACAAGGATGGACTCATCCTTTTGGGCCGGATCAGTAGGATGCAGCGGTGGTTGCCTTGGCCACTCCGACAAAGGAGTCGGCGGCTCCGTAGTAAAGCCACCATTGACCGCGAAAGAGAACCAGCCCTTCCGCAAAGGTGGTCCCAGACGCGTATTGACCGCTCTTTTCCCAGTCAAGCTGGGGCTGGAAGACGGGCGTATCGGTGCGCGCCAGCAACTTTCCAGGGTTGCGCGCAGAGAAGAGCGCCTCCTGAACGCTGTAAGCACCCGGCCCGATGGTGGGATCTCTGCTATCGTCAAGAGCATTCTTCGCGTTGTACAGGAGCACAATTCCGCGTGACGTAAGCACGGCTGGCGGGCCCGTCTCGGGAAACCCGCTGTCGCTCCTGCCAGGCCGCCGGTGGAGGAGAACCTTTGGGTTTCCTTCTTTGTCTTCCACTGGATGCCAGTGGATAAGATCCTTTGAAGTTGCCAGATGAATCTCTACCTCGCCCCAGTACATCCAGTACCTGCCGTGGAGCTTTGCCGCAACCAGATGATCGCCCTCAACCCGCGTGACGATGCCGGCGCTCTTGTACTTCCAGCGAGCATATTTTCCATCCGCTCCGAAGATGGGCCCGAACTTCGTCCAGGTGTGCAGATCGGGAGACGTTGCCACCCCGATCGTAAAGGAGTTCCGGCTTCGAGACCACTGCGTGTAGGTGAGGATGTAGCGGCCATCGGGGCTCTCCACCAAACGTGGATCCTCCACCCCTCCGGGGGATTCGCGACTGGTCTGGGAGTCTCGGGAGGGGTAGAAGACCGGCTGCGAATTGCGCTGGAAGTGAATGCCGTCAGCGCTCGTAGCCATGCCAAGGCGCGAGGTGTGGCCTCCGATCCTCATCTCGCCGGAGTCGTCTTCCGCGCGATAGAGCAGGACGATCTTTCCATCTCTGACGATGGCGGCCGGATTGAATGTGTGCAGCGCCTCCCAGTGAACCGGCTGGCCGCTGATGGGGTCAGTGAACGTACTCTTTGGACGAGGCCGAATGACAGGCGTCTGGCTGGCGCGCACCCACGGTCCAATGACCCAAGGCTGTTGGCCCCGCAGTGTGGGAGCCAGCATGGCGGCAAAGATGCTACACATCGCCAGGAGACAGATCATCTTGCGCAAGCAGCACCGCCTCTCCAGGAATTTGAAACCGATCCTCTGCCTCCAGCGCAGAGGAACAAGATGTAGAGTACACCGGTCTGTGCGCGGGCGAGCTGCATGGCTATGGTTACCCCAGAACGTCTGCAAGAAGCAGTGGCTGGACAAACTGCACGGACGTTGCAGTGCGCAGTCCGGACATAGAAAAGGGCGGGCTCCAGCGAGCCCGCCCTCATTCCTTGTTACATGGTTGGTTTCTGCCGCATCTCTACTCCGGCGAACAGTCGACTGCCGTCTGTGCTGGAGATCTGGTCTATTCGGCAGCCATCTCTTCCTGCTCGCCTTCCATGCGCATCTGCTCGAGCTCGCGCTCTTCGGCCTCGATCGCCGCGGTGACCTCCTGCTGGACCTGCGCGGCCACCTCTTCCAGCTCCGGCGAGAGCTTGACGTTGCGGTAGTAGGACATGCCCGTGCCGGCGGGAATCAGGCGGCCAACGATGACGTTCTCCTTGAGGCCGCGCAGCGAATCCACTGAGCCGTTGATGGAAGCCTCCGTGAGCACGCGCGTGGTCTCCTGGAAGCTTGCGGCCGAGATGAAGCTCTCGGTGGAGAGCGATGCCTTGGTAATGCCCAGAAGCAACGGACGTCCAATGGCGGGACGGCCGCCCTCCATGAGCACGCGCTGGTTCTCGGCGTTGAAGCGGAAGCGGTCCACCTGCTGCTCCAGCAGGAAGTTGGTGTCGCCCACATCCTCCACCTTCACCCAGCGCAGCATCTGCCGCACGATGGTCTCGATGTGCTTGTCTGAGATGGAGACGCCCTGCAGCCGGTAGACCTCCTGAATCTCGTTGACCAGGTACTGCTGCAGCTCGCGCTCGCCCAGCACCTCCAGGATGTCGTGCGGATTGCGCGGTCCGTCGATGAGCGCATCGCCAGCCCGCAGCCGCTCGCCCTCCTGAACGTTGATGTACACGCCGCGAGGAACGCTGTACTCGTCCTCCTGCCCATTGTCCGCCGTGACGTAGACCTTGCGCTGTCCCTTGCTGACATCGCCAAAGCGGACCACGCCGTCAATCTTGGAGATGATGGCCGGGTCACGGGTCTTGCGCGCCTCAAACAGCTCCACCACCCGCGGCAGACCGCCGGTAATGTCTTTGGTGCGCGTGGTTTCGCGGGGAATCTTGGCCAGAATATCGCCCGGGAAGACCTCATCGCCATCCTGGACCATGAGGTGAGCTCGGGAGGGCATCAGGTAACGCTTGGTGCCCTTGGCGTTCTTCACCAGAATCGTCGGCTGGCGCTTCTCGTCAGGAGACTCGCCGACGACCAGGCGCGAGAGGCCGGTGACCTCGTCGATCTCCTCGTTGAGCGTGACGCCCTCCTGCAGATCCTTGAACTGCACGGTGCCGGCAATCTCAGTAAGGATGGAGAAGGTGTAAGGATCCCACTCGCCGATGACATCGCCGAGCTTTACGTCCTGCCCATCCTCCACGCGCAGCTTGGCCCCGTAGACGATCAGGTAGCGTTCCTTCTCGCGTCCTTTGGAGTCGATGACCGCGATGGAGCCGTTGCGGTTGAAGGCCACCAGATTGCCCTCCTTGGAGCGCACGGTGACCAGGTTGATGAAGTGCACCTTGCCGTCGTTCTTGGCTTCCAGGTGGGAGGTGTCCTGCACCCGGGACGCCGTTCCTCCAATGTGGAAGGTACGCATCGTGAGCTGGGTTCCGGGCTCTCCGATGGATTGGGCGGCGATGACGCCGACAGCCTCACCCAACTCCACCATCTTGCCCGAACCGAGGTTGCGGCCGTAGCAGAGGATGCAGCATCCGCGTTTGGACTCGCAGGTGAGCACGGAACGGATCTTCACCCGCTCGATACCGGCTGCTTGCACCGCGGAGGCCTTCTCCTCATCGATCTCTTCGTTGATATCGACGATCACCTTGCCTTCGAAGTCCTTGAGCTTCTCCAGCGAGACGCGGCCGACGATACGGTCGCGCAGCGGCTCGATGGTCTCTCCAGCCTCGATGATGGGCGTCACATAGATGCCCTCAACGGTTCCGCAGTCGAACTCCGAGATGATGACATCCTGCGCGACGTCGACCAGACGGCGAGTCAGGTAACCGGAGTCGGCGGTCTTCAGAGCGGTGTCGGCCAGTCCCTTGCGCGCACCATGGGTTGAGATGAAGTACTGCAGCACGGTAAGGCCTTCGCGGAAGTTGGCGGTGATGGGGGTCTCAATGATCTCACCGCTGGGCTTGGCCATCAGGCCGCGCATGCCGCTGAGCTGACGGATCTGCTGCTTGGAGCCGCGGGCTCCGGAGTCGGCCATGATGTAAATCGGATTCATGGCGCCTTCCTTGTCGGCGCGCTTCATGTTGTTGAACATCTCATCGGCCACCCGTTCGGTCACCGCGGACCACATCTGGGTTACCTTGTTGGAGCGCTCCAGGTTGGTGATGGAGCCGTCCAGGTACTGCTGCTGCATAGCGATCACCTGCTTTTCCGCCTCGTGCACCACCTCATATTTGGAGGCTGGAATCACCATGTCATCCAGCCCGACGGAGAGGCCCGAACGAGTGGCAAACTGGAAGCCGAGCTCCTTGATCTTGTCCAGCGCCTTCACCGTCACCTCCAGGCCGAGGTTGAGGTAGAGGTAGTTGATCAACTGTCCAATGCCCTTCTTCTTGAGCAGGCCGTTGACGAACGGCATTCCGCCGGGCAGCGCGTCGTTCAGAATCGCCCGGCCCACCGTGGTGTTGATGAACTGCTTGTGGAACTCGACCGGCTCGGTGTGCAGAATGTCCTGGTCGTCATAGGCGACGGTCATATCCAGCACCGGCCCGGTGTAACGCAGCCGAATGGGCGTGAGCGTCTCCACCTGCTTGGCCTCCAGCGCCATCAGAATCTCTTCAATGTTGGCAAAGACCCGGCCCTCGCCCTTGGCGCCCTGCCTGGCCTTGGTGAGGTAGTAAAGGCCCAGCACCATGTCCTGGGTGGGCACTGTGATGGGGTGCCCACTGGCCGGGGAGAGGATGTTGTGCGAGGCCAGCATGAGCACGGATGCCTCAATCTGCGCCTCTGGGCTGAGCGGAATATGCACCGCCATCTGATCTCCGTCAAAGTCCGCATTGAAGGCGGTGCAGACCAGGGGATGAATCTTGATAGCCTTGCCTTCAACCAGCACCGGCTCAAAGCCCTGGATGCCCAGGCGATGCAGTGTCGGAGCGCGATTCAGCAGTACCGGATGATCTTTGATGACCTCTTCGAGAATGTCCCAGACGATTGACTCCTGCTGCTCGACCATCTCCTTGGCCTGCTTGATGGTGGCGCAGTGGCCGGTCTGTTCCAGGCGGTGATAGATGAATGGCTTGAAGAGTTCGAGGGCCATCTTCTTGGGCAGGCCGCACTGGTGCAGCTTCAGCTCCGGTCCGACGACGATGACCGACCGGCCGGAGTAGTCCACGCGCTTGCCCAGCAGGTTCTGGCGGAAGCGTCCCTGCTTGCCCTTGAGCGTGTCGGAGAGGCTCTTGAGGGGGCGGTTGTTGGCGCCGCGCAGAACGCGGCCCCGGCGACCGTTGTCGAACAGGGCGTCCACCGCCTCCTGCAGCATGCGCTTTTCATTGCGCACGATCACCTCGGGGGCGTGCAGGTCCATCAACTTCTTCAGGCGGTTGTTGCGGTTGATCACACGGCGATACAGATCGTTGAGATCCGAGGTGGCAAAGCGTCCACCATCCAGCGGCACCAGGGGGCGCAGCTCGGGCGGAATAACGGGAATCACGTCCAGGATCATCCACTGCGGCTTGTTGTCCGAGCGGCGGAAGGCCTCCACCACCTTGAGGCGCTTGGCGTACTTCAGCTTCTTCTGCAGCGAGGTCTCAGCCTTCATGCGCTCGCGCATCTCGATGGCCAGTTCATTGACGTCGACGCGCTTGAGCAGCTCCTTGATCGCCTCGGCTCCCATCATGGCCTTAAAGCCGGTGGGACGATACTGAGCGTCCAGCTCGCGGAAACGGTTCTCATCCTTGATGACCTCGCGCTCCTTCACGGGCGCTTCGCCCACGTCCACCACCACATAGCTCTCGAAGTACAGGACCGCTTCCAGCTCGCGCAGCGAGATATCCAGCAGATGTCCGATGCGCGAAGGAAGGCCCTTGAAGAACCATACGTGCGAGCAGGGGCTGGCCAGTTCGATGTGTCCCAGCCGCTCGCGGCGCACCTTGCTCAGGGTCACCTCGACGCCGCACTTGTCGCAGATCACGCCGCGGTGCTTCATGCGCTTGTACTTGCCGCACAGGCACTCCCAATCGGTGATGGGGCCAAAGATGCGGGCGCAGAACAAGCCGTCGCGCTCCGGCTTGAAGGTGCGGTAGTTGATGGTCTCCGGCTTGGTCACCTCGCCGTGCGACCAGGAGCGGATCTTCTCCGGCGAGGCAAGTTGAATCTTGATCGAGTCAAAGTCCGTGATCGGACCGGCCGTTTCAAAGGGACTGGAGCGGAACATGTTTTTTCTCTCCGTTTTGCAGTGCTTAGCTCGATACCAACTTTTGTTTGACTCTTCGTCTTGCAGAGTCCGCGTTGCGAGCTTCGCTGCTAGCTATGCAGTCCAACCGGCGACTGCGATTACCTTCGCGATGAATCCGCGCTTCCGGGTTCACCACTGCCATCTCTGCTCACCGCCGCTGGAGAGGCTTCTGCCGTGACTCAAGCCCAAAGCTGTTCAACAGCGGCGGTGCCCATCAAGGTGCTAATCCGCGACTGCCAGCTCGGGCAGCGGCACGATATGTTCCGCGTCATCGGTCTTCTTGACCAGCTCGACATCCAGGCACAGCGACTGCAACTCACGGATAAGAACGTTGAACGACTCCGGCACGCCCGGCTCGATCGCCGCCTCGCCCTTGACGATGGCCTCATAGATCTTGGTGCGGCCATAGACGTCGTCAGACTTTGCCGTGAGCAGCTCCTGCAGGATGTAGGCAGCGCCATAAGCCTCCAGCGCCCAGACCTCCATCTCTCCAAATCGCTGTCCGCCGAACTGCGCCTTGCCGCCCAGCGGCTGCTGGGTGATGAGCGAGTAAGGCCCGATGGAGCGCGCGTGGATCTTGTCGTCGACCAGGTGGCTGAGCTTAAGCATGTAGATGTATCCGACCGTGACAGGCTGCTCGAACTGATCTCCTGTCATGCCGTCATACATCAGGCTCTTGCCCGAGCTGGGCAGGCCCGCCGCAGTCAGCAGCGCCTTGATCTCTTCCTCCTTGGCTCCGTCAAAGACAGCCGTTCCGAACCAGACGCCGCGCTTCATGCCGGCGGCAACCCGCAGCGTCTGCTCGTCGTCCAGCGCCAGAAGCTGGCTGAGAGCCGCTGTACCCTTGAACGCCTCCTTGAAGATCTCCTTCACTTCGCTGGCCTTCTGGTGCTGTTCGGCCAGCGCGGCGACCTTGGCTCCGAGTTCGTGCGCCGCCCAGCCGAGATGAGTCTCCAGAATCTGTCCCACGTTCATGCGCGAGGGCACGCCCAGTGGATTGAGGACGATCTCCACGGGAGTACCATCGGGTAGGTAGGGCATATCCTCCTCGGGAAGGATGCGCGAGATGACGCCCTTGTTGCCGTGGCGTCCGGCCATCTTGTCGCCCACGGACAGCTTGCGCTTCATGGCGACGTAGACCTTCACCATCTTGATGACTCCGGGCGAGAGTTCATCGCCCTTCTGCATCTTGCCGATCTTCTCGTTGGTGATCTTACGCAGCACGTCGATCTGGCGCGAGGTCATCTCCTCGATCTCGTCGATCTGCTCGTTGACTCTCGGGTCCTTATCGGCATAACGGATGCGCTTGAGGTTGCGAGTCGAGATCAGCTCGATCACATCGCGGTTCAGGATGTCACCCTTGCTGAGCAGCTTCTTGTTGGTGCGCTCGTCGTGCAGGTCGGCCAACACCTCTTTGTTGCCAAGGATGTTCTCCAACCGCTTCAACCGCTCGTCGGTGAGAATGCGAATCTCGTCGGCGAGGTTGCGCTCCAGCTTCTCGACCATCTCCTGCTCGATCTGCAGCGCGCGCTGGTCCTTTTCCTGGCCCTTGCGGCTGAAGATGCGTACGTCCACAACCGTGCCCTCGATGCCGGGAGGACAGGTGAGGCTGGCGTCACGCACATCGCCGGCCTTTTCGCCGAAGATGGCGCGCAGCAGCTTCTCTTCCGGGGTGAGCTGAGTCTCGCCCTTGGGCGTTACCTTGCCGACCAGGATGTCGTTGTGACCGATCTTGGCTCCGATGCGGATGATGCCGCTCTCGTCCAGGTCACGCAGCGCATGCTCGCTGACGTTGGGGATGTCGCGGGTGATCTCTTCCGGGCCCAGCTTGGTATCGCGCGCCTCGATCTCGAACTCTTCGATGTGGATGGAGGTGTAGTAGTCCTCGCGCACCAGCTTTTCGGAGATCAGAATGGCGTCCTCAAAGTTGTAACCGCGCCAGGGCATGAAGGCCACCAGCACATTGCGGCCAAGGCCCAGTTCGCCCTGCTCGGTGCAAGGGCCGTCGGCGATCACCTGACCCTTGACGACACGCTCTCCCTTGCGCACCACGGGCTTCTGGTTGATGCAGGTGTTCTGGTTGGAGCGCTTGAACTTGGTGAGCTGATAGATATCCGAACCCACCTCACGCGAGAGCTGCGTGGGATGATGCTCGCCTTCCACGCGCACGATAATCCGCTCGGAGTCGACCGAATCGATGATGCCGTTGCGCTTGGCCAGAATCACAGCGCCGGAGTCGCGCGCCGTTACGCCTTCCATTCCGGTGCCCACCAGAGGAGCCTCGGAGACCAGCAGGGGCACGGACTGGCGCTGCATGTTGGCTCCCATCAGGGCGCGGTTGGCGTCGTCATGCTCCAGAAAGGGCACCAGCGAAGCCGCCACCGATACCAGTTGCTTGGGACTGACATCGACGTAATCCACCTCCTGCTTGGGAACCAGCACGAAGTTGCCCGCCTTGCGCGCGTTAACCAGGTCCTCCACAATATGCATGGTTTCATCCAGGCTGATGTTGGCCTGCGCAATGGTGTGCCGATCCTCCTCCCAGGCGGACAGGTAGAAGGAGTAAGGCTCCAGATCCATGGTGCGCTTGCCTTCCTTCTTGAGCTGCTTGTTGAGCTTGGCCGCCTCGTGGGCCTCCAGGGCATCGCCCTGGCGCAGGCCGGACTCGCCGGCGTTGCTGACCGCAACATAGTCCAGCACCACGCCATCCTTCACCTTGCGATAGGGGCTCTCAATGAAGCCGTACTCGTTGATGCGGGCGAAGCAGCTCAGCGAGGAGATCAGGCCGATGTTCGGCCCTTCC
>DAHWOF010000183.1 GCA_027335345.1 Granulicella sp. | reverse complement strand
TCGCTCAGATGCGGGAGCGATTCGAGCGTGCCCGCCGGGAAGGCGACCTGCCCGCTACCGCCAACGTGCCCGCCCTCACGCTCTTCCTGGTCAGCATGATGAACGGCCTGGCGGTGCAGGCCTGCAGCGGCCATAGCCGCGAGGCTCTCAACAGCGCCGTCGATCTCGCCCTGCAGGCCTGGCCCGGCGCCTAAACAGTTCGTCTCCGGCTGCGCGGCAGCCCCAGCGCCGCTGGGCACAACCCGGTCGCAGCTCAGGCCCGCACAGAAGCGCAACCAGCAGAAAAAGCCGTCCCCACTGGGAGACGGCCTTTCATCTTGAGCAGATCTTCGCGGATCTATTTGGATTTGGAAGCGGATGCATTCGGCGCGGAGGACTTCACCATGGCCTCTGCCTGATCGATCGCCTGATACAGATCGGATACATCCTTAACCTGAATCCAGCCCTTGGTCGTCGCCACAACAATCGTCGGCGTCTCCATCAAACCCAACTTGACGCCAAGCGCGTTATCCGCATTCACCTCCCGCGCCAGTTGCCCATGAGGATCGAGAACGAACGGCAACTGCTTGCCATGCCGCGCAAAGAACTGCTGCGTGAACTTGGTCAGATCGTCCGGACTGGCGATCTCGAACTGCGAGGCGAAGACCTCCCGGCGATACTCCGTGGCCAGCTCCGGCGAAACTTCGTCCTGCAGATAACGCGCATAGAGCGACGCCTGATAGCTCCACGTGTGACCCGGAATGTGAAAATCATAGCGGACGTACGGAATGTGGTAGTGGTCGATCGCCATGTGGACGAATGGGAACGCATGCGCGCATGCGGGGCACTCCATATCTTCCCATTCGATCAGCGCGATCTTGTCACCGGGGGGTGGCGCCAACATCGAGGTGTTTTTGAAGTGGTCTACTTCATCGGGTGGAAGCGAAGTCTGGGCGCTCGCCGCAACGGCTGCGAACGAAGCCAGAAGGATTGCGGGAAGAATCATCTTTGACAGGAGGGATAAACGCAAGCGCTGTGCCTTTGCGAGCAAGTGTGCTCAAAGAACTATTGAATCATCAAGTCGTCAATTCGCCAAACGATAGATTCTGGCTCTTCTCCCCGGGCAGCGGCCCAGGCCGATTGGCAGCCCGCCGGAGCTCTGCGCGCAACTTCACCATCTCCAGCCAGATCAAGGGCGTCCACCACGGGTTGAGATCCAACGCCATCCGGCTACTTCCCCGCGCTACTCCCCGGGGCCGGCGCGGAGGTCGGCAGAGCCGCCTGCCCCTCCAGCCAATCACCCGCCGTGAGATCCCGGGGCGTCACCTCGACCGGCTCCAGATCCGCAAGCTCCTTTTCGACTCCGCTCAGGCGCTGCAACTTGCGCGCTTGCGGGAACACGCGGGCCTCGACGGATGCTACGAAGCTGTTGTACTCCTTGATCGAAGCCTTCAGGCCGTTCCCAACCCCTTCCACATACTCTGTTGACTTCCGGAAGCGCTCGTAGAGTTCCGTCGCCAGTTGGAAGATCTGCATGGCCTCCTGGGCCACCTTGGCCTCTCGCCAGCCCAGCGCAACCGCGCGCAGGATGGTGAGCAGGGTGGTGGGCGAAGCCAGGATCACCGACTTGCGCGCGGCGTACTCCAGCAGATCCGGATCGGCTGCAATGGCGGCGCTGAAGTAAGCCTCCAGGGGCAGAAAACAGACGACGAAGTCCGCAGCTCCTTTCATATGGCTCTGATATTCTTTGCCGGCCAACTCGTCCACCCGCTGCCGCACCGCTCTGGCGTGCTCCAACAGCTTCTGTTGCTGAACCGCCGGATCGCTTGAACTCGCGGCCTCTGCATAGGCCACCATCGACACCTTGGAATCAACCACAATCACCCGATGGTTGGGCAGATGGACGATCATATCGGGATAGAGCCGGCGTTTTTCCTCGGTGACTGAATCCTCCCTGGTCACGTAGGCCTGCAGCGTAAAGTCGCAGCGCTCTTCCATGCCGGAGAGCTCCGCAATGCGCTTGAGCTGCAACTCCCCCCAGTTGCCCCGCTTCTTGGTTTCCTTGAGAGCCGCCGCCAACTGCCGCGTCTCAGCCAGTAGACCGGCCTCGGACTGGCGCAGGCTCCTAACACTCTCATCCAGCGTCTTCAACGTCTCCGCCATGGGCTGAATCAGACCATCCATCTCCGCCTTGCGGGTCTTCAACTCGCCGGACGACTCTTTCTGCAGCTCCTTGAGCTTGCTCTCGGCCAGTTCCAGAAAGGTCTTTCCGTTATTCTGCAATGCATCCACCGCAGCCTCGGCAAACTGCGCCTTCAGCAGGTTCTTGGAGTCTTCTTCAGCCTGTAACCTGCTGTTCAGCGCGGCATGGTCCTGTTGCAGGCGGCTCAGTTCCTGCTGGAGTCTTGTTCGCTCCTCCTCGAGCTTCCGGCGCAGCAGGTCCAACTCTCTGGACTCCGCATCCCGGTTGGCCAGCCGTTCGCTCAGCACCGCCAGCTCTCGGTCCTTTTCGACCGTCCGCTCCCGCAACAAGGCCGCTTCGGCCTGCGCCTGCCGCTCTCTCCGAGCAAAATGGAACAGAAGCGCCGCCAGCACCAGAAGGACAGCGGCGAACGCCAGCACGATGATGGATTGCATAGAACCTCAGCAAGATTCTATTCCGGGCACTCCCGCTAACGGCTCCGGCGCATGAATGTCTTGCGGCGACAGATTACGCACTCCCAAGGAAACCACCCCACCGCACTGAGCAGATAGCGTTGCAAAACTCCACGACGATTGACCCGGCGAAATCTTGTCGATCCGCACCAGAAACATACCTTGACAGCCATGAAACACCTTTGCCGCTATGCCAGGATGCTTGCGATCAAAGCCGCGTCTGGCGGCCATGAAACTGGAACCCGGCCGGGTCGAAGTTCTCTTGCCCTTTCCCCTCTGGGCTCATGCTCTACCGGGTAAGTTTCAGGCTAAAATATACCTTAGTTTCACCGCCGGGGTGGTTCCGGGGTTGGCCGGTAAGTCATTTCACGGTTCTGATCCGCCCGGCTTCTTTACACCGTCCAAGCGCGTCGGTATGCTTTCACACTGGGGCAGTCAATCGGGCGCCTCACGGAGAGAGGCCCTTGTCCGCGCCCTAACCCAAGGACTTCATAGGAGATCGCACGATGGCAGCAGTTGATGAGAAGGTGAAACAGATTATTGTCGAACAGCTTCAGGTGGATGAAGCCGAAGTCACTCCCG
>DAHWOF010000090.1 GCA_027335345.1 Granulicella sp. | reverse complement strand
CCATCTTCCGAATCGACCACTATCTGGCCAAAGATCCGGTGCAGAGCATGGTGTCATTCCGGTTCTCGAACTCCTTTCTGGAGCCGCTGTGGAATCGCGACCATATTGACAGCGTGCAGATTACCATGGCGGAGAACTTTGGAGTGCAGGGAAGGGGCGCGTTCTATGACCAGACAGGGGCGATGCGGGATGTGATCCAGAACCATCTGTTCCAATTGATGTGCAATCTCGCCATGGAGTCGCCGGCGCGCAAGGACAGTGAGTCCATACGAGATGAAAAGGTGAAGGTTTTGAAGGCCATCTCCCCCATTGGGCCGGGTAACCTGGTGCGCGGTCAGTTCCGCGGGTATCAGGATGAGCCGGGGGTGGCCAAGGGGTCCAGGACGGAGACCTTTGCTGCGTTGCGTCTGGAGATTGCGTCCTGGAGATGGGCCGGGGTTCCATTTTATATCCGCGCGGGAAAGAACCTGCCGGAGACCTGTACCGAGGTGATGACGCGCTTCAAGCGTCCACCGCTGACCAAGTTCTCCGAAGGCGAGATGCCGCAAAACTACATACGGTTCCGAATCAGTCCGGACTCGACCATTGCAATGGGTGTGTCCGTAGCGGTGGCTGGAGATGACGCCAAGCGGCATCCGACGGAGTTGGTTGCCAGCAGCGAGCCTTATCCGGAGGACATGGAGCCCTACGAGCGTGTCTTGACGGATGCGCTGATAGGAGATTCGAGCATCTTTGCGCGTCAGGATTACGTCGAGGAGGCCTGGAGGATTGTGGACCCGGTGCTGAGGAACGGAACCCCGGTGCACCCGTATGAGGTGCATAGCTGGGGACCGAAGGAGGCGCTAACGCTGGCGCCCCCGGGGGGATGGGTGGATCCCTTGCTGGGTGCATGCATTCCAATGGGGGCGTAAGGCTTTGGGCGGAAATCTTGCTCTTCGACAAGCCCCTACATGCTGCCGAGGGAGAAGTAGTCGCGGAGAGCGATGATGAACCAGAGGACGGGCGCGGCGACCAGGAGGGCGTCGATGCGGTCCAGAACGCCACCGTGGCCAGGGAGGATGGAGCCGGAGTCCTTGACTCCGGCTCCTCGCTTGAGGGCTGACTCGAGCAGGTCGCCAAACTGGGCGGCTAAGTTGAGCACGACGGCGAGCAGAAGGAAGATCCACCAGCGTTCCGTGGTGTGCAGCCGGGTAAAGCTGGAGTTTTGCTGGGTGAGCCAATCCCCCAGCAGAACCAGGCCCATGCCGAAGATGCAGGAGGCTACCAGCGAGGCGATGGCTCCCTCCCATGTCTTGTTGGGCGAGAGGCGCGGCGCAAATTTGTGGCGGCCAAAGCGTCTGCCGATATACAGCGCGGCTATATCCCCCGACCACACACAGAGGAAGAGGAAGAGCAGCAGCGCGGTGCCGTTCTCCTGATTGAGGATCTCCGGCAGAAGAGCCAACGGATAGGCGATATAGATCACCAGCAGCAGGCCTGCGGAGGTCTGCCAGAGAACATGCTCCAATTTTGTGCGGAAGGCCGCGACCGCGAAGAGTACGAGGGTGAGGAAGGCTACGATGGTCAGCCTGTCCGACGGACGGAAGAAGACGCAGAGAAAGTAGCAGGCCACGGCGCAGAGCGACCACCAGAGCGGAATGGGACATCCGCCTGAGCCGGCGAAGGTGCGGAACTCGACGGCGGCCAGGCCGGCGACGATGGCGGCCAGGAGGGTGACCATCCATAGCTTGCCAAAGAAGATCAAGGCTAGGACACAGGCGATGAGGACAACAGCGGTGAGAATGCGCTTCATGGTTCTTGTTGAGGATACATGGTTTACAGGGTCTTCCGTACGGATCGGCGCCCTGCTGCAGGAAAGACGGGACCGCCGGCCTGGGCGCTTTTTTGTGGGGGTGAGCCGGGGCCTAATAGACGGCGATGGAAAGGTTGGTGTCGGCGTTCGTCCACGCAGTGGAGGTGAAGGTGGCGACGGGAGCGATATTGCCGTTGCCTTTGGTGGAAAACTTGAGAACCGTGGGGTTGGCCGTGCTGCCGCAGGTTGCCGTTGAGACCACGTAGAGATAGCCCTCGTTATCCAACGCAATGCCGCCCACGCAACCCAGTTGAGTGTTGCTGCCGGTGATGTCGCGCAAAGGAGGGGTGTTGCCGGTGGCGCCGCGTTCGAAGATGAGGATGCTCGAGACGCCGGCGGCGTAATTGGTGACGTAGAGGTTGCCGGCCGAGTCGGTGGCCATGCCCTGTGGAGTTCCGAAGGAGAGCGTAGTGAGAGCGCCGCTAAGAGTGCGCGAAGGCGCAACGCTGCCTGTGGCTGCCGGAGCGAAGACGACGATGGGCGCTGTGGGAGCCGGAGCGGATACCGCCGGAGAGGCGGTGTTGGCCACGTAGAGATTGTCTTTGGGGTCTACCGCCAGGGCGTAGGGAAACTCAAGAGTGGTTAGATCCGCTGCCTGGGTGCCAAGGGGAAGAAGAAGGTCTGGGGCGACCGAGCCGTTCTGCGAGTAGCCGAATCCGGCGACTCCGTAGCCGGCTCCAGCCGCATAGATGTCTCCGGCCGCGTCCACCGCCAGGCCATTGATGCCGGTGAGCCCGGTGGTGGAGTTGAAAGGAATGTCTCCAATGGGCTGGGCGTTGTTGGAGGAGCCAACGGGAAACTCAAGGATGGCGCTTCCACTGGATCCCTCGCTGGCGCTGGTATAGATGTCTCCGTAGCCATCGACGGCCAGGTAAGCCGCGGAGGTGATTTTCGAGTAGTTGATGGTGGAGAGTGGAGTTGTGGCTCCCGAGGAGGAGGTGGAGAACTGCAGGATCTCCCCCGAAGCGGCTGTGCTGCCGGACGCTGGGTTGTTCTGGATGACATAGACACCCACGGAGGGTGCTGCGTGAATATTGCCGAAGGTGGTTCCATCGCTGGAGCAGCCGGCGAAAGTGAGAGCCAGGCCCGCGAGCAGCAGAAACGCTACCCATGGAAGAGGTGCGGAGGCCAGCGCAGATCTGGATGCGAGATGGGCTCGAACTGGCCCGGAAGAGCCTAGCAGGGGCTGCGTAGTGATAGATACGGATCGATTCATGCCGCCTCCTTGGAGGAGTTCCAGCGATGAAGTTCAGGGATGGTTTCCAGCCGGTTCCCTGAGGCCTTCGGATCGCTCTCGGAGCGTTTCACCCTACCAGAGGTCTTCAAAGGCTGTCTGGACGGAGGAGGAGGCTCAGGGAACGAAGCTGGATTTCAGTTTCTCATTCGATTCTTATTCAAGCATACCTGGAGGAAGTGAGGATACAGAATCTCCGGGGTGTAAGCCTCGATGGAACAGGGTGATGCTCTCAACCAAGCCCGGGCGTCTCTCTACAAATGGGCTGAAGATACCTTAGCGGGGGAGCAGTTCGACGGGGACATCCAGAGCAGAGGGGAGGGTGTCGGCGAACGCCTCGTCGGAGGAGTCGCCGAGGCCACCGAAGCGGCGTTCGCGCTGCTGATAATCGGTGATGGCTTCGAGGAGATGGATACCGCGAAAGTCCGGCCACAGGCGATCGGTGACGAAGATCTCGGCGTAGGCAATCTGCCAAAGGAGGAAGTTGGAGATGCGCTGTTCGCCGGAGGTGCGGATGACCAGGTCTGGATCGGGCATCTGCGCGGTGTAGAGGTGGGCGTCGAGCTGAGGTTCGTCGATGCGGTTCTTGATGGCGTCATCGACACCCTCGGCGGCGAGCATGTCTTCGACGGAGATGCCGCGTTGGTGAGCTTCCAGGATGAGGTTATGGATCAGGGCGCGAGCGGCATCGACGATCTCAGAGCGGGCGCCGTAGTTCAGCGCCAGGGTGAGGGTGGTTCCGGTGTTCCGGGCGGTTTGCTCGGAGGCCCACTGCATGGTTTCCTGGACCTCCTGGGGCAGTTCGTGGGTGCGGCCGATATAAGCCACGCGGATGTTATTGTCATTCATCCGCTTGACGTTGGAGACGAGATAGTTGCGCAGCAGCTTCATGAGGAAGTTCACCTCATTGCGAGGCCGGCGCAGGTTGTTTTCCAGCGAGAAGGCGTAGAGGGTGATCCAGGGCAGATCGATGCGCGAGGCGGTCTCCACAACGTACTGAACGCACTCGGCGCCCTGCTGGTGACCGAGAAAGCGCTTGAGCGAACGTTTGCCGGCCCAGCGGCCGTTGCCATCCATGATGATGGCGATGTGTTGCGGCATGCGCGCCGGATCGAGCGCGTCATAGACCGCGCGCTCTTCGGGTGTGAGTTCGTGAGCCCGGTTGGAGCGTTGATAGACGCGGTTGGGGAAGGTTTCGCGCACGAGTCACTCTATAGCATATGACGATAGCTGAAAACGGAGAAGGAGGAAACAGGGTGCAGAGCTCGTTCGAAACGAGAAACGGGCGAAAAGCGGCCAGAGAGGTAGGCGGGGAGTCTGCGGCCGGGCAGGAGAGCATGGCAGGACGGCGGGTCTTGCAGCTTGCGGCGCGATGGAGAGACACCGCAGCTCCCGCCCACAAGGGTGGGAAAGGCTGCGGCGTTGGAGAGGCGCGGAGGAACCGGCGGGTATGGTCTACCGTGGATCGGGCTCAGGCCATGCGCCGATTATGGTTCTGGGACAGCTCGCGTACATGATTGATAAAGATTGCCTTCTGGGTGGAGGTCAGGTGCGGAGCGTACTTGGCGATCTCGGCCAGGAAAGGATCGTTGAGGAGAACGGCGGTCTCGTCACGGTGCCGGGTGGGGGCGTCGCGGAGCAGGGCGGAGATATCCACCTGCAAGGCGCGCGCCAGGCGGTCCAGGGAGGAGAGCGTGGGCATGGCCTTCCCGTTCTCGATCTTGGAGATGTAGGTTCGGGGAACACACATCCGAGCGGCGAGTTGGCGCTGGGAGAGATTGCGCACGTGACGCAGATCCCGCACTGCGGCGGCAACCTGCGGGCCGGCCTCGGAGACGTCGGATGGCGAGTCCATCACCAGGGCGATGGCGGGCATGACTTTGGGAGGTTCGGGCAGGAGCGACTTCTTGCACCGCCGGCAGGTGTCCGAAGCGGTGCGGAATTGCACCAGCTTGCAGGCTTCACAACGGACGACCTCCCGCGCTGCCTGCGGAACCTCAGGGGCGGATGTTGCCACCGCCGCGTTGGGAACTGCCAGGGGCTGAGCCTCTTGAGCCTCCGTTGCGCGCATCGCGCGTACAGGCTGCATAAGGGTTGCCATAAAATTTGTGTTGCGGACGGCTGCCAGAGCGGGCGACCGACCACTTGCGTCCGATAACGAAGACAAGCGATGTGCCTAGAGTGACACCGGGTGCCCAAAGAGTCAAGGAGTATTCCCGGAGATTCCACCGGAAAGATGGTAGAAAGTGGCATTGGAACCAAAGTAGTACACGATTTGTGGAAGAGAAATGGGAATTGGTGTCGGAGATCACTGCCAGAGATCACAAAGGAGCCATGCGATGCAGAGCCAATACGAATTCAGCGCTGTACAGGCGGAGGCGTTGTTGAGGGAGTGGACGCAGAGTGCATCGCTGGTGAAGCATGGGCTGGCCGTAGCGCGATGCACAGAGAGCTACGGGCTCCGGGAGGCTCAGCGCTGTGGGATGAGTGCTGAGGAGTCGGCCCGGTTGGCAGAGGTCTATCGTTGTGCGGGGCTGCTGCACGACTTTGATTATGAACGGCATCCCACTTCCGAAGAGCATCCCTTTGTGGGGGTGAAGTATCTGCGCGAACTGGGTTGGCCGGAGGAGATTCTGCACGCCATTCTGGCCCATGCGGAGTACTCCGGCGTAGCTCCAGAGACGCATCTGGACAAGGCGCTGTATGCCAGTGACGAGTTGGCTGGATTTCTGACCGCGTGCGCCCTGGTGAAGCCCACCCGGTCGATCGCCGATGTGGAGGTGGCCGGCGTTGTGAAAAAGATGAAGGACAAGGCGTTTGCGCGGGCGGTCAAACGCGAAGACATCCTTCGCGGTGCAGAGTTGCTGGGAGTTCCTTTGCAGGAGCACATCGGCAACTGCCTGCGTGCGATGCAGGAGCACGCTGAGGAGTTGGGGCTGTAGCGCAGGATCCGCGTGTGGCGGGGTCCGGTCTGGGATCAGGCCAGGACCAGCGAGGCCGAGTGGATGCGCGCCACGCCTGTTTCGGTGAAGGCTGCGTTGATGGAGCGAACCGTGTTGGGAAGGTCGATGGCTCGGGTGAGGTCTTCGATGACGATGGACTCGAAGCCGGAACGGGCCGCGGCCACAGCGGAGAAGCCCACACAGAAGTCGTAAGCCACGCCGGAGAAGAACAGGCGAGCGATGCCGCGCTCTCGCAGGTAGCCGGCCAGACCGGTGGGAGTCTGGTGGTCATTCTCCATGAAGGCGGAGTAGCTGTCGATCTTCGGGTGAAGGCCCTTGCGCAGGATCAGTTCGGCGTGCGGGATAGCGAGACCGGGGTGGAACTCGGCTCCGGCTGTGCCCTGGACGCAGTGGTCCGGCCAGAGCTCCTGGACTCCGTAGGGAGTGTGGAGAATCAACCTGCCCTCCGGAGTCAGAGACGGAGTTTGCCCGCTGGGGATTCTGTTCTGGTGAGTGCTGGAAAAGGAGATGTGGCCGCGGGGGTGCCAGTCTTGGGTAAGAATGACGTGCTGGAAGCGGGAGGCGACGGAGTTGATGCCGGGTAGAATGGCGTCACCGCCAGAGATAGCCAGGGCGCCTCCGGGGAGGAAGTCCCTTTGCATATCGATGACCAGCAGAGCGTCGTTCGAGGTGGGGGACCAGGCTGTCATGCTCTCAAGCGTACTATCTTGAGCAAGGCTAGTGTGGGACGATCTTCGCACCGAGAGGGAGTGAAGCCGGCGTGAGGTTATAGACATGGCGGAATGCGATCTTCTGCTCTGCACGCGGACGCCCGCATAAGGACCACGGAGATGGCCGCGAGACGATGGGATGCGAGAAGGAGTGGTACGGATGTGGTGAAGGTGATTGAATCTCCGCGGGACGCATGGCAGGGCTTGCCGAAGGTGATCGAGCCGGAGGTGAAGTCGGAGTATCTGCGTGCGCTCATTGCGGCTGGATTTCGCCATATCGACGCGGTGGGGTTTGTCTCCCGGCAGGTGGTGCCGCAGATGGCCGACTCCGAACTGGTGCTGGAGTATCTGGATGCCCCGGTGGAGGTGGAGGTGATTGGGTTGGTGGCCAATGCGATGGGCGCGGAGCGTGCGCTGAAGAGCGGCCGGGTAACGACTTTGGCGTTTCCATACTCGATCTCTCCGCAGTTTCTAGAGCGCAACCAGCGGCAGGCGCCGGAGGAAGCCCTGGATGAGTTGGAGAAGATTGGAGAGCTAGCCTACAAGCATGGGCAGGACATAGTGGCGTATGTCGCGATGGCGTTTGGAAACCCATTTGGAGATGCGTGGGACGTCGACGAGGTGGTCAGCGCGGTGGATCTGCTGGTGGATCTGGGCGTGGCGCAGGTCTCGCTCCTGGACACCACAGGAACGGCATCCCCGGAGCTGGTGCGGGATGTTCTGCGGCTGGTGCTGGACGTGCATCAAGGTCTTGAGGTGGGCGTCCATCTGCGGGCGCGCCCCGCGGATGCGGCGGCCAAGGTCCGCGCAGCCTATGAGGGAGGGTGCAGACGGTTCGATGCGACCATGGGGGGCGTGGGAGCTTGCGTCTATGCCCAGGATCTGAGGGTGGCCAACCTGGCCACGGAGACGCTGTTGGAAGTACTGCGGGAGATGGACGCCGCGATGCCGGAGTTGGGAGTTTTGGAGCCGCTGACCGCTATGAGCCTGGAGCTGGAACGGCGTTACGGAGCGCCGCCGCAGTAACTCTGAAGGAGATGAGGGCAAGGGCGGCCGGGTGCTTCTTTTAGACTGAGGGCATGAGCAATTTGGAGAAGTCCAGCATCGACGAGGTGGTAGCGAAGGGCTATGCCGAGGCCTCGATTCGGGTGCGCTATGCGGAGACCGATCAGATGGGTGTGGTGTACCACGCCAACTACCTGGTGTGGTTCGAGGTGGGAAGGGTGGAGTTCATACGGCAGTTGGGGATGGACTACAGGGATATGGAGAGGGAAGATGGAGCGTTGATCGCCGTGGCGGAGGCGACCGTCCGTTACAAGGCTCCAGCGCGCTATGACGATGAGTTGGTGGTCCGGACCTCGCTGGCTGGTTTAAGAGACTCGATCGTTCGATTCCGGTACGTGGTGCTGCGGCTCGCCGATGAGATGGTCTTGTGCGAGGGGGAGACGGTCCACTTTGTGGTGGGCCGGGACATGAAGCGGCGCTCGATGCCCGCCAAGTATACAGAGTGCTTCCGGGCGATCTTGCACCGGCCGGGGTTGAAGGCTTCAGGACAGATGCCTCAGGAGTGACGCTTGCGGGCCAGATCCCAGGCCTTGGCGTACTTCCAACTGGTGTAAGCGGCGTGATAGAGGTGCTGAAGTAGGCCCTCGCGTCCGTCCAGGATGCCCAGGCGGAAGACGTAGTTCCACTTGAAGGTAAGCGCCGGAAAGAACAAGACGTGGGCCAGAAAGGCGAAGATGCCTTGACTGGTGCGGCCCTTGTCCACAAGAATCTGTGCGCCCAGGGAACTGTACCGGTCCATGTGCTCGATGTAGGATTCTAGCGTCGGATAAGCGTGGTGGATCAGATCGGATTGGAGGGTTGCGGTTGGGCCGTGGAACCGGATGGTCTCATGCACCGGGCGCGGTTCAAAGGCGGGTGGTTGGGAAGGGTTGCGGCGGAAGAGGCGGAGCTTGGCGTCCGGGTAGAAGCCTCCGTAGCGCATCCAACGGCCCAGGAAGAGGTTGCGGCGTTTGAGGTAGAAGGCATCGGCCGTGGGTTGCGAGGCCAGGATTTGACGAATCTCCTGCTGCAGTTCGGGGGAGAGTTCTTCATCCGCATCCAGGCTCATAATCCAGTCGCCGGTACACTGCGCGATGGCGAAGTTCTTTTGCTCGGCGAAGCCCGGCCAGGGGCGCTCCAGCACGGTAGCGTTCGAGCGCCGGGCGATCTCGATGGTGCGGTCGGTCGAGCCGGAGTCCACCACGATGATCTGATCCGCCCAGCTAACGCTGGTGAGGGTACGCGCCAGGTTCGCTTCTTCATTGAAGGTGACGATTGCGACCGAGAGAAGTGGCATGGCAAGAGGGGATTTGCGGGTGAGGGGCGCGGTCAGATGCTTCGTTCGTGGCTGATTCTTTCCCGTCAGAGCGACTTCGGAGTCATTGGAACCCGGCTCCTGGGCTCTCTTTGGGCGTGTTCTCCCTGGAGAGTTGGTAGCACGCACCTGGCACAGATCCTCGGCATGGAAGATGCCTTAGAGGGTGATGTCCGGGTCCCGGAGCTGCTCGCGAAGCAGGCGCTGGGTGAGGGTCTGCAAGTCTTCGCCGGTTTTGGGCAGGGTGAAGGCGTTTGCCGACGGATTCCACTCCAGCTTGTAAGAGGTGGAGAGAGCGGAGATCCAGATCTGCCGGACAGGAGTGTTGGGGGTGAAGACGAATCTGTCCTGACCATCTTCGAAGAGAACATTCAGCACGCCGTTTTTCTCGTCGGTCTCAAAGCCACCGGCCTCTTCGGCGCGGAAGAGAGCTTGTTTGAGAGTTCCCAGTGCTTTGTCCGACTCCTGGCGGAAGGTGGTTTCGTCGATCATGCTCTTCTAGTGTAACGGCGGATCGGGTTCGGTGTCGTGGAGGTTGGAGCAGGCGGTGGGACCGGAGAGAGGTTCAAACTGCAATGTAGCGTTGGAGAAGGAGAGCGGCTGGCAGAGGAAGGTGCGCAGGTGCGAGTCTTCGAAGATCCGGGTATGTGCAATGGGTCTGCCCCGCTCGCCGCGCTGTTGGTAGCCGGTTGCGGTGACGAGAAGAAAGCGGTGACGGGGATCAGAGGGATCGGGCTGGAGCCAGCGCCGGGTGATCTCGCAGGGATTTTGAGCGGCGGCGTCACAGGATCGCTGCCGGGAGGTGAAGCCGGCGGTGATGACAGCGTGGCCGGAGAAGATCTGCAAGCGGACCTCGGTTTCCTTGAAGTCTCGATTAGGGCCGTCGGTGATGGTGTGGTAGACCGCCGTGTAGCGGGCTGGATTGATCAAAGAGCGGCTGGTGAGCAGCAATCGCTGGATGCTGGTGGACGGGTTGGCAGAGCTGATGGGATAGATCACGGAGGCGATACGATACCACTGGGTCGGCGGTGGTGGCTGGCTCTTGCCGAGCAACTTTACCGAGCTTTGCCCGTTGGTCGGGGCTTGCGGCCTGGCCGGGCGGGGCAACAAAATAGCGCTGACGATGTGATGGTCCAGTTCCACGGTGAGGATGGCGTCTAGCTTCCTGGAGTCCCCCAGAGGAAGGAGATCGAGGCGGACCGAGCGTGGGGTGGGGATGGAACCCTGTTCGAGGTACCAGGCCGGAGCCCCAACGGCGACCAGCGCCCCGGCGCGGGTGAGGTCATCGGAGTCTCGCATCTGCGCCGCCAGGGCCTGTGGAGCGGAGACAGGGACGTTGTCGGTTATGAATGCGAGTGCACCCAGGTCCGGTGTTGATGGCAGAACCGGGCGGGGCGTTTCAAGCTTTGATGGCGGGGCGGTGGGTGGGGAGGAGCCAGTGTCGTGGCGCTGAGCCGAGGCTGTGCTGGTGGTCTCGAAGAGGAACCAGCAGAGAGCCAGGAAGAACGCGGCGGAGGAACGAGACGCTTGCATGAAGAGAGGGTACGGCTCCAGAAGGCGAGTTGACTGCGGGGGATAAAAGCGATGGTTGCCGACGGCGCAAGTTCCATCAATGTTCGGTTACGGGTCTCATCGTTCTCCATGGCCTCCCGGGCTGGATTGCGCGGCGGACCTTGATCTCGTTATTCGGAGTCGCTATCCGCTCGGTTCGGGAACCACGGCTTCTCTTGAGAGTCCATGCGTCGAATAGGGGTTCGTTGAAGACGCTCTGAAGCAACCAGCGAGGTGCGGCAAGTTGTGGAACGGTAGACGGAGATACGCCATGGGTTGCACGGCTTCCTGGGCCGGACTCTGCCGTTCCATAAACCTCAAAAGGGTATATCTTCGTCCGTTATGCCCTGGTCAGCGTAATCGCTCTGCGCCACGGCAGCGCCAGAGGATGAGGAGCGGGGAGTGGAGTATGAGGAGCTGCCGCCCTCACTTCGTCCAGCGCCGCCCCCCAGCAGAGAGAGCTCATTCACCAGGATCTCGGTGCGGTACTTCTTCTGGCCGGACTCCTTGTCATCCCAGGAACGGGTCTGGATCTTGCCTTCGACGAAGATCTGGGTGCCCTTTTTCACGTAGTCACGGACGATCTCGGCGGTACGCTGGAAGGCGACCAGGTTGTGCCACTCGGTCTTGTCCGTCCAGTTGCCCTGGGCGTCCTTGGCGCGCTCCGCGGTGGCCAGTGAGAAGCTTGCGACCGTCATGCCGTTGGGAGTGGTGCGGATCTCGGGGTCTTTGCCGACGTTGCCGAGTAGGAAGACTTTGTTGACGCCCTTAGCCATGAAACTGCTCCGTTTGGTTGATAAATGGAAGTTTATAGCACGAGTCAACGGGATCGCTTTCGTTCGCGTCCACCACGGCTATCTGTTCGGGGCCGGCCGCCTAAGGCGCCGCCGGCCGTACGGCAACAGGGCGACCCACAGCAAAGTCCGGCTCGACACAAACGGAATCATACTATAACGATGCAACCGGGTTGGAATGCGCCCTCAGGAGGCCGGGAGATGTTGAAAAGTGCGTGAAAACAACCAGCAGGGGACAGCACAGGGAGCGGCTCAAAGAACAGCGCAGGGTGGAACGATAAACGCGCGCCAGGGGGTTAGCGTCCTGACTGGACGCCTTGTTTGGCAAGCTTGCGATGCGGGCGAAAGGAGGGTATCCACCCGCTCGTTCCGAGGTGATCTCCGGGTCTTTCTCCGCTCGCTTTCCAGCTTCTGCGTAAGAGAAGGAGGCGCTTACGGATTCGCTTGCAGCCTTCCGAGAGCGAGTGGGGACGGGTTTGCAATCGAGGAAGACAGAGGCTAAGGTAGGCAGGGAGAGCAGCCCATCGGGAAGGTTCTCGACACGCGGAATTGCAGCCACACGGAAGAGGGAACCCTATGTGGAGTTTAAAGTTCTTGCGCTGGTCTCTGGCGTTGCTGGCGGTCAGTGGGACGGGGATGGCGATTGCTCAGCAAGCGCCCGTTGGGCAGCAGAAGCCCCTGGGATCCGGGCAGACGAGCGCTCCAGCCAAGCACAGGATGGGGCGGACGAAGGTGGTGACGATCGCACCCGTGTCCAGCGCTCTGGTGAAGTCACAAGAGATTGACCAAGCCATGGAACCGGCGATTTCGCATGGGGACAAGATGAGGCTGATCCAGAGCCGCATCAAGTACGTGTTTGTTCTGTTCCAGGAGAATCGTTCCTTTGATTTTTACTTTGGAACCTACCCTGGGGCCGATGGCCTGTATGCAGGACCGGAGGGGCCCAAGGATGCGGCCCAGGTTGCCGGCTACACCCAGACCATCGTAAACACGGATGGAACGTTGGGAACCATTGTCCCGTTCCGTATTCCTGAGACGGTGATCAATAACCGGGGAGAGAAGATACCGCTGTATCCGGCTGATATGGCGTCGCTGAATCACTCTCATGTGGCCATTGCGCGGAAGATGGCGATGGATGCCAACGGAGTCGCGCAGAACTCGGCCTATGCGTTGACGGAGGAGGGTGTGACGATCAGCAATGGCCGGCCCTCGAAGGTCCCGACGCTGGAGCGCAAGCAGTTTGGCGAACTGGTGATGAGCCATGTGGATTGCGATACGGCGCCTTTTCTATGGCGCTATGCTGACCGCTTCACGCTCTTTGACCACTTCATGGATACGATTGTGGGGCCATCGACCCCCAATGCGATTGCGATGATCGCCGGGCAGGGTGGAGAGACGCAGTGGATGCTGCATCCAGAGCAGGCGGCTCAGGGAGGACAGGGACCAGGAGCGACGGTGCCGGTGGTGACGGATGCGCAGCCGTACTGGGGTTCGATGCTGGATACGGCAGACCGTCTGCACCAGCCGCAGGCGATTCATCCCTTTGGCGGGATCGCCAAGAACCTTACCTTCGCCAGTTTGCCCCTGTCGTTCATGGGCAGCTCGATCAAGACGACCACCGCGGCTGACTACGATCCAGCCTTCGATCTGCCGGATGTGCAGGAGGACATTGCGAAGATCGCCGGGCATGGGGTGGGAGCGGTGAACTGGGGTTGGTATCAGCAGGGGTACGACCACGAGAAGAACGATCCCGAGGGCAAGACCACCCACGACGGTTATGTGGCGCATCACGATGCGCCGCAGTACTTTGGCTATGTGGCGAACAATCCTCTGGCCACTGAACATCTGCATGGCCTGAGCGATTTTTTCCGCGACATCCAGGAGCGAAGGCTGCCGGCCTCAGGCGTCTTTTACGTTCGCGGGGGTTACGGCAACATTGAAGGTTGGCGCCCCCAGGATCCAGATCCCAAGCTGGCCAAGGTCTTCTTTGGCAACGACGATCATCCCGGGTACTCGGACTCGCAGATCAGCGAGGGGCTTCTGGCCCAGGAGATCAATGCGATCGCCCAGAGCCCTTACTGGAGCCAGAGTGCGATCATCATCACCTACGACGAGTCGGATGGAGAGTACGACCACGTTCGCCCGCGAGTGCGCTCGCATGATGCCAGCGGTCTGCCTCTGGAGCAGGGGCCACGGATTCCGGCGATTCTGATCTCGCCCTACGCGGTGGCTCACGGGGTCTCGCATGAGCCCGACGAGCATAGTTCGGTGATCAAGTTTGTGGATGAGTTGTTTGGCCTGATTCCGCTGGCGGATCTTCCCGACGAGGTGAGGGGGCGTGAGTTGGGCAAAGAGAAGCTGGGCCAGCCGTATCTTGGTCCAGCCGACGACCACGTGCCTGGCGTAGGAGATATGAGCTCGGGCTTCGATGTGCTGCGGCTGGAGGGGAAACGCCCGGCGCTAAGTGCAGCCTATGCCGAGATTCCTGACAGCGAGATCAACAGCTTTCCCCACGACCAAGGGGAGGGTTGCCGCGTGCTGCAGATCACGCCGACGGACAGCGGGCGGCCGAATCCGGTTCCCGAAGACTTCAATCCGCGGCCGGACTCTTCCCCCGGCATTCCGACAGCGGGAGGATGGACGCCATAGTGCCACGCGGAATGAAGTGTGGCGCATGGGCCGCGCTGGCTATGATCGTCGCGGCTGTCGCCGGTTCGGCGCGCGCTGCCGGAATTGTCGTCTCCAGGAGCGCTGCGCCGGCCTCTACGCTCCAGCATGTGCGTGCGGCAGGGGTGCTCACCTGCGGGGTTGACGAGGAGGAGCCGGAGTACTCGACCTCCGATGAGCACGGCAGCCGTGAGGCCTTTGATGCGGATCTATGCAGGGCCGTGGCGGCCGCAGTGCTGGGCTCGCGGGCGCGGATCCGTCTGGTGAGCTATCCCGACGACCGCAGCAGTATGGCGGGACTGCGATCCGGCGCGGTGGAGATGATTCCAACGCTGACCGATGACTTTTCCCACGCGGTGGGAACGCACTTGCAGCTTACTTCGCCGGTGCTTTGGGACGGGGTGGGTTTTCTGGCGTCTGCGGGCAGCGCGGTGACTGAGGCCCGGCAGTTGAGCGGAAAGAAGGTCTGCATGATCGCGGAGACCAACACCGAGGAGAGCGTGCGCTCCTGGTTTGAACGCGAGCATCTGGACTATGTGCCGTTTCCGTTTCAGGAGGAGGGGGAGATGGAGGCCGCCTTCGCTACGGGGAACTGCGCAGCGCTGGCTGGAGACAGAACGCGCCTGGCCGCCACCGGGGAGTTGATGGGGCGTCATGGGCGGCCGGCGCGACTGCTGAGCGCGGTGATCTCCAAAGATCCGCTGGCGGCCGCGGTGCGCCAGGGAGATCGGCAGTGGGCGGCGATTGTGGAATGGGTGATGCAGGCGCTGGTGCAGGCCGAGGAGAGCGGCGTGACTCAGGCCAATGTCGACGCTTTGCGCGCGGAGGCATTGCGGGCTGAAGGAGCGGGCGATGGACCGGCGTCCGCCTCGCCGCCGGATCCGACGCTATGGTTTCTGCTGGGCGGATCGCGTCAGATTGGATCGCGGTTGGGCCTGGAGGATGACTGGGTGGTGCAGATGATCGCAGTGACGGGCAACTATGGAGAGATCTATCGGCGCGATCTGGGCAGTGGTTCGGCTTTGCATCTGCCGCGTGGCGAGAATCGTCTGTACGGAAAGGGCGGGGTGATGCTGGCCTTACCGCCCAAGTAAGTGAGGGGTTGATTGGGCCTCCACAGCGATCAGCGAGAGGCCGTATCCCTGCGCTGACCGAGGAGATCGCCAGCGAGCTTGGCCAGTCCGAGCAGCAGCGTGAAGACGCTGGTGGGCAGGCAGCCCAGAACCACGATCAGGGAGAGCCAGCCGGCGCTGGTGCGCGGACCCTGCCGGGTGACGCCGCCGAAGACGGTCAGCATCAGAAGCGCAGCCAGGGCTCCAAGGAGCAGGATGGAAGAGCCGGTGAGGAGAAGCTTGCGAGTATCTGGCTGCATGATGGGAGGTTCAAGAAGGATGAGAGAGAGAGAGCCGGCTGAGCCGGCGCTTATCGACGATAGACCGCGAGCATGGCGTAGACCGCAACGCCGCTGATGGAGACATAGAGCCAGATGGGGAAGGTCCAGCGAGCCAGTTTGCGGTGCGCCGGGAAGCGGCCGGTGAGGGACAGGAAGAAGGTGATCAGGATCAGGGGCAGAGCGATGGTCGCCAACAGGATGTGCGGCAGGAGCAAGACCCAGAGATAGATCAGCCGGGCGGCAGGATGGGCTGCGGGGAAGAGCATGTCTCCGTGCAGGATGTGGTTGGCGATGTAGGCCGCCAGAAAGGCGCTGGAGACGATGAAGGCGGCAAACATGCTGTTGCGGTGCGCCTGGGTTCGGCGGCTCCGGATGGAGCGGAAGCCGTTGATCAGAAAGATGGCGCAGAGCGCGTTGAGCACGGCATCCAGAGCGGGAAGAAAGGCAAGGTGCGTTCCCGAGGCGTCGATGGGTGCGTGGTAGTACACCAGCCAGGCAAGAAAGAGAGAGGCCAGGGCGCTGATGCCGATGATGGCGGCGATGATCGAAGAATGGGTACGGTAGTCTGGGTTCGGTGCGGTGAGTTCAGACATCGTGTTCCTTTCAGTGGGAAGGGCTCATCGGGCAGGACGGGTCAGAAGAGAAGCCGGCCCCTGGCATCCAGTGTCATGGCCAGCAGGAGCAGTGGCAGGTAGATCACTGAGACGTGGAGCAACCTGCGGGCTACGGTCCGGTTTTCCGGGTCGTCCGGGCAACGCATGATTCTGAGGAAACGAATGGCTGCGGCAAGATAGAAGCCATCCAGGATAAGGGCGGCTACGGCGTAGGGAATGCCGGCGACATGGAGCCAGGCAGGCCAGAGACTCGCGGGAATGATGACCAAGGCGTAAAAAACCGCCTGCAGAGCGGTGGATCGGGCGGCTTCACTGGTGGGATGTTGGGTAGAGGCCAGGCGGACGCCTCCGTGGGCATAGTCCGCGCGGTAGAGCCAACCGATGGCCATGAAGTGGGGAAACTGCCATAGGAAGAGGATGGAGAAGAGGGCTGCGGCGGGCCATTCCACAACGCCGCGGGCAGCGGTCCAGCCAATGAGCGGAGGCAGAGCGCCGGGAAATGCCCCGATAAAGGTATTCAGCGTGGTAATCCGCTTCAGAGGGGTGTAGATGGCGATGTAGCCGACGGCCGTGAGCAGGGTCAGCAGGCCAGTGAGCGGGTTGGTGGCCAGCGTGAGGTAGATGGTTCCCCCGCAGACCAGAAGAAAGCCGACCAGCAGGCCATGGACCAGGCCGATGCGGTGCTGTGCCATGGGTCGATCGGCCGTGCGAGGCATGCGGCGGTCCGTGCTTCGTTCCACCGCCTGGTTTAGCGCGCTGGAGCCGGTAGTGACCAGGGCGATGCCGAACAGCGCCTTCAAAAGGCTGAACTGGAAGGGTGAGATGCCTGAGGCCAACGAGCCAAGATAGAAGCCGGCTGCCGCAGTGATGATGACCATCAGCGAGACGCGCGGTTTGAAGAGGATGAGGTAGTCGCCCAGCAGGGAGTGGCTGCGGGGCCGGGATCGCGGTTGGGAAGACGCTACGGTAGATGTGGCGGT
>DAHWOF010000167.1 GCA_027335345.1 Granulicella sp. | reverse complement strand
CGCAATTATAGGAGACAGGCTAGGCCGGGTCAATCCGCCCCCGAAGAACGGAACAGCGAAACTGTTTGACCGGGGCCCTCCTTACCCGGTAAACTTACATGGTTTGGCGGTGTGGCGGGAGTTTTCTCTCTCTGCTCGGGCAGGCGCGCAGATGGGCAGGGACCTCAGGCAGGGCCTGGACGAAGCCCAAGCTGGATCCGTGTCGGCTTCGAGCCGGCCCCATGTTGGTGGCGGACCCGGAGACTTCCTCTTCGCGTCCTTACAACTCCGACAAGACATCCCTGCGAACCTTGGCTTTGCAGACGCCTGCAAGGTCGTTCGGTTGGAGAGACGCAGAGACGAAATAGAGAAAGGCAGCGTGTGGCGCTTTGCCGTGCTGCCATGAGGTTTGAAACTATGTATGCGGTAATCAAGACCGGTGGAAAGCAGTATCGTGTCGCTCCCGGCGACACCGTGCGCATCGAAAAGTCTGCCCACGAACAGGGCGCCATCATCTTCTCGGACGTCCTGGCCGTCTCCAGCGAAGCGGGCAAGTTTGAGAACGATCTTAACGGAGCCAAGGTCCTCGCCGAGGTTGTTCAGGAGGGCCGTGGAGACAAGATTCTCGTCTTCCACTACAAGCGCAAGAAGCAGTACAAGAAACTCCAGGGCCACCGCCAGAACTTTGTCGAGGTCAAGATCCAGGAGATCGTGGTCGGCGGCAAGAGCTTCAAAGCAGGCCAGGAGTAGCCTCCATCCAGCGCGCAATCCAGCCCTGCTGCGCAGGCGCGAACCCAGGGTAGAAGACTCGAAAGATTCAGCGCCTCCGCAGGGCGCGAAAGGCAGATAGCAATGGCACATAAAAAAGGTTTGGGAAGCTCCAAGAACGGCCGCGACTCGAATGCTCAGCGGCTTGGCGTCAAGCGCTTTGCCGGCGAGACCGTCAGCGTCGGCTCCATCCTCGTCCGTCAGCGTGGCACGCCGCTGAAGCCGGGCAAGAACGTCGGTCGCGGCTCCGACGACACTCTCTACGCCAAGATCGGTGGCGTCGTGAAGTTCCAGAACCGCGGCCAGCAGGGCCGCTTCGTCTCCATCATCGCCAGCGAAACCGCCTCCGCCTAAGGCTCTTTTCCTCGAGGTTTTCGTGCGGGTGTGGCCCCGGGGTCGCAACCTTCTTGGGTGTTTTCCCCAATGTCCGGATGCCCAAAGGGCAAGCCTGCCTGGGTCGCGGAGTTGGGGAATACGCCACTGCGAGCCCGCTTCGGGAGACCCATCCGCACCGGAAAAGCTATGGCCACGCTACCCAGGACTGCTGGAAGCCAGAGCTTCCTGCCGAGTTCGGGCCAGGACATGAAGTCACCGATCTCTGAATTCCGCCCCGCGTCAACTCCGGATTCCCTACTTCTTGCCCTCCAACGGCCAGGTCAGCCGGTCGATCGAGAAGATATCCCGGGTGGTGCAGTAACCACCCGCGCCGTGCATTCTCCCAATCAGCCGCAACTGAGCGGGGTCAATGCGCAGATGCTCCAGATTCGCAAAGGCTGACTCGCGCACGTGCGCATACACCACACGCCCTAGAGCGATCGTCCCACTCCCCCCCGGCTCGATCACCTCGAAGATCTTGCACTCCAGCCCCACCGGCGAGCCCGCGATCCGAGGCACATCCACCACCACACTCTTGGCCAGATCCAGCCCCGCCAGCTTGGTCTCGTCTATCCCACGCGGAGCATTCGTGGCCGTAACGTTCATCGCTTGCGCCAAGTCCTCCGGCACCAGGTTCACCACAAACTCGCCGTTGGTCCTGATATTCGCCAGCGTGTCCTTGCCCTCCCGATCCGGTGCGGCGGAGAAGCCGATGGCCACCAGCGGTGGATCAGCGGACAGAATGTTGAAGAACGAAAAGGGCGCCGCATTCAGACGGCCCTCACCATCCCGGCTCACCACCCAGGCAATGGGGCGAGGCAGAATCACCGAAGCCAACAGCTTGTACACATCCGGCTTCGGCATCTCCATAAGGTCAAAGTGAGCGAACCCATCCTTTACCACGTAACTCATGCAAAATCTCCCGCCTTCATGTTTGTTGGTCTTCCGGCTTCCTTCAACGCACAGAGCCGGCGTCCTTCACCACCGGTTTACCCTTGTCATTCCAGGCGACAAACGCCGCCGGAACCTGATGGTCATGGGTAAACAGCACCAGCCACTGCTCTGGAATCGCTCTGGCCCAGAACCGCTTGCGCTCCTGAATACAGGTTAATGGATCAAGGTCGTAACCCATCACCCAGGTGGCGTCCAGGTGATGGTGGGTGGGCACCAGGTCGCTGACGTAACACGCATGGCGAACAGCTCCGCCATGGGCTTTTGCCTCGATATGGACTCCCAGCAGGCCGGAGGTATGGCCGGGCAGATTCTCCACGGTCACGCCGGGCACGATCTGCATCTCCGTCTGAATGCGCAGCGGAGGCAGCGTCTTGCCGGCCTCGGGCTTCAACCTCGCATCCTCCGGGGTAAAACCACTGCTCCCACCTGGATCGATCAGCGTAAGCTGTCCGCTCTCGATCAGAGGGTCATAGTTGGGCCACAGATAGCTCACCCGGTCGCGCTCTCGTTGCTGACGTGCCTGCGCGAGTTCCTCGGCGGGAGCAAAGTAGCGTGCGTTAGGAAAGGTTGGGCGCGAGACGCCGTCGGCCCCCAGCGTGGTATTCCATCCACAGTGGTCAAAGTGCAGATGGGTGTTCACCACATGGGTGACTTCTTCCACACGCACGCCTGCCGCCGCCAGCGACGCTGGCAGACGCTCTTGATTCTGGTGAATCTCACGCAGCTTGGGCGGCTGCTTGTTCCCGATGCCGGTCTCGATCAGGACCACGGCGGCCCCGGTCCGCACCACCACGGTGTTCAGCCCGAGCAGAATCCGGTTCTCCTCATCGGCCGGCGTGCGCTTCTCCCACATCGGCTTGGGCACAACGCCAAACATGGCGCCGCCATCGAGCATGTAGGTTCCATCGCTGCAGACGATCAGCTCAAGATCTCCCAGCGGCTGCCGCAACCGCACCAGTTCTTCGTCTTGTTCCGTATAAGCTGGATGCATTGAGCGAGTATACGTCGCACACCTCACCCCCTGCGCTTCCCTGAAGAGCTATAATCGCCCGCAGACTCCGTCCCTGGCGCCGCTACGGCGCCTTGATCGCTCCCGTCACACGGTCGGGAGCCGGCTCACCCTCACTCACCAGCACATTGGGTGTCTGAGCGATCATCTCGATGGCCGCGGGCCTGGCTCCTTCCAATGCCGCGGGAGCAACTTCCACGCCCCCGGGGAGCGAAGCACTTCCCATCGGCAGCGCATCCGGTGACGCCTGCTTCATCTGGAAGCACGAGCGGCAGAGCACAGGGCGCCCCTGCGTGGGCTTGAACGGTACGGTGGTCTCAATCCCGCAAGCCGAGCACGTCGTCCGCGTCTCGGTTCGAGAGAAGGGCAACACGGCCGTTCCGCTCTTGCCCACAGGCCGGCCCACACCCGAACGCTTCGCCTTGCAGAGCTTACAACGCTTGGGGTCGTTTTTGAACTGCTTGTCGTAAAAGAAAATCTGTTCCCCGGCGGTAAACACGAAGTCTTGACCACAGTCGGAGCACTTCAGCAATCGATCGACAAATTGCATTGCGGCTTCTCCCATCCTGCGGGATAAGGATGAATCGCAGCCGGAGCCATCAAACCATCAATGGAGGAAGCATCTTCTTCAGAATGGCCGTAGACACCCTCCCAACAGCAGAAGGAGTCACTTCGTGAGGAGAGCGCCACGAAGGACGAGTATCTCCGGTACAGGCAAAGACGCCTCGAACGGTGGATGCGTTCAAACCTGGATTGATCTGCTACAAGGGCCCAGTGGTGCCGCCGTACGTTCTCTCACCAAGTTCCGAGGAGCCTACGGCATTCGACGGGGAAAAGACGCCCAGGACTGGCATCCGCTCCCCGTCGGGTCTCTCTTTCCTGCACAAGAAGTTGCTTGCCGGACCAGATCCTCTCTGGCAAAACCAGGCCGCAGCTTCTCCTTTCCTGACTCCTTCCAACGGACTGAGCTCCGCCGGAGCGAATCGGTCCTGCTGGTTTGCCGTGAACGAAATCAAGCATTGGCTTTTATCGTTCGGGCTTTGTCATGCAACCTTGGTTCGGAGACCCTCACAGACGCGATCGCCGGTGAGGGCCTCCTGGTTGAAACGCTCTGATTCACTCTTGCTCTTTGCGTACCTTCTTGCGGTTCCGCTTGCGCGCCAGCGCCTCTTTCACACGCTTCTTTTCGCCCGGTTTCAGGTAAAAGGAGTGACGCTTGACCTCTTTGATGATGTCTTCGGTCTGCACCTTCCGCTTGAAGCGGCGAAGAGCATTCTCCAAGGGCTCGCCCTCTTGAACACGTACCTCTGCCAAGATGAAATGCACCTCCCAACCTGCCAAGGCGGCTATCTAATCAGCATAGCCCCTCACGCAGCTTTTGGCACGCGAAAACTCCTGGTAGAACAATGCATCCGTCCCACCCGACAGAGCGCCTCGCCGCGGCCGTGAGAATGCTCCAGGCCTACGCCGGCTAAAGGCGGCGCCTCGCGTCACCCGTGGTTGCGGAACCCTTCGATTTGAGTCAACGCCCCGAGAACGGCGGCCCCTCAGCAGCCCCCGCCACTGTGGGTTCGTTTGTCTGTAGGCAGTGCCTGGACGTGCTGTGCTGAAGGAGCCTTTATACTCGTTGGCATGATCCGTCCTTACCGCGGCGTATGGCCCACGGTCGCGCCCGGCTGCTACATCGACCCCTCGGCTCAACTCATCGGCGACGTTCATCTTGGTCCACGCTCTTCCCTGTGGCCCAACGCCGTGGTCCGCGGCGACGTGAACCTCATCCGCATCGGCGCCGGCACCAACATCCAGGACTGCGCTGTTCTGCACGGCATGCGCAACCTCTATGCGGTCCTGATCGGCGATCGCGTCAGTATCGGCCACAACGCCACCGTCCACGGCTGCACCATCGATGACGACGTCCTGATCGGCATCGGCGCCATCGTCCTGAATGGAGCTCACATCGGCTCCGGCAGCATCATCGCGGCCGGCGCCCTGGTCCCAGAGGGCACAGCCATCCCCCCGAACTCCCTTGTCGCCGGCTTGCCCGGCAAGATCCGCCGCACCACCACCCCGGCGGACCTCGCCCTCATCCAGTCCACGGCGAACAACTACCTGGACTACATCCTCGCGCATCAGGCCGAACCGGCCATCTGACCCGGCACCGGCTGGATCCGCCTCCCGCCTCGAAGCTCATTCTGGATTCCTCCCTAACCTCTGGCCCGATCAGCCGCATTCAGAAACTTCGCCACCTGGGCGCCGATCACCGGCTCGCTCAGGCGGTTTCGCCAGAAAGCCAGCCCGGCCTGGCGATAGTGTTCCAGCGCATCCAGATCGCGGGCATATCGCTTCATCAACGCTGGAAGCACCTTCCAGTGATCCACCTGGATCACTGGAGCATCCTTCGGAAACGGCTCATCCGGCAGCATGTTGGTGATCACCAGGCAGCCGGCTCGAAGCCCCTCGTTCATCCCATCTTCGCCGCGCCTACTCACCTGCCTGAGCCGGAGAATCCCTCTGGCGAATCCGTCGCAGCCTTACTCATGGATGGAGCAAATGAAGAATCACCTCTGCCTCGGCTGCAGGGTCTGAACTCGTGCCGACCAGGTTGTAGGTATGCGAATCCGCCCGGATGTGGAACGCGCCCTTGGACGACACTGCTGTTCCATTGGCGCCATTCGGCGGGGCATAAGCGCGGTCAGCCGAACCCAGGAATCGCCGAAAGACCGATCCAATCCCTCGGTTCATCCCTGTGTCCTCCACATCGCCGCGGTTCAGGGTGAAGGAGTCGACACCGTTGCTGGACTGATACGTGACGGTATTGGTCCCAATGCGCAACATCCCGATGGAGCTGTTGGAGAATGTGCCGTCGTAAAGATCGTGGCGCACATGAAACAGGGCGGTTCCACCACGATGCAGCGACGCGTCCATGTTCTGCCGGGCTGCCGCGTAGTTCCCGTAACCGTAAAGGTAAGTAAAGCCCATCATGTCGTAGGCTGTGGGCAGCGCTGGGTTCAGTTTGACCGCCTGCTTTTCCAGTTGCAGAGCGCCGGCGGCGTTGTCCTGACGCAAGAGAGCCTCGGCCTGATTGATCAACGTCTGGTAAGCCTGCTGCGGCGCCTGACCGGGCGGAAGATCCGTGCCCGGCAGCGTTGCGTAACCCGCCCCATATCCAGCGCCCGCTGCGGACCCAGGCTGTGCCGGCGGATTAGTCGCGGCTGCACTTGAAGCCACCGGATTCGCCGGCGGAACACCCTGATTCGTCCCCACCCGGTTCGTCGCCGTCACGGCTTGATCTTCCGGAAGCGCCGCCCGAGGCGTCGGCGTCACGGCTCGATGAATCGCCACCTCGGCCTGACTCGTTGACGCAGCCGTCTGCTTCTTTGCCGTCATCGGCGGCTCTTCGGAGGCCTGGTTTTGGGCGGCAGGCTGCGGAGGCGTCTGTGGCTGGAACGGCTGGTTCCCGGCCACCGTGGTCTTGGCCACCGGGTTCCCAGCCTGGCTCACCATCCCAGTGACTTGCTTTGCCCGCCACCCGTTGGAGGCGCGATGTACGATCGCCAGGGCGATCAGCGCCGCAGCCAACAATACCCCTCCCGCCAGCAATCTTCCGGGGGGCAGGATCCCGCGCGGCCGCGCTGCTTCACCCTTCTCCACCGGTCGATGTAGAGGTACCGTCCTGCCTTCCAACGCCAGGCCCAGGTCCTGCAAGGGCGCCGTCAGGCCCAGGTCCTGGCCGCCCGCATTGTCCCTCATCGGTACCGTCAGGTTGCGGATCTCCTCACCGGAGGCAGACCCGCGCGAGCCGGCAATCTCGCTCTGGAACTCTTCTATTGACGGATAGCGTGCCGAGGCATCCACGGCCAGGGCCTTCAGCAGCGCCTCCTCGGCGGCCATCGGCAGCGTGATTCCCAAGGCCGAGGGCGGCTCCAGATCGTCCTGGTGGATGCGGTCCAGCGCCGGAGGCGGCACCTTGCCCACCACGGCCCGATACAGCGTGGCGGCGCAGGCATACACGTCCGTCCACGGACCCTGATGCCCTTTGCTGCGGTACTGCTCCTCCGGCGCGTAGCCCTCCTTCAGGATGATGGAGAAGTTCTGGCTATGCTCGCCCAGGGCGTAGCGGGCCGCCCCAAAGTCGAGCAGCTTCACCGGTCCCAGACGGGTGATATAGATGTTGTCCGGGCTGATGTCGCGATGCAGGATGCCGGTCCTGTGAACCTCGCGCAGAGCGTCCATCACCGGGATCAGCACGTCCATGGCGCGAGCAAACGGAATCTTCCCGCCCTTATCCTTCAGGTAGGCGTCAAAGGTACAACCGTCCAGATACTCCATCACCAGGTAGGCTGTCCCATTGGCCTGGAAGAAGAACTGCACGGCTACCATTCCCGGGTGACTCTGAAAGCGCGCCAGTACCCGCGCCTCTTCCAGAAACTTCCGCAACCCCAGTTCGTAATCTTCCTTCTGCCCGGAGTAGCTGGAGATCCGCAGCGTTCCGTGGGCGCGTGTGGCCAGGCCATTGGGTAGATACTCCTTCACCGCAACCCGCCGCTCCAGATTCATATCCCACGCAAGGTAAGTGATGCCGAAGCCCCCATGCCCCAGGCTGCGCCCAATCACGTACTGATCGTGCAGCACAGTTCCGGGCGGTAGCAACAGCGGAAAGTCCAGCGTCTGGCCAGCCGAGTATCCGCATCGAGGACACTCGGGCAGCCCGGAATCATCCTCCAGACATCCATAACAAAGCTTTTCAATCTGCATAACCCTCTCCTCGCAACGGAGTTGGCTGGCGACACAAGCGCCGACCAACGGACAAAGAAACAGGCCAATCGACGGGCAGCCACACAGGCCGGCCGATGCCTGCACGCTGACGGTTCACAGCGCGCCCCCTCGCTCCGTTCGCGCACACCAGGCCGACGCGTCTCTCGCCCTCGTCGCGCTGCCATCCGCAACGGCGAAGACCGCGATCGCCGAATAGTTATCGTGATCGCCGGAGGCGCGCCTCAACAGGCGGTCTTCCATGCGCTCCAGCCACTCGTCCGGAGCCGGCGCGCAGGCCAGGTCGGCCTCCATCTCGATCTCGGTCACATACTCCCAGAATCCATCGGAACAAAGTAGGAACACGTCTCCCTCGCCAACCAGCAGAGCGTCCCGCGCCAGTGCAGGCTCAGCCTTGCTTGCGTTCCCCAGCGCGCGCAGCAGCCGGTTTCTGTCCGGATGAAAACGGATCTCCTCCGTTGTAATCCGGCCTGCGTCGCACAGCGACTGCGGGACGCTGTGATCACGGCTGCGATGGACGATCCATCCATCCTGCAGGCAATACAGGCGAGAGTCGCCCAGGTGCGCCCACAGCGCGCTGGCACCATCGCTGACCAACACCACAGCGGTGGTGCGCATCTGCGCCAGCCGTGGCTCCGCCGCCTGCTCCCGTTGCAACGCGCCGTTGGCCTGCTCCATCGCCCTCTCGAGCACATCGGCAGAACAGCGCGGATCTTCCTGGAAGATCGCCAGCACCGTATCCACGGCAATCCGCGCCGCAATCTCTCCACCGGCGCTCCCTCCCAGACCGTCCGCCAGCACCCAGCAGGCAGCCCCATCGCAGACCACCGAACCGCAGCGGTCCTCATTCCGGCGCCGCCCCCCGGCTCTGGACAACGTCGCACTCTCGAAACGCACCATGAAGTCTCCTGTGGTGACATCAGAATGGCTGACCGTGCTGTGGCATCTTGGTCGCCACGCCGGGTTGCTGTTGCATCGATGTCTTCCCGCCGGGGACCCGCGAGGTTGCACTCGCAGCCGTTCTTCCCGGCGCGGAGGCCCCTTGCGGGTCAGAAGTGGTGGAGCGAGAGCCTGCGGCCAACGGCGCTGTCACTGGCGCAGTGCGTACGCTGGGGCGCGGAGCAGCCTGCGCAGCCGCTTGTTCGCCTCTGTGCGGAGCAGCCGTCAGATCCGTATGCGGCGCCGTTTGCGAAGCTCGCAGCAGAGCAGCCTGCGATCTATTGTGTGGCGCGGCCAGCGGTGTAGCGTCTACACCAAGGTGCGTCGCAGCCGCCGGACTTCGCCAGTCACGCAACCCTCGCAGCGCCACAGCCGCCAGGAGCACGCCACTCAAAGCGAGGAGCAAAACCCGTCGACGCTTGCGCACCCCTCGTGTCGCCGAGATCTGCAGCGCAATCTCCTCCCCGGTCCGCTCTCCTGCGGGCTCGCCGTCTCCCGGTTCGCACTCGGTAGCGATAGCCACCACCGTCAGATTGTCCTGATGAGGCGCTCCGGCGGCCAGCGTCCGCTCCACCAGCGCCTCACTGGATCGCTGTGGAGAATCCCCCATCGCCGCCTGCATCTGCTCGATGCTCAGCGTCTTGAAGATCCCATCCGTGCAAAGCACGATCTGGTCGCCCTGTTTGAGATGGAAACCTCTCCGGTTGCGGTCGACCTCCGGGACCGTGGGCTCTCCCAGGTAACTCGTCAGCGCCTCCCGATCCGGATGCTGCAATGCCTCTTCCCGCGAGATCTCGCCCACGGCTGCGCGGCGACGGAGCACCCTCGCGAAGGTGTGCGGGCAGGTCAACTGCGTCAGCCGCCGATTGCGCCACAGATACAGGGCGCTGTCCCCCACCGAGATCCAGTAAAGTGAACGATCTTTCAGCGCTGCGGCCACCAGTGTGCTCCCCAGCGCGCTTCCGGCCGTAATCCCAGCGCCGCCGTCCCTCCCAGCCCGAACCACCGCCTCATTGGCCTCCCGCACGGATCGCTCCAGAGCGTCCGGAATCGACTCCGTCTCCTGCTTGCGGCCGTAGCCACGCAGAAAGGCGCGCAGCGCCGCCTGGCTGGCCTCCCGTCCGTGCCCCAGACCGCCCATGCCATCGGCAACCGCGCCCACAAAGCCGCCGTGGCGGACAAATCCACTGTCCTCCAGGCTGGAGAACCCGAAGGAGTCCTCCTGCTCCTCGCGCGAGCCGATGTGCTGCGCATTGCCGGGTACGTACCGCATAGCTTCCGTCATCCTTACCAGCTGCGATGCTCACTCACAAAGGGCACCACAACCAACTTGCTCCTACCCACTTCGATCACATCGCTGCTGTCGACCTGGACCGGCGCCGAGACCATCTCCCCGTTCCTGTACACCAGGCCGGATGACTCACCCGGATGCAGCCAGAAGCTCTTCTTCCGCGGCTCAAAGCTCAGGATGGCGTGCCTCTCGCGCGAGACGCCGGCATCTCGGGCGAGACTCACATCCATCCCCGCCGCCCGGCCAATGAAGTTTCGCTCCGCGTGAAGGCGATAATCCCGGCCCTTCTCCGGGCCGTCCACGCACACCAGCCAGCCAACCACCGGATCAACGCCGCTGGGCTGGGCATCGATCCGCCGGGTAGGAGCATGGTCGAGAGCAGGCCCCGGCCTCGCCGCCACTGGCCGGGGAGCGGCGGCCGGCGAGCCCATCACCACCAGGGGCCGCGTCTTGCCCTGGGCGCCGGCCGCAGCCGGCGCCTGGCGTCCTGCGTAGAACGCCTTCGTACACCAGGGGCAGGCGCTGTGTCTGGCAGCGTCATAAAAGTGGCCTTCTTTGCACCGCATCATCTTCGTTGTCCTCCGTCACCATGGGGTCAAACCGGCTCCGGCCGGAGTCATGAACCGCCGGGCGGGATGACGTTCATCTTCCCATCCGGGCTCACAACCACCGTGCCTGCCTGCGCCCAGAGATGGTCGGGGCCAAGCGTGACCGGCGGGAACTCCTTCATATTTCCGTTAAGGTGGGCTACGCCGACGATCTTGACCGTCTGTGTAGCGTCGGAGGCATTATGGAAGCGGTAGTAGACCAGGTAGTTCCCGGCAAAGAGGCGTCCGAATGTCCAGCTTTGACTGCCTGGCCCATTGCTGACCAAAGTCGAACTGAAGAGAGCCCCCTGAGGCTTTGTCGGATCAAATGGCGGCGCCGTTTGTCCATTTGCGCCTTCACCCGGCTGCTGCACATACATGTCGATCTGCCCCGGACTGAACGGCCACCAGTCCTGAATCGTCATTACGGAGTTCTCCTGCTGCTGTGACCCCTGGTTCTGCGCCTGCTGCTCGGCCTGCTCCATCTCGGCGCGGGTACGGCTCAGTTGCTGCTGCGTCTGGGCAAGCTCCTCCCGAGCCTGCTCCAGCGCCTGCTCCATCCGCTGCATCATCTCTGCCGAAGCGGAACCGCTCTGCCGCCGCAAGGCATTCTCCAACTGCTGGATCTTCCGCTGCATCTGCTCGGCATCCTGATATGTCTTCTGATCCTCAGCCGAGAGATGCGCCGGCTTGTAGTACGGAAACAGGGCCAGCATCAGAAAGCAGAAGGCGCCCAGCGCCCCGCTCAGAATGTCCAGCAGGGACATGTTGAAGATGTTGATTTCGCGGCTGCGGGATCTCATGCCTCCACCTTCTCCATGGCCGGACGGCCCGCATAAAGCCGATTAATCAGGTTGCGCAGCGTGTAGTCGCCGGCCAGGTTCAGGCTGGTCTCTTCCTTCTCCTGCACCACTTGCAGGATGAAGACCAGCACCGCGCTCTCCATCAGCGCCACCATGGTGCAATCAAAGCCCACGGCCAGCATCCTGGCCACGGCCTGCACGCTGATCGAAGCCGAGGCTCCGGCCTTGGCCAGCGACGACCCCAGGCCGATCACGGTGCCGATGAAGCCCAGCGTGGGAATCAGCCATGCGATGTAACGGACCAGTCCGTAGCGCATATCCACCCGATGCTCCATTAGTCCCAGGCTGCTGTTCATCACCGCGACGGTCTGGTCCACCGAACGGCTGGACTGGAACTGCAGAATGCTCAGATTGATCAGCGAGGGCAGAAAGCCGTTCTCACGATCGAACTCCTTCGCCACCCGGCGCCGGATCGGCCCCAGCTCGGAGTGTTGCAGCACCGTACGCTCATCCTCGGGCAGAAACCCGCGCTCTACGAAGGCCAGCTCGTGCTCCGCTACCCGCCAGCGCACAAACAGTTCGCCCAGCGCCATGAAGAAGAAGATGTGTTCGAAGTTCTGAATCGTAAACGGAAAGACAAAGTGCGGAGAACGGCGATCGAGCAAGAGCGCAGCGGCCCGGCCATCGGGATTCAACAGCAGCGTGAGCAGCGCAATGAAGCCGATGGCGCAGAGCACGGAGAGCACCAACACCACGCGACGGTCCGGCACGGCCCACCGGCTGTGCCCGGAGCCGGACTCCAGGGAACGGCTCTGCCTGGCGAAAACATCGTTCATTGATGACACTCCGGACAACGTTGATGGATTGGTTTCACGGATCCGCAGGCGCAGCGCTCCATCCTGGTCTCCGCAACCGAGGCATCCCGCACTCGACCGCCGGCGCCGCTACCCGCACCGGGCAGCCTCCCCCGCAGGCCCGTCAGAATCTCGTCGACGGCGATCGAGGCACCGCCGAACTGCAGCGTATCGGTAAGGTAGACAACCTCTTCCACTTGCGCCACGGACCTGGTTGCTCCCTTGCGCAAAACCCAGGTTCCGTTGCGGCTGCCCCGGTCGCGGATCGTCATCGATCCGTCCGCGGCGCACAGGAACTCGGCATGGATGCGGCTCACCGATTCGTCGGCCACCGCAATATCGCAGCGCGGATCGCGCCCGATGGTGAACTTCCGGGCTTCCTTCATGCTCGCGCTTCGCCTCCTTCCAACCCTCTTCCGCAAAATCCGTTCCGCCCCTCAACAACGTGCAGGCCGAGGCGTCCGGTGCGAGCAGGCTGGAATCCACCCACTCTGGGTCGAAACCCCTGCCGCGCCTTCCTTCCGCGAAACACAGTTGCGTCTTCCTGCAGAAGGCCACGTTCCGGATTCCGGTTCTTCGCCTGCAGGCCTGCCGCGGTCCGCTCGATTCGGACGGTTCTGCGGGTTAAAACTGCTTCTGTTGGTTAAGTGAGGATTTAAGACAAAACATCACGAAAAAAAACAAAGTTCGGCTCTGCTGCCAGATGAGAGTGGAACACAGAGGCTCTGGCGGGCTCTTCTGACGGCTTAGGGCGATGTCTGGTTGAGCGGTTCACGCTGAACGGCCAGGCAGGCGATCTACCAGCGCCTCTTTCATTGGGATGGAAACCCGCACCCTTCGCCGGGGAAGCCTCCGCTGAGGCGAACCCCGGCAAAGTCCGGCGTTGTAAAGAATGACCAGGACGGGAGAGCAGAGGCCGATGCCGCCATGACCACCAGCGCGGCGCAGGGGACGGCGCGCGGTCTGGCCCGGCTTGCAGGCGCGAGAGGAGATCACTGCCGCGCTCAGCACGGCGGCCGAGGTTGAAAATACGCTTCGGCCGCAATCATGATCCGGAGAGCTGAACCCGGCGAAAGGAAGCTGTGTTGCGGTTTGGAGTGGAGCGATAGAATCGAAAGAGTCAGTGGCGGAAGCTCCGCTGCATGTTCGTTTATCGGGTTGCGGTTCGATAAAGGAAGCATCAGAAGAGTAGGATGAGTAGCGGATGTGAGTGAGCGCCGAAATGGGACGTCGAGCTGCGAGCCACTGATCTCGATCGAATATCTCTGGGAGTTTAAGAATCATGCAGACGAGCTACAACGGAATTGCTGTGCCGCAGGACGGCCAGGCAATTGAGTACAAGGACGGGAAATACATCGTGCCGGACAATCCGATTATTCCCTTTATCGAGGGTGACGGCACCGGGCGCGATATCTGGAAAGCCTCCGAGCGGGTCTTCAATGCCGCGGTGGAGAAGGCCTATGGCGGCAAGCGCAAGGTGAGGTGGTTCGAGGTGCTCGCCGGCGAGAAGGCCTATGCCCAGACCAAGAACTGGCTGCCTGAGGACACCGTGAAGGCGACGGTGGCCTTTCGGGTTTCGATCAAAGGACCGCTGACGACCCCGGTGGGGGGCGGCATCCGCAGCCTGAATGTAGCCCTGCGGCAGTTGATGGACCTGTACCAATGCGTGCGGCCGGTGAAGTACTATCCCGGCGTGCCCAGCCCGGTGAAGCATCCCGAGCTGATGAACATTGTGCTCTTCCGCGAGAACACCGAGGACATCTACGCCGGCATCGAGTTCCAGCAGGGAACGCCGGAGGCGGCCAAGGTGATCCAGTTCCTGAACAGCGATATGCTCAAAGGCGGCAAAAAGCAGATCCGTCTGGACTCCGGCGTCGGCATCAAGCCCATCTCCGTCACAGGATCCAAGCGGCTGGTGCGCGCGGCGATCAAGTTCGCCCTGGCGGAAGGCCGCAAGACGGTCACTCTGGTGCATAAGGGCAACATCCAGAAGTTTACGGAAGGCGCATTCCGCGAGTGGGGCTACGAGGTAGCCACGCAGGAGTTCCGCAATGAGACGGTGACCGAGCGCGAGAGCTGGATCCTGGGCAACCTGGAAGCCAACCCTCAACTGACGCCGGAGCAAAATGCAGAGATGATCGAGCCGGGTCTTGGCTTTGCGGCCAAGGAGTTCCAGGACTCCGTGGTGCAGGAGGTCAAGGACGTCGTTGCCAGGATCGGAGCCACCCACGGCAATGGTCAGTGGAAGAAGAAGCTGATGGTCAATGACCGCATCGCTGACTCCATCTTCCAGCAGGTGGTCACTCGCCCCTCCGAGTACAGTGTGCTGGCGACCACCAACCTGAACGGTGACTATCTCTCGGATGCAGCAGCAGCTCAGGTAGGCGGTCTGGGCATCGCACCCGGCGCCAACATCGGCGACGGCTATGCGGTCTTTGAGGCTACCCACGGAACCGCCCCCAAGTATGCGGATCTGGACGTGATCAACCCGGGATCGGTGATCCTCTCCGGCGTGATGATGTTCGACTTTCTGGGATGGCACGAGGCGGCTCGTCTGATCGAGTCCTCCATGGCCAAGACCATCGAGCAGAAGTATGTCACCTATGACTTCGAACGTCAGATGCAGGGCGCGACCAAGGTGAAGACCAGCCAGTTCGCCACCCGCATGATCGAGAACATGTAATCTCGGCAGCCTGCGATAGTACAGCGCGCTCCACAGCAACCCTGTGGGGCGCGCTTTTTTCTGCTGGACGCGGCCATCCCCATGACGGACAGCCTCGATGAGGGCCGGCCGCGTCCAGAAGTTGCGTCCAGGGACTCGCCGCCGGGACGAATTTGCAATAGGCTGATGGGACAGTTGTCTGTATGGAAAAGCTCTTCACAAGAGGATGATCCCTGCCATGTCAATTCGCCGTTATTTGAGGATCGCCGTATGGTTGGCCGCCGGAGTGAGCGCCGCGCTGCCCACGGCAGCGCAAAAGGTGTACACCAAGCAGGACTACGCCCAGGCCGAGCGTTGGATGTTCTACAACGTGAACGGACTGGTGCACCATACCATCCGCGGCGTGAAATACCTGGCCGACGGGAGGGTGTTCTATCGCGACCCGGGCGCGACTGGGACGATGTACAGAATCGCCGACCCGGCTCATCGCAGCGTAGCTCTGGCCTTCGACAATGCAAAGCTGGCCGCGGCGATCAACGCGGCGATGCGCTCGGTCCACGCAGCACAGCAGCCGGCTCCGGTGGACGCCAACCATCTTGGCGTCCGGCACTTTGCGGAATTGGCCTCGGGTGGCTTCTCGGTCACCATCGGGGATGGCGTCTTTGACTGTGATCAGGCAGCTACCGCCTGCACAGAGGAACCAAAGCCTTCCAGCCCGGCTGGAAGCTCGCCCAACGGCATGGCGCGTCGCCCCAGGGGTCAGGCCAATCTGTCTCCGGACGGAAAGCTGGCGGCCTTCATCCGGGACAACAACCTGTGGGTGCGGGTGGTGGCCACCGGCCAGGAGAGGCCGCTGACCACTGACGGTGTTGCGGACTTCGGCTACGCCACCGATAACGCTGGATGGCAGCACTCCGATGGAGCCATTCTGACCTGGTCGGCGGACTCAAAGAAGATTGCCACCTTCCAGCAAGACGAGCGCAAGACCGGAATGATGTACCTTGTGCCGGTCACCAACCGCCATCCCAAGCTGGTGGCGTGGCGCTATCCGCTGGTGGGAGACAAAGACGTCACCATGATCGAGCCGGTGGTGATCGACGTGACCACAGACAAAATGGTGCGGCTCAAAACTCCGCCGCTGGAGCATCGCAGCATGGAGTGCGATGACGTGAGCTGCGACGGCGATGGGCGCTGGAACGATGTGGAGTTCTCGCCCGATGACTCAAGACTCGCCTTTGTTTCCACCTCGCGCGATCACAAGGATGAGTGGGTGGAGATGGCTGACACCTCCACCGGCAAGGTCAAACCGATCTATCACGAGCATGTGGACACCTACTACGGCTGGCAGGCGACCAACGACTGGAAGGTGTTGTGGAGCCGCAACGAGTTTCTCTGGGCCAGCGAGCGCAGCAACTGGGCGCAGTACTACCTCTACGACCTGAACAGCGGCGCGCTGGTCAACCAGGTGACAAGCGGTGACGGCCCGGTGGCCGCGATCAAAGCCGTGGACGAAAAGTCCGGCGTGCTGTGGTTCACCGCAACCAACAAGGTGGCAGGTGAGGATCCGTACTACGTGGACTACTTCCGGGTGAATCTGGACGGCACGCAGCAGACGCTGCTGACCCCGGAGAACGCGACCCACCAAATCACAGCGCCTGCCGATGGAAGCACCTTTGTGGATGTGTACTCGACGGTGAGCACGCCGCAGATCGCCGTGTTGCGCGACGGGAGAACCGGCAGTGTGCTGGTGACCCTCGCCCGCCAGGACATCTCCCAGCTACTGGCCGCGGGTTGGAAGCCGCCCCTGCGCATCCAGGTAAAGGCGCGCGATGGCGTGACGCCGCTCTATGGCCTGCTCTTCCGGCCGACGAACTTTGATCCCGCCCAAAAGTACCCGGTGATTGATTATGTCTACCCTGGCCCACAGGATGGATCGTGCTCCGTCTTCGGGCCGCCGGGGTTTGCGGCCGCGCGCGGCGATCTGCAGTCGATGGCCGAGCTCGGCTTTATGGTGGTGTGCATCGACGGGATGGGCAATCCGCACCGTTCCAAGAGCTTCCATGACGCGCACGCCTCCAACCCGGCGGATATGGGAGATGACACGATTCCAGACCAGGTCTCCGGAATCAAGGATCTGGCCACGCGCGATCCATGGATTGATCTGAACCGGGTCGGCATCACCGGGCACTCCGGCGGGGGCAATGCCACCGTCTCCGCGATGTTCCACTTCCCCGACTTCTTCCAGGTGGGATGGGCCGAGAGCGGCAACCACGACCAGCGGGAGTATGAGGACGACTGGGATGAGCGCTGGGCAGGGCTGGAGGTCATTGGTCCGGATGGAGCCGATAACTACAATGCGCAGGCCAATGAGAACTATGCGGCCAACCTGAAGGGCCACCTGATGCTGGTCCACGGAACCATGGACGACAACGTTCCACCCAACAATACCCTGCTGGTGGTCAACGCGCTGATCAAGGCCAACAAGAACTTCGACATGCTCATGCTGCCCAACATGCATCATGGCTACGCGCAGGATGAGCCCTATGTGATGCGGCGTAGATGGGATTACTTTGTGAAGTATCTCGCCGGTGGCGTACCTCCAACGGACTTTGTGCCTGAGTCCTACGACCAGATCTTGAAGGCCTACAGAGCGGAGCAGTAGAGCCTGCGCGGAGCCGCGGGGCTCACAGCGGCTCCGCAGCAGAGCTGTGTCCCTCCTCTGCGCGTGCTGAACCGCCCGGCGGCACACCCGACGGAAGTTCCTCTTTGAAAAGAGCGGAGATCAGGATGTAAGGCATTGACTTGCTGTTGGATACAGCGAATAACGGTCTTGGGGTTGTCTGCCTACATTCTGGGTAGGCTGACCTGGAGTGCTTGCAGGATGCTCCTTTGCGTGGGATTGGGATGGGGCAGCTTGGTCGCTACTTGGCCGGTCTTCTCGGTCGGGTAATGCAACAGGCACAGGTGGCCGAGCGC
>DAHWOF010000163.1 GCA_027335345.1 Granulicella sp. | reverse complement strand
CCATGAACCAAAAATAGGAGACATCGCCACCGAATTTCTGTAGGCGGCGTCACCCTTCTATGACCGTCAGCCACCTAGAGATGGAACCTTCTCCCGCTGGATGCCTCCTCCCGGAGCAAACCGCTTGCAGCGGTGGAATCGCCGTGCCGGAGACTCTTCTTCGCGCTCCGCTCTTCAGAGCGGCCATTGTTGCCAGAGATGTTCCTCGGCTTACCGCAACACTCATTGGGCATCTAAACTAGGTGTATGCAGAAGCGCGTCCGATATTTGCTGCTGGCTTGTCTGCTTCTCTGCTGGTGCAGAGTGAGCCGCGGCGATGCCCGCTTTGACCTCATAGGCCCCAAAATCGACGTTCGGGTAACCCGCGGAGATCAGACGGTGCCCATTGCCTCGGTCCCCAGCCTCCAGCCCGGCGACAAGATCTGGATTCATCCTGAACTTCCAGCCTCGCAGTCGGTTCGTTACCTTCTGGTCGTCGTCTTTTTGCGGGGCACTACCAATCCGCCGCCGCCAGCCTGGTTTCATCGTATCGAAACCTGGGAGCACAACGTCCGGATCGAGGGCGCATCGGTTACCGTTCCCGTCGAAGCTCAGCAAGCCCTGATGTTTCTGGCCCCTGCCACAGGCGGAGACTTCAAAACGCTCCGCTCGGCGGTGCGCGGACTCCCCGGTGCCTTCGTACGCTCCTCGCAAGACCTGTTCAACGCCGGCCTGGAGGAGGGGCGCATCGAGAAGTACATCGCATCCATCCGTCGCGTCCCACCCTCAGATCCCACCAGCCTGCTCGATCACTCCAATCTGCTGGCTCGCACCCTTGAGTTGCAGCCCAATGAAAACTGCTTCAAGGAGCCGGTCGATATGCAGTTCACCTGCTTGACCCAGAGCGGCTCCCAGATCGTGCTTGGCAATGGAGGAGGACAGACCATCAACAGCGTCCTGAGCGGATCCACCGCGGATCTGATCAACCAGGCAAGCAATGCACCCGCCGCTGGCGGCGGCCTCTACTCCGCTTATGTTGGCGCCATCGTTGATGTCGTCAAAATTATGGGCAATATGCATACGGCCCAATATCAATACATTCCCGCGATCAGCTTACCCCAGGACGATGCGATGAACTTGCGTCTGAACACGCCGCCATCCTTCGAGAATCCAAAGTCCGTGCTGGTGATCGCGCTCCCTCCTGTAAAACCCGCGGTGCCCCCTGCGCTGCGTCCGCCGGCAGCCAACGATGTCACTTGCCTGCTCAAGCCTACCGTCGTGATTCCCGTAGAAGGATCGGCGTTGGTCTTCTCCACGGACTATGCGCATGATCTCCACCTGCACTTCGATCCTCCGCCGGGCGCTCCGCAAGAGCCTGATATTCCCCTCTCCCCAGACGCTTACTACGGCGGCCTGGTCTTGCAAAAGGACCAACAGCATCGCATACCGCTTGATGTGGCTGCGGCAAAGCCCTCCGGGCGCGCCAGTTCCGTAGCCCGGCCCACCAAACCAGAGCCCGTTCTGATCACCGCGGAGATCAAGGGGCGCTGGGGCTTTGACGCCTTTTCCGGCCCGAAAGTCACTCTGCAACAACTTCCAGGCGCCGATTGGACGATCGTTCCACAACCGGATAAGTCGGTTTCGTCCAAGGATGCCCAACATGAGCCCACCTACGACCTTATCGCCGGCCATACTGCCACCCTTTTATTGGATTCCACAGGCTCGGCCTGCGTTGACAGCATCACCGCGCACCCCGACGGGCAGGCTCCCTTCCCGGTAACGTTCAAGCGGGCTCCAAAGCCAGGAGACTTGAATCTCCTGGCCATTAAGCTGCCCCTCAACCAAAACGTCACCCCCGGCGATCTGCATCTCTCGATTCAGCAATTCGGTCAGCCTGCGGCCAACGAGGTTGCTGCCCGAACTTTCTCTGAGCCGGCTACGGTCACCGCAGTCGAACTCCATGCTCATGACAAGGTGCTGGTCGTCCGAGGCACGCGACTGCGAGAGATTCAAAAGATCACGGTCGGCGACCTGGTCTTCTTGCCTGCCCCTGACCCCTCGCACGACATTCAGCCCACGGATTCATCCAGCCCCGGAACTCTCCACTTTTCCTTGCCGCCAAGCGCGCCTGTTCCATCCACCTCCGTCAATCAGGCCCTTGTCGCCAGTCTTTCCCTTCGCGACTCCCGCTCGCTCACCTTTCCGTTTACGGTGATGACGCCCCGCCCGGTTATCACCTTGCTGCGCAAGACGGAGCTTCCCGAAGCAAAAGACTCCAATATCTATCTTTCCAGTTCGCAGGACCTCCCGCTCACATCTCTTCTCACTTTCACGATCAAGAGCCAGCAGCGTTTTCCGCGCAACGGCCAGTTGGAGATCGAGACACTTGACGGCACCCTTCGCACCGTTCTGACACTGGCGCCCTCTGGCGGGCTGCTGCTGCAGGACCCTTACACGGTGGTGGCCACCTTGGATCCGCAAAGTTCCTTCGGACCGAGCGCCTTTGGTCCGCTGCGGATGCGTGCCGTCTTCCCGCCAGTCACCGGTTCAGCCAACGGTCGCCATGCGGCTACTGAACCTGCCACTGATGCGGATAACGCCACCAGCGATGTATCCACCCAAGCCAGCGATTGGTTGCCCCTGGTGACCCTGGTCCGGTTACCCGTACTGACCCAGCTCCAGTGCCCTCCCGACGTGAAAGAGCCCTGTATGTTGGCCGGCTACAACCTCTTCCTTCTGCAGTCGGTTGCGGCCAATCCTGAGTTTACAGATCCGGTGCAGGTACCCGATGGCTACACAGGTACAATGCTCTCGGTGCCTCGCCCTACGGCTGGGACGATCTTCTTCAAGCTACGCGATGACCCCGGCAGCATGGACTCTGCCGTAATGGCGCAACCTGAACCCGTGAGCGCTCACGATCATCAGCCTGGCAAAGGGACAGAGCCAGCCCCCAGCGTCCCCGGAGGGGAACCATCCCAGTTCACAGTTCCCGCAGCACCAGACTCCGCGCCTTCAACTCCACAACTGGCACCCCCTGCTTCCACCACGCAGCGATCCCAGGCGCCGCAGCCTTCTTGAGGCCGGCAGACAGGATCCCCAACCGGATTGACCTCTTCTCCAAACCTGCAAACCCAACCCAATCTCTGAAGGGTGTTATCGTCCGGGATGGCTGTGCTCTGTCCCTGTGCGAGCAGCGGAGCCCCTCAGCCACGCGCCAAACCTTGCAGGTTGTGGCAGCCAGCCACGAGTTAAGTCCGAAGTTTTCTATGGGCGCACGACACAGGAGTGAGTGTTTTGGAACGGCGGGGGATTTTGCGGTTGATCTTACGGATATTACAACCGTAAGATAGCAACATGGACAACACACCGCCTCCAGCACACCTCCGCCAACTGGCTACTGCATTGGCC
>DAHWOF010000151.1 GCA_027335345.1 Granulicella sp. | reverse complement strand
ATTCCCATGGGGACGATTCCAACGTCGTCCTTGCTGGCCGCTGCCGCCCGTTCGTCGCTGGACTCCTGGGTGGGCGAGCGCTTGGCGGCGAGCATGTCCAGGCCAATGAGCAGAAGAATGATGCCGCCGGCGATCTCAAAGGCGGGCAGCGTGATGCCGAAGACGCGGAAGATGTAGGTTCCGGCGGCGGCGAAGGCACTGAGGATGACGAACGCGCTGAGGGAGGCTTTGCGGGCGGTGCGCATGCGCTTGGCCTGGCTCTGCCCCTCGGTGACGGCCAGAAAAGTCGGAAGCGCGGCAAAAGGGTCCACCAGAAAGAAGATGGAGCTGAGCGCCAGCAGGGAAAAACGGACGTAGACGGACTGCTCCAGGCGCGCACGCAGATACACCTGGGCGTCCAGATGCGCGCTGACGCCGGCCAGCACTGCCACGTGGGGAGAAAAGCTCATGATATCTGGATTGTTTCATGCCACGCCGAAGGCCACAGCCGTAAATCGCGCATGGGCACAGCGGCGCCATATCGCCGCCACGTATAATCTGGGCAGACTTCAGGTAGAGAGTCAGGAGGAGATATGCCAATCCAGCCCACCAAACACATCTGGCACAATGGTGAGTTGATCCCTTGGGAGAAGGCCAATATCCATGTGATGAGCCACGTGGTCCACTACGGATCGTCGGTCTTCGAAGGGATTCGCTGTTACACCCAGCCGGGCGGAGCGGCCATCTTCCGGCTGGAGGAGCACATGAAGCGGCTGATGGATTCAGCCAAGATTTACCGCATGCCGCTGCCTTTCACGCTGGATCAGTTGAATGCGGCCGTGGTGGAACTGGTAGAGGCCAACGGCATCGCCCCCTGCTACATCCGGCCGATCGCCTTTCGCGGCTACGGAGAGATGGGCGTAAACCCCCTGAAGTCGCCAGTGGAGGTCTACATTGGCAACTTTCCCTGGGGCAAGTACGTGGCCGGCAATGACGGAGCCGATATCTGCATCTCCAGTTGGAACCGTCTGGCGCCCAACACGATGCCGTCGCTGGCCAAGGCCGGAGCCAATTACATGAACTCGCAGCTCATCCACATGGAGGCCCTGACCAACGGCTATGCGGAGGGGATTGCCCTGGATAGAAACGGCTACCTCTCTGAAGGCTCGGGAGAGAATCTGTTCCTGGTCCGATCGGGCGTCCTCTACACCGCTCCGCTGGCCAACTCGGTGTTGAGCGGAATTACTCGCGACTCCGTTCTGGTGCTGGCGCGGCAGTTTGGAATTCCGGTGGTGGAACAGGCCCTGCCGCGCGAACTGCTCTATGTATGCGACGAGGCTTTCTTTACCGGAACCGCGGCTGAGGTAACGCATCTGCGCTCGGTGGATCGTATTCTGGTGGGCGATGGAACCATGGGGCCGGTGACCAAGACGCTCCACGATGCCTACTTCAACATTCTGAACGGGTTGGACGAAGACCGCTTCCACTGGCTTACTCCGGTTGCGGTTCGGGAGGTGGCAACCGTCTAACCCTAGGTTATGCAGGGCCATGGTTCTGGCGAAGACGCCAAGCCTGCTGATGGTGTGTCTCCAGAGGCTCTGCCACACTTCGCTACGCCTGGTTCGTTCGCTACAGGTGTATTTTCAACAAACTCTGAAGCTGTCTGGGCGGGTTTGCCGGCTGCGTTCAGATCCAAAACCGACTGATTTTGCATCAAGTTTTGCATCTTTGCATCAAGTTTTGCATCAGGGCGGCGGCTTTGGCTGTCGCCTTTTCATCATCCGGCACGTCAAACCGGTATTTTTCGTCCCTGGAATGAGGATGGAAGCTGATTCTCGAAATAGACTGGTAGAGACACTTGCCGACAGCGTTTCAGGCTCAGCTCTTGCGCTTCCATGTTTAAGGATTGTCACTCGATGAAATTGCGGTTTCTTGTTCCAGTACTCGCTTTGGCCCTGACCACCATTGCGGCTTATGGCCAGTATGGCCTTTACGTCAACCCTGTTGTGACCCGGTTCAGCATCAATCCACCCGATACCGGAGACATGGCCTTCCTGGGCAACGGAGTGAGCACGCAGGTCTTTGGTGGAATCATGTTTGGCGGCTACGATGAGTTCCTCCACCGGGACAAGTTAGATATTGGCGTTGATATTCGGGACGCCTGGCAGCACGGGAACAATGCGACCATCAATAGCTTCCTGGGTGGATTCATTGTTCAGGCCAAACCCATGAGGTTCTTCAAACTGAAGCCGTACGGAGAGTTCATGGTGGGAGACGGCCGAACCACCTCGGCGCTGAACATCGCGCACATCAATCGAGTGCAGTTCGGCATCTACGGCGGCCTGGACCGGCCGCTGAACCGGCATGTGGACTGGCGCATCGCCGAGGTGAGCTGGGGTGAGGTTCAGGCGATCAACAGCCAGACCTTCATCTTCAACGGCCTCGCGGTTCCGAATACCAAAATGCTGGGATTCAGTACCGGCTTTGTCTTCCGATTCAAATAGATCCGCTCCATCCAGAGGAGTTCGCCGGTTCCTCGCAGGCGCTGTCTTTACAGCGGCGGCGATGCGGCGATGCGGCCATGAGACTATTGCGCCGGGCTGAATGCTTGGTGGCAAAGGCCGCCTTTGGCGCCGGAGGCTACGGAGCGCCAGCGGAGGCGCTTTGGGCGGTGATGGCTCCGTTGGAGGAGAGAAGAAACGTCTCAGCGCCCACACGGTCTGTGCGGTAGGTGCGGACGTGGGCCTCTTCCAGGTGCTCCAGGGTGATGGGGCTGGGATGGCCGAAGGTGTTGTGCTGCCCGTCGCTGATGACGGCATCCACGGGGGAGACGGCAGCGAGAAAGGCCGGGGTGGTGGAGGTTTGGCTGCCGTGGTGACCGACCTTGAGTAGGATAGTGTGCCGCACCCGGCCGTGCGCCAGCATGGCCTCTTCGCTGGGAGCTTCGGCGTCACCCTCCAGCAGGACACTGGCCTGCTTCCAGGCCAGACGCAGAACCATGGAGTCGTCATTCACGGGCCTGCCGGGGTTGGCGTAGCCGGCCTCTGGGGCCAGAACGGTGGTCTGCAGATCGGACCAGTGCAGGGTTTCGCCGGCGTGGAAGTGACGGATCACCATATGCTGCGCGCGAGCCTGCGCCAGCAACGCATAGAACAGGGGCGAGTCGCCGGGATCGATGCTGAGCCAGAGCTGGCGAGGGCGGAAGTCGCGCAGGATGGCCGGCATCCCTCCCATGTGGTCTGAGTGGGCGTGGGTGAGGACGACGACATCGAGGCGGCGGATGCGGCGCGACCAGAGATAGGGAGCGACGACCTCCTCGCCCACATCCCAGGAGGTAGCCGGGGAGTTCTCGGTATAGCCGCTGGGACCGCCAGCGTCCACCAGCATGGTCTCCCCGGTGGGGCTGACGACCAGAATCGAGTCCCCCTGTCCCACATCGATGGCTGTGACCTCCAACCTGCCCAAGTGAAGGCTGGGAGGGGTGGGATAGAGAACAGCCAGAGGAATCAGGAACAGGGCCAGGACGCCGGTAAGGAAGAGCTGGCGGCGGGCGGAGCGCAGGGCCACGCAGCAGAAGAAAATAGACGCAACCGCCAGGGACAGAGCCAAGGTCGAGGGGCCCGGGGTACGCAGGTCGGCCATGGGCAGGCTTTGAGCGCGCTCCACTGTGAAGCGCATCAGGTGCAGCAAGAGCGTGGTGAAGGCTGCGGGAAGCAAGGCGATCCAGGGGCTCAGCAGCGCGGCGAAGAAGGTGACGATGGCCACGCACAGCAGGACGGAGAGCAGAGGGATGTCTATGAAGTTGAGGGGCAGAGCGAGCAGGGTGGCGCGGTGAAAGTAGACGGCCATGGGAATCGCCATGCAGAGTTCGGCCACCAGCGAGATGAGCACGGCTTCCACGGCCCACAAGAGCGTTCGCAGGATCCAGACCGGAAGGTTGCGCAGGCGCTCGCCCAACAGGCCGGCAGAGAGCTCCGTGGCCATGCGGACGCGTAGCCGGAGCTGGGCCAGGCGGGGCGGAACAAGGGCGTCGGCCGCAGGCTCCTCCAAGCGATCCAGGGCGCGGAGACGAGGGTGAATCAGCCGCCCGGCGAGCGGGACGGCCAGGCCGGCGATGGCCAGGATCACCAGAAAGGTCATCTGGAAACTGGCCCCCAGTAGAGCGCGCGGGTCCAGGACCAGCACAGCGAGCGCGGCGGCTCCCAGGGCGTTGAGGGCATGGATCTCGCGGTTCAGCCAGCGCGCCAGCAGGTAGATGGCGGTCATCATTAGGGCGCGCTGCGCGGGAACTCCGAAGCCGGTGAGTTCGGCATAGACCGCTGCGCAGACGATGGTGAGCAGGACAGCAGGGCCCTCCGGCAGGCGCAGGCGGCGCAGGAACCAGAACACTCCGGCGGCCAGCAGCGCCACATGGAGACCGGAGACGACGAAGAGGTGAAATGTTCCGGTGCGCTCAAAGGCGTTGCGCAGCGCGTGGGTGAGATGAGTGCGGTCGCCGAAGAGCATGGCGTTGAGCATGGCGGCGTCTTCACCGCCAAGGCGCAGCGCCTGCGGAAGTCTGCGGTTGGCCGCCGAGGCCACGAACTGCTGGAGGCGGCTGGAGGCCCAGGCCTGCGCGGCGAAGATGCGGCAGTGAAGGCTGGGGCGCAGACTGGCGGAGGAGCCCGCCGGGGGCAGCCGCAGGAGCGAAGAGCGAACGCTGCCGGTAGCTCCGATGCCCTGGCTGAGCAGGTAGTCGGCGTACGACCAGGCCCCGGGGTCGCGGTAGACCTCCGGGGTGCGAAGGCGAACCTCGACAGCGATAGGCTCGCCGCAGTAGAGCTTGAGCGGTGGACCCTCCAGCGTAAGGCGAATGCCTCCCGAGACCGGTTGCATGGTGGAGATATCCGGGGTGAGATACTCCACGGACTGGACGGCGATGTCCACGGACTGGGTGCCGGGAGCGGTGTCGGTCTCCCAGGCTCCGGGTTCGTACTCGCGCTGGGGAAGGTTATGCGGCGCCGGTGGGAGGGTGCGAACGCGAATGACGGCGCCGCGAACCTCGCGGCTGAGGCCGTCGGCGAAGCTTTGCAGCGTTCGTTGCTGCGGGACGGGGGGCTCGATCTGGGTGCACCAGCAGCCGGCGACGATCCACAGAGCATAGACCGGGAGGATGGCCAGGCGCAGGGAGTGGCGCAGGGCCAGCCAGGTGAGGGCCAGCAGCAGAACCACGCTCGACACCAGCAGAAGGGTGGGTTGCCAGCGAAGGGCGATCCAGTCGCCCAGGGCAAAGCAGGCAAAGGCCGCCAGAAGCGGAACCCGGCGGAGCCGCAAGGGCTCAACGACGGGCGATCCAAACAGCCAGGATTTGGCAGCACCGGCAACCGGCATGAGAAGCGCTACCTTGTGAGGAAGAGATGCGAACGGACAGAGACTGCGGCATCCGAACCTGAAAGGGGATCCGCTCGAAGTTTTTTAGAAATCAATCATGATCTTCAGTCTTTCACAGAAATAAAGCTACGCGTGCAAGGGCGAAGGAATCGCTGAGGATGAGCCCTATCTGAGCTCAAGCAGGGCGACAGTCTCCAGGTGGAAGGTCTGGGGGAAGAGATCCACTAGATGGAGGGCGCGGAGGTTGTAGCGAGGCTCAAGCACGGCGAGGTCGCGAGCGAGCGTCGTGGGATCGCAGGAGACGTAGATCAGCCGGGGAGCCGCCAAGCGCGCCAGCAGGGCGCAGGCCTCCGGGCCGGCGCCGGCGCGGGGTGGATCCAGAACAATAAGGTCTGGGCGGTCGCGATCAAAGATGGCGCGGCGAAGGAAGTCCAGGGTGGTGGACTCATGGACCGTCATCGCAGGGTCTCGCCGGGGCAGCGCAGAGCGAAGGTCGGCTGCGGCGGTGGGGTTCGCCTCTACGGCGGTGATGCGCCGAAAGGTGCGGGCCAGCACGCGGGAGAAGAGACCGACGCCTGCAAAGAGATCCCAGGCAAGTTCGCCGGAGCGGGGCTGGTCGTCCTCGTTGGTAACCAGTTGCACCAGGTCCTCGAGGAGAAAGCGGTTGACCTGGAAGAAGCCGCCGCGGGTGATCCAGTAGGACTCCTCGAGGACGCGGTAGTTGAGTCCGGGAGCGCCGGCCTCGGCGAGGATGCGTCCGGTGGGGCCGGTGCGTGGGTCAAAGGCGGCGGCGGCGGCGGCCGTGATGAGCACATTCTGCGGAGCGTAGGCCTGCAGAGCGATCATCATCCGATCAAAACTTCCGAAGATGGGTTTGGTGCGAGGCAGGCAGAAGAGGGTGATCTGGATGCGCTTCATGGTGTGGTCGCAGAATAGCTCCACCTCCAGGGCAGCGTTGAGCCAGTAAGCGGCATCTCGGTCGCCGGCTGCAGCGGACAGCAGGCTTTTGGCGGTGGACCACAGCACCGGCGCTGCGATCAGGCAGGTGGTGATGGGAAGGAACTGAGTGCTGCCGAGGCGATTGTAGCCCAGCCGAAGCGCCCCTTCGGCAGGCGCCTCATCCCCAGATCCATTGCTTCTTGCCGCCCTGCCGGTGTCATCGCCGGCCGCGCGGTCGATGCGCAGGCGGATGCGGTTGCGATAACCCCAGGGCTTGGCGGAGTGAAGCTGAATCGGGGGCATGGAGTCGAAGCCGGCGCTGCTAAGGACTCCCGTGAGGATGGTTTGCTTGAGCTGCAGCTGCGCCGGGTAACTAGCCATCTGATAGTGGCAGCCTCCGCAGAGTTCGAAGTGCGGGCAGGCTGCGGGAACGCGATCTGGTGAGGGCGTAAGCACGCAGAGGAGCTGGGCCGGACCTCCGAATTCGGAGACAGCGGCCTCCACGCTCTCACCGGGAAGAGTAAAGGGAACCAGAACAGTGGCGCCAAGGGGCGTGTGGGCCAGGCCGTTGCCGCTGTAGAGCACTTGTTCGATGCTGAGGGTTTCGCTCATGCGTGGTTCATCGATCACGTTCAACCATGGCCCATGTAAAACAAGCTGAGGCGCGGCAGGCGGTGGAGTTCGAGAAGGCGCTTGTGCAGGAACTGCTGTTGCACCTGGCGAAGCTGCACCGTGGACATTCCAGAGCGGTAGGGAGCCAGCTCCCGATCCGCCTGCTCCTTGAGCTCCACCAACTCCGACTCCGATGCCGAGGTCCGGAGTTGCCCCAGCAGCTTCTCTTCCAGGACGGTGAGGGTGCGGTCCAGATCATCGAGCGCGGGCGGATGGGAGCTACGCATCTCCTGGGCAAGCTCGCGCAGCCGCAGGGCGATGCCGGCGGCTGCGGCCCAGGAAGCGGCGTCCTCCGACCGGACGGAGGATGCGGCCAGCTCGATCGTCTGGGCGTTCTGCTCCAGGAAGGCCGCGACGCGCTCGGGCTCGAAGCCGGAGTCCGCCGGCGGGCGGCTGGGGGCCATGCCCGTGGCAGCCTCAACCCGCTGCTCGGCGGCCTGCATCACGGCTTGAGCGCACCAGGCCAGTCCGTTCACCTTGCGCAACCGTCCGCGGGCCCTTTGGGAGCGCTGGTCGTACTTGTCGAAGGCGTTATCGATGCCGCGCAGAACGGCCTCCAGAGGAATGCCGGCCTCGCGCCAGGTCTCGATGAGCGCCCAGTCCAGCGTGCTGAGCAGAAGGAGGGAGCCACGGCGGCGGCAGAAGCGCTCTTCAATCTCGGAGAAGTACTCGAAGCAGTTCATAGCGTCGGGGCGAGCGGTGAGCCGGCCAGCAGAATTACCGCTGCGCTCCTCACCTCTCTTTGCGCCGGTGGCGGTCGTGATTTCGCTCCCAGATCAGGCGTAGGCCGTTGAGGGTCAGGTTCTCATCCACTCTCTGGATGAAGCGGCTCTCGGCGGCGATCAGGCTGGCCAACCCGCCGGTGGCGATGGTCCTGGTCTCCGAGCCGAGTTCGGCGATCATGCGCTCGAGAATCGCATCGATCTGGCCGATGGCGCCGTAGTAGAGACCAATCTGGATGTTATCCGTGGTGGAGGTGCCAATGATCTTGGCGGGCTTTTTGATCTCGACGCGGGTGAGGCGCGCGGCGCGGGCGAAAAGCGCATCGGCGGAGATGCCGATGCCGGGCGCAATGGCCCCGCCGATGAACTCGCCCCTGGCGGAGACGACATCGAAGGTGGTGGCCGTACCCATGTCGACGACGATGGTGGGACCTCCCAGCAGGTCGTAAGCAGCGACGCAGTTGACGATGCGGTCGGCTCCGACTTCACTGGGGTTGTCGGTGAGTACCGGCACGCCGGTCTTGACGCCGGGTTCGACGAAGAGCGGACGGATGTGGAAGTACGTCTCGCAGAGAGCGCGAATCGCGGAGTCCAGCGGGGGAACCACCGAGGAGACGGCGACCCCGGTGACGATCTCCGGCTGCAGGCCGCGCATGCTGAAGAGCGAATGGAAGAGGACGCCCAGTTCGTCGGCGGTCTGCTTGTGGGGCGTCGTCACCCGCCAGTCCGCGATCATGCGGGCGGGTTCGGCGCCGTTGGCCGGCGCAAAAAGGCAGAAGACTGTGTTGGAGTTGCCTACATCCAAGGCCAGCAGCATAGATTGCTCTTGTGTATCAGAGGATTATCTTACCAGCCGGCTTTGCCAGACGCGGCGCCGGCGAGAGGGGCGGCGTCGCCAGGTTCACGAAGCTTCGCGAACTCCGCCGGAGAGGACCGTGCGCTGTGAGCCGTCCTCGGTTGTCACCAGAAGGTAGCCATCGGGATTGAGGCCGGCGGTGATGCCGGTGTAGCCGCCCTGCTCAGGGACGCGGACGCGCTTGCCGCAGACCCACGTGGAGGCCGCAGTGAAGCGCTGCAGCAGATCCGGCTCCGGGGTGGCGAGCTCGGTCAGTTCGTGGTCCAGAGCGCGCAGGATGGCGATGATGATCTGGTTGCGGCTCTGCGGCTCTCCGCTGGCTATGAACAGCGAAGTGGCAATCGATTCGAGCTCGGGAGGAAAGCTCGGATGGTTGAGGTTGAGGCCGATGCCGATCACGGCGTAGCGCAGCACGGCGTCCGGGCCGGGGTTCACGGCGGCCTCCACGAGGATGCCCCCGACCTTTCTGGCCGGGGCGGAGTCCGGCGAGACTCCGGGTGCAGAGAGCATGAGGTCATTGGGCCAGCGCAGGTCAGCGTTGAGGCCGGTAGTAGCGTGGATGCCGGCTTTGACCGCCAGCCCGGTCGCCAGGGAGATCCACAGAGCGCGGCGCAGAGGCAAGGGGATGCGCGTCAGCACGCTGAGGTAAAGTCCCTCGCCGGGCGAGGAGTGCCAGGCGTTGGCGCCGCGGCCGCGGCCCAGGGTCTGCGCGTCGGCCACGTAGAGGGTCCCCTCGGGAGCGCCGTTGGCAGCGGCCTCCATCAGCAGCGTGTTGGTGGACTCGGCGGTAGGAAAGTGGTGCAGCCGCGCCGGGTAGCGAGTACCGGCCAATCCGGCGCGAAGCGCGGCAGGGTTCAGGGGTTCGAACGTGCTCATGCTTCCATCCTACCCTCGGGCGGCCGGCCCGCCGCGCGCTGGTCTTCCTGCCTCCTGTCTCAGCGCAGCGCCTACAAAGCCGCCGGCCCGCTCACCTCATCTGACAGACGCCGGAGCCAAGAATGCGCACCGAGACGATCTCATGCGGATGAACGGAGAAGCTGAAGCCGTTGTCTCCTGAAAGCGGCAGTTGCTGCTGGTTCTTCTCCACGGCGCTGGTCTGCCATGCCGCGCTCAGATGCAGGGATGGCAGCCGAACCGAGACCGTTCGCTCTTGGCCACCCAGGTCCAGGAAGCGCAGGATGGCGCCGCTGCCGTCCTCGGCCGGCTTCCATGTGTCGAACAGAAGGTTCGGGTCGTCTGCGTCCAGGAAGCTGTCCTGGTGCGGATCCAGCACGCAGGCTGCTCCCGAGTTCGCAATCATCGCAGCGGCGAGCTTGCTGCCTGGCTCCTTCTCCTCCGAGGACGTAAGAGCCTTGTCCTGCGTGGTGACCGTGTCGGTTTCCAGCGGAGTGATCTCCTCCCATCCCAGCCGGCTCAATGCGGAGGCGTCCGTCGCGGGGGCGCTGGTGACGATGTAATGAAACCGGAAGTGGCCGCCCTGCGCGGCGCGATAGTTTGTATCCCAGTAGTTGTTCATGATGTACGAAAATACGTTCCCGGGCCGGTCACCAAACTGCTCCGGCCACGCGCCGCGGTTGATGTCCCCCAGTGTGGCCAGCGCCGCATCCAGCGGCAGCAAGGCCGCAGAGAATCCGTTCTGCTGCAGCGCGATCCAGTGCTGCACGGAGAACCACTCGTGTCCTGCCCCTGCATACATATCCTTGGCGGGGTTCACCACTCCGTTCTGTATCTCGTACTGGAACTGCGGATGATTCATTGCGAAGGGAAATGCGAAGTACACGCCCTCCTTGGTGAGGACCTTCTTCTTGTGAACGTCTTCGACGAACTCAATCTTCTTGGTTGCATCGAAGAGCCGGATCTGGGTGTTGATCTCGGGAGTGTTGACGTCGCTGCTCCGCATCCGCGCTACCCAGCCATACGGCGTCCGCGAGACGGAGACGAGGCTGCCGCCCTCTGCCGGGTGGACGGTAAGCTTGGCCTTTGGATAAACGTGGCTGTACTGGAGAAGGGTGTTCGGCGCCTTGTCGCCGCCGGTGACGTAGAGATACTGCCCGAACCGATAGGGGCTGTCGCCGTTCACCAGCTCACGCTGCAGTTGCTTGTCAAAGATGCTCTTCACCGCCCCTGTTGAAGGGTCAAGCGTGATCCGGTAGAAGGCGTTCTCCATCGTCAGGCTGTGTTCCACGGCTGGAGTGGGAACCGGAGAGGCCGCAGACTGTGTCCGGTATACCTTGTAGCCCACCGCCGGAACATCGGCGGCCAGGAACTGGATATGGTCGAAGCCAGAGCCACTGCGCAGAACTTCAAAGGGAACCCTCCGCCCGGTAGTCGCGTCCACCAGATCGGTGTTCTTTCCGATGTCCATCGTCACCAGCTTGCTGCGCTTCCAGTTGAGGCTGTTGAAGACGATGATCTTGCCCGCGCCGGCCGGGATGGAGTTGGCAAGGCTGGCCATGCTGTTCCGGGTGAGGAACTCCGCCAGGCCGCGGGCGTTGATGGCGAACTGATCTTTGAAGGCCAATTGATTGGTGGCTTCCTCGCTGGTCGGATCGGAGATGCTGTTGAAGGAGTCCCAGGTGTGCTCGTCCATCAGGACCATATCCCGCCACATGCGGTCCAGAGCGCCCTTGTCGGGCTGCAATCGCGGATCGACGATGGAGGTAAGCGTGGCGAGCTTCTCCGCAGTGGGCGCCAGGCCTTCATTCCACCGCTCCATGCCCGCATAGTAGGCATCGGACGCAATGCCATCCTCCCAGTACGGTCCTCCGTCGCCGCGGATCGTCGGAATCTTGTCGCCAAACTGCTGCGCAATGGAGCGAAGCGCGTGGTGAAAGCCGGAGTACTCCAGGTGAGGATACGCATAGACTTGATTCCATTGCTGCACCAGTTTTGCCTGCTGCGGGAACAGATCAGAGTTCTCTACCTGGGTGCCGTACATGATGGTCTCATCGCCGACGTACCCGGGATGCTCATACATCTGAAGGAACAGGGGCAGCGTATCGCGGCCGGCATCCAGCAGCGGCGGCAGCCCAAAGAGAAACTGCATCTGCATATAGTGGCGCGAGTACCAGAGAAGAACCTTGCCGCCGTCCGGCCCCTCCCACCACATAGGCGAACTCTGGTTCAGCCGGCCCTGCAGCAGCACGGGACCGCGGTAGTTATCGCTGCCCGCTACCAGAGAGTGCACGCCGGCTGCGGCTAGGATGGAGGCGTACGACCAGGAGAAGGAAGGAACGTCGGTGATGTTCGCGTAGTTGAACGGGGTTCCATGCTCCCGGCTGAAGTTGGCACTGGGGTACAGAGAGCGGATCAGCGTCTCGGCGGTAGGAAAGCCGGTGAGCAGATTTGCATACTGCGCAGGAATGAAGATCTTGTGGTCCTGGATGGCTTTGACAACGCGACCCTGACTGGCTGCGGTATGCGTTTTGAAGTACTGCGCCAGGTCCCACTCGCCGTCCAGGCTGTAACGGAAGCTGGGATTGCGGTCCATCATTCCCAATGCTTCATCCAGATCGTGGCTATGGATAGCTGCTACCTTCCCCTGAAAGTCCGAGTACCCCACGTCTAGATGAATGCCCGGCACGAGAAAGATGGTCCACTTCTTCTGTGGGCTGATCGCTTGCTCCAGATGCTGCCGGTGGCCGCCGGCGCTCCAATGAAGTTGTGCCTGCGCGCCGCTGGGAAACTCGGGCAACGAGAAGACCAGCCTCTCATCGCCCAGATCCTGATTGCCCGGAGCAGCCTGATGATAGGT
>DAHWOF010000145.1 GCA_027335345.1 Granulicella sp. | reverse complement strand
ATTAGGGGTCTATTCCTTGGGGAGGCTGCGGATCACCAGGATGGGGTGATACAAATTTCCATTGCGGGTGACCTCGTTCTCCTGCGTCGAATTGCAGACGTAGGTGAAAGCCAGCTCGCCGGGGTTCTCAAATTCCACATGCTCCTTATCCGCATAACAGAACAGATGAGGCGTGAAATTGGGATTGGAAGCGTCCATTTCCGGGTATGCGAAGAGCTTGCGTGGACGACTCCATCCGGTGGTGAGAGACGAAGAGAGACTGTAATGGGCGTCTCTTTCGAGACCAACGGGATACACGGCGATCCACTGCTGCGTCGCGCGATGCCAGCGAACCGTCATCTCGGTTGCGCCAGGGCGCATCACCTTCGCGCTGTCGACGGGAAGCACAGTAGCCGAGTCCTTCCAGGTCTCCCAGAGCCCTTTGTTATCCAGAACCTGCCAGTGAGCGTGGCCGGGACGGGCAAGGCGATCCAACTCCGCCAACGGAACTCGCAACAGCGCCAGATACGGCTCCTTTCCCGCCAAGGTGAAAAAGTACGCGTAGTCAGCGCCGTGAGGATTGCTTGGATCGGGATTGCCTCCCGGACCCTGATTGGCCACGACGGAGACTCCCGGCACCGCCATGCCTCCCCGGTTCAAAGGCTGATAGCGGATCTTCCATTGCGAGGGAGGTTCGGTGTAGTTGGGAATGCTCGCCAGTTGAGCGCCGCTGTAGGCGAATCCGAAGGCGCCGCTGCCTGCAGCGTGCATCTGCATCAGCGCGATATACAACGTGCCTTTGCAAAGGAATGCGTCCATGGCCCAGAACCAATCCGAACCGGGCGCAGCGAAGATCGGTTGCGGCTTCGCGGCGCTCTGCACCCTCCAAAAATATTGAAAGCTGCACTTGAGCCCGGAGCAGTGGGAGATTCCTACAGAGTTGTGAATGAAGCCCGTCGCCTGCCTGCGGCTTGTGGCATCCGGCGCGCCGAGAAAGGTGTCGTCGAAAAACCAGAGACTCTTGCCGTTTCCGAGCGGGACCGAATAGGCGGCGTCAGCCCCCAGCCATCCCTGCTGATACGGAAACAGGTGAGGATAAGCGCGCGGGGAGGCAGTCCCTGAATCGTGCTGGGGCTGAGCCGCGCTCGCAACCAAAGCAATGAGCAGCAGCGCACTGCAAAGAAGATTCCGGCGCCTGGATCCCATCCTTGCCCTGGGCCAACGCTCTCTACAGGGCGATCCACTCCTCGCTGACGATGTCGATGTCGGCGCTGCTGTTGTTTTCCTTCCCCAGAGCAGAGTATCGAACAGATCACCGGCTTTGATCTGAATCTTCATCGGGACGTTGCCCACACGCCCTTCACATTGTCGGCGGCTGGTGAAACTGATCAACTCCATCTTTCCTCTTCAGGGCTCCAGCGTCGGCCAGAGCGAGGCCTCCCGCGCCGGATCGGAGACCCACTGCACGGCCTCAGGGTTGGTCTGATATTGCCGGTAGATGGAAACCTTCGGATCCAACCCCAGCTCGGGATACGATCGAGGCCCCCTCACCTGCAACGGGGACGCGCGATAACGGGGATTCGGCTCCCACTCGATGCCCCCGCCACGCAGCAGCGGAAACCACGCCAGACCGCCGTGCGCCCGAACTCCGCCGTAGAGGAAGCCGTACTGCGAATCACAGAGCGCTCCGAAGACCATTCGCCGGCTCTCATCGGCGTTGATGACGCAATGCAGCCATCCCGGCGGCACGACCACCTGATCCCCGGGTCCAGCCGCTACCGCAATGCATCGGCCTGGCTCATCTTCGGCGAACTCCTGTGCGTAGATGATGGCTCGGCCCTCCCATACCTCAAACAGCTCCGGCGTAGACCATCCGCAATGCGGTGCAGGCGCATGAATATGTCCCTGGCTGCGCACCGGCTCCTCGCCCAGCCGCCCCCCTGCGTAGGCCACCACGCCGAACAACAGGTATCTGCGCCGCAGATCGTCCACATCTTCCCTCCGGCAGACATCCATCGCAATGCCGTACACCGGATCAGGACCGCCGCACTCCGGATCGCGAAGGCTCCTGCGGATCTCATCCAGCCGCCGCAACTCAGCCGCCGGCCCCTGCACGTCCAGGCCGTAGTCGAAGGCCAGCGTCTCGCGATGCAGCCGGACGTCCAGCCCTGAGTCGAAACCAACGCCCTCTTCATTCATAAGCCATCATCGGTCGGCCGGCGCGTTCCACCACCCTCGCGCCAAAGCCGCTCTTCCGTATCGCTGCGTAGTCGTAGCCCGCATCGCTGCCCCAGCAGGCCCAGAAGATCAACGGCTCCTTGCCCACGTTCACCACCCGGTGAGCGTGCTCCCCTTGTATGTAATGAAGAGTGTTTGGGGCCATCGCCTCGCCCCATGTGTGTCTTTCTGGGTCCATCCGCAGCAGAATCCCCTCGCCGGCCACCGTGGCATAGTACTCGGCCCGGGTCCGATTGGCGTGGAAGTGTCCATGCGTCATAAAGTACTCGTCACCCACCTTGCCCGGCTGCAAAACCGTCACGCCCCAAAACAAGCCGCCTTCTTCTCCTGCGGGAACGGACGAGACGACGCAGACCCGGTAGATCTCGCGCGCAGGGTCCATGGCGCAGAAGGCCGGCTCGTCGCCGAAGAGACCCTGCAGATCGCCCAGCGCCTTGATGCTCTCACGAACACCCGGACCTTGGACGCCACCGCGAGCCCAGTCCAAAATCAGTTTGGCCGGCAGAGGCAAGCAGCTTTCCAGCAATTTCGGCTTGGCTTTTGGAGGTGACATCACTAATCAGCGGCGATCCTAGCAGAGTGATTGTTCGTATTCAAGAAAAAAGCTACTATAACATTTCGTTTATGCTCAAAAAGACGAGAAGCAAGCAATTCGGCTCGGCGGCATATCGCATTGGTTGGACGTGAGGACGTGGTCGCTGCGCAGGGCGGCCGATGGCACGCTTCCCTTCGATTCGCAAACAACCAAACGTTTGCTCCCAGCTTTCAAAGGTCCAACCATGCGAATCACTGCTGTCAGCCACGACTCGCAATCAGCCGCTCCGGCGCGCTCCGGCCTCTATGTCCTGTCTCTTGCCGTGGTGGCAGCGATCTCAGGCTTTCTGTTTGGCTTTGATACAGCCGTCATCAATGGAGTTCTGCTGTTTTTGCAGCATCAGTTTGCGCTATCCAGCCTTGCCACCGAAGTAGCAGCAAGCGCTCTACTGCTGGGATGCCTCTTCGGCGCCGCCGGGGCCAGCCTAATCGGAGACCGGATCGGCCGGCGCAAGTCGCTGCTGCTGGCCGCCACGCTGTTTGCCGCCTCCACTTTGGGAACAGCGCTGGCGCCCTCGGTGCTTGTCTTTTCCATCGGCCGTCTCTGCGGGGGCCTGGCCATCGGGCTCGCCTCTGTGCTGACCCCGGTTTACATCGCCGAGATCGCGCCGGCACGCAATCGCGGCCGGCTGATCTCCATGAACCAGCTCGCGATCGTGGTCGGCATTCTCGTCGCTTATGTGGTGAGCTGGGCGCTGGCAGGCATCGGCGACCCCAGTTGGCGCTGGATGCTGGGCTTGGCAGCCATTCCAGCGCTGGGATTCCTGCTCGGTCTGCTGTTCATCCCTGAAAGTCCGCGCTGGCTCATCAGCCAGGGCGAGCGGGAACAGGGCAGAGCGGTGCTCGCCCGCATCTACGGCCCAGCCCAGGTGGAGCTGCAAGTGGCTGCCGTGGAAGCGGCTGCGGCTGCGGAGACCGGCACGTGGAATGAGGTCTTCGCGCCGCCCATGCGCCGCCCGCTGGCTGTGGCTCTCGGCCTGGCCATTCTCTGCCAGATCACCGGCATCAACACCGTGCTGTACTACGGATCCATCCTCATCAGCCAGCAATTCCGCGGGCAAACTTCAGGCGCAGCGCTGGCCGCGAATATCATCGTCGGCGGAGCCAATCTGGTTGGCACCCTGCTCGCGCTGCGCTTCATGGATCGCTGGGGACGCCGCACCATGCTGCTGACCGGCTCCGCGGGAATGACCGTTTCGCTACTCCTCTTCATCCTTGCGTATCGCCAACCTGGCCTTCCCCCCATGGTCTTGCTGGCCTGCATCCTCTGCTACACCGGATTCTTCGCCTTTGCCATGGGTCCCATCCCGTGGGTAGTGATCGCGGAAATCTTCCCCAATAAAATCCGCGGCCGCGCCGCATCCATGGCCACCTCCGCGCTCTGGACAGGAACCCTCCTGGTCACCCTCACCTTCCTCTCGCTCATCCGCGTTCTCGGCGTCTCGGGCACGTTTTCCATCTACGCCGTTCTCTGCGCAGCCGGCTTCATGTTTATATGGACGAGGGTTCCTGAAACGAAGGGCAAGACCCTGGAACAGATTCAGCAATACTGGGAGGGCCTGAACCATGGCGAGGAGCGGTAAGCCAAAAAAGGATGCGAAGGTGCGGGAGAGTCCCGAAGCTAGCCAGAATGCTCAGCAGCAGCGCTTTCATTCCATTCTGGCCGGACTCCAGGAGCACGGCGCCGTTGCGGTCGACGACCTCAGCGGCCAGTTGAGCGTCTCAGTGGTCACCATCCGCCGCGACCTCGATCTGCTCGAGCAGCAGGGGCTGCTGCGGCGAACCCACGGCGGCGCAGTCTCCATCGAACCGCTCTTCTACGAGCCCTTCAAAAAGGATCGTTCCTTTCAGGCGCAGGTGGAACGTCTGGCCAATGAGAAGCGGAGAATCGGCCGCGCCGCCGCGGCGCTCATCAACCCCGGCGACACTATCGCCATCACCCCGGGCACCACCACTGCGGAGATCATTCGCGGCCTTCCGCTCAACAGCAGAATCACCGTCGTGACCAACACGGTCAACATCGCGATGGAACTGTCGAAGCGGAAAGACGTCAACGTCTTTGTCACCGGCGGCCACCTGCATGGCGACTGGTTTTCTCTGGTGGGGCCCTCGGCCATTCGCAGCCTGGAAAACATGCTCATCCAGACCATGTTCATCGGCGCCGACGGCATCGATGCGCAGTGGGGACTCAGTTGCCTCAGCTCCGACGAGGCGGAACTCAACAGCACCGTAGTCGCTCACTCCCGCAAGCATATCGCCGTCGTGGACCACACCAAGTTTGGCGTCGTCACCAACTGGCGCATCTGCGAGACGTCCCTGATCCAGAAGCTCATCACGGACACCGGCGCAACCGACGAGATGATCGCTCCCTTCCAGAAACTGGGCATCGAGGTGCTCCGAGTCTGACCTTTCTCCACCTCCCTCTTCCTTATCTCTGCAAAATGATCGAGTCCTTGATAAGGAATGATTGCTTTCTTCGATAAAGACAGTTTTGATAAGCTTTTACTGCTAAAAAGAGCGTAATGCGGTATGATTTTGGTGCAAATGGCCTCCGCTCTCGCTCGCATCCGGAATCTCCGCCAATGAACCGCCGCGCCTTTCTCAAGATCTCCGGCGGCGCGGCCGCAATAGCTACCCAAGGCAACATCCTGGCCGCCTCGCCGCGGCCCCTGCCCGCCGTTCCGTCTTTGGCTGACTTGGCCAGCGTGCGCATGCCCCACACCTACATGGAGCTCTTCAATCTGCCCATCTCCATGAATGACTGGGGCTACGCGCAGGCGGTCAAATCCGTCTCGGCCATCAGCGCTATCGGCTTTCCTCCCTATGCCTGCTGCGGCATGCCGGACATACCCTGGAGCCCAGGGCTGCTCACCACCTGCGAGCTCTTTGTCCAGGATCGCCTCGTCGCCATCTCCGACGATCCCGCCGAGGCGGTTACCTACAAGTGGTTTCCGCACTGCGTCGAGCGGGAGCAGACCGTCAACGAGATCCGCTTTCAGACCAACCTGTTTCTGCCGGCACAGCAGCGAGCGGTGCTGCAGAAGATCGAGCTTCGCAACCTCTCTGCACAGAACCGCACTCTGACACTGAGCTTCTCCATGCGCGCTGCTGTGACGTGCAAGAGGACGGCCTGGTTCACCAATCTTCCCGGAGAAGGCGACAACCTCAACTCCTGGGACGCCGCGCACGGCCGCATTACCTGGACAGCGCAGCACTCGCAGGCGGCTGCCGCGCAGGGGATGCATCCACCCGCCGACGCGCTCATCGCCGGAAACTTGCTGCAGTACCACCTGGACCTGGCGCCCGGGGCAAGCCGCGAACTTCACTTTGTCTGCGCGCTCGCGAACACAGCCGCGGAAGCCAACGCGATGCACGACCAATTGCAGGCAAACTTCTATGCGACGCAAGCGCACAGTCAGCAGCGGTTCGAGCAACTCCTGCAGTCCGCCTACTCCGCCGGCAACAGCGACTTCTCCGGATGCCTGCCCCGTTTGCAAACGGACAGTGAAGCGCTCTGGAACCTGTGGCAAAACGGACTCAGAGGTCTGCTCAGCGCGCGCCGCCGTTCTCCCGACTCCGCTTATGGGCCTACACTTCTCACTCTGAGCGGCCACGTCTTGCCCACGCTGAGCTTTCCCTGGGACACCTCACTCACCAGCCTCAGCCTGGCCTTGCTCGATCCCGAACCCCTGCGCAACCTTCTGGAAGTATGGTTCCAGCGCGACATGCACCAGCATCTGGCCACGGATTACATCAGCGGCGAAGCCGTCGGCCCATGGTACGCCGTGAATGACACGGCCATCGTCCGCTGCTCGCACGACTACCTGCGCATGACGGGCGACTTTGCGTGGCTCGACAAGCCACTGGCCGGCAAGACGGTTCTGGATCACCTGATCGAGCA
>DAHWOF010000086.1 GCA_027335345.1 Granulicella sp. | reverse complement strand
TCAGGCTTGGCGAAACGCAAGTTGTCCCAGGCTTCAAAGCCAATCAGCGCCAGGGGCACAACCTCGAATGCGCTGAAGATCGCCCCAAACCCGATGACCGCGGGCGTCGTGCCGGCGAAGTAGAGGTGATGAAGCGTCCCGATGATCCCTCCGGAGAGGAAGATGGTCGTCGAGAAGAGAGCCGCCCTGGTCGCGGAGCGAATCTCGATCAACCTGAGCCGCGTAAAAAGGAATCCAATGACAACCGTGGCAAACACCTCAAAGAAGCCTTCCACCCAGAGGTGAACCACCCACCAGCGCCAATATTCGGCAGTGACAAGATTGCTGCGCTGGCCATACATGAGGCCGGCTGCGTAAAAGAGCGGTATGGCAATGCTGGAGATGAGAAAGAGAGTGAGCAAGGAGCGGTCTTCGCTCTTGCGAGCCAGAACCGGCTTGAGCGCACGAACCATCAGAACAAGCCACAACACCAATCCGACAAACAGCAGGATCTGCCAGAACCTGCCGAGATCGACATACTCATAGCCCTGGCTGCCGAACCAGAACCATAGATTGCCAAGGCGCTGCTGAATGCCCATCCACTCGCCGGCCAGCGAGCCGCCCACCACAAGAATCAACGCGGCAAACAGCGTGTTGACGCCGAGTCGCTGAAACTTCGGCTCGTGGCCGCTGACCGCCGGACCGACGTAGAGCCCCGTCGCCAGCCAGGAGGTAGCGATCCAGAAGACGGCGAGCTGTAGGTGCCAAGTGCGCGTGACGGCGTAAGGCAAGTAGCGATCCAGAGGAAAGCCGTAGAATCCATGCCCTTCAACGCCGTAGTGGGCAGTCAGCACTCCCATCAAGATTTGCACTCCCCAAAGAAGAATGACGACAAGGAAATATTTCACAGTTGCGCGTTGGGACGCTGTCGGTTTCGCTGCCAGAAAAGGATCCCTCTCTGGGTATGGGCCGTGAACGGGCTCCTTTTCCTGCGACGCGTACCACCAGACCAGACCGCCAATGCCTGCCAGCAGGCCCACAAAGCTGAGAATGCTCCAGAGCACCGCTCCGGGCGTGGGCTGGTTGCCGACCAGCGGCTCATGCGGCCAGTTGTTCGTATAGGTCGTCGTCGACCCTGGGCGCTCCGTGCTTGCGGCCCAGGAGGTCCACCAGAAGAATGCAGCCATCTGTCGCTGTTTGACGGTATTCGTCAGGGCGCCGCGTGGGATGGCATAGGCGGAGCGTCCCGCGGCGAACAGGTTCGCATAGTAGGCCTCCAGTTGTTGGAAAGCAGCAGCGCGATCTTCATCGATTGTGATCCGGTTGCGCCTAGCGTCATATGTGTTGGTGCGCATCTCGCGGATCAGCCGGGCCTTGAGCACGGCTTGCTGATCCGGGCCAAGGGCGGCAAAGCTCTGGGCTCCTACCCTCACCGCCCAGGCGTTAAGCAGGATCTCCGATTCGCGATGCAGCCAATCGGCGCTCCAATCGGGAGCAACATAGGCCCCGTGTCCCCAGACAGTGCCAATCTCCTGTCCACCGATCGATTGCCAAACGCCCTGCCCGTTGGTGATGGTCACGCCGGTGAAAAGGAGCTTTCCATCCGTTGTGTAGACGTCCGGAAGGGGCGGCGCCTGGCTGATCAACTGCCGCCCAATGCCGCCCAAGACGGCAAAAGACCCCAGGACAACGACAGCCAGCGCCCACCAGTATCGTTTGTAGTTCACGGATCACCTCGATTCAAAAAGATGAATGCATTTCGCATGCTTTCAGTTGCGACAGTACAGAAGGGAAAGCTGCGATGCAGGAACTTAAGTCACAAGATGGGCGCGATGGCCGAAATCGGCCGGCTTCTTCCTGTGATTTGCATAGAGGCCGATTCGCCTGCGTGCAGCACATGGTCGATGGGGGACGGCGAACGCAGGACACCACAAAGCTCCAGCATCCTCGCGGCCGGATGTGTCCTCTATGCGCAGGAAGGATCTCGTCCCAGGCCGGCGCCTCGGAGCGACGCTCGGGCTGCAGGCCGCCGGCCGATCTCTTCCCCCCCGGGCCTGTCCGCTGGGGCGGAAGGAACGCGCCGCCCCGCGTCCCTCCGGGCTTTCCAACACCGCCGAAGATGCTATGAAAAAGCCGCTCTGCGGCAAGGAGGCACTTTTCCACCCGGCCAAATGCTCGCCTTGGCAGGCAGGCCCTTCCTTGCGGTCGTTGGGCTTTCTTCTGATTTCGGTAGGCTCCTCCTACCGAAGAGAAGGCGCGTTTCCCACGGGACACCGAGCAGAGAAATCCGATGGAAATGCTTGCGCGGGACGCCGAACGGCGCCGGTGGATGCGGCGAGGCAACAGGCGACCCATCCACCGGACGAGGTTCCCGGCCGTAGAGAGCAACGACCGCTTGAACCGCCTCTTCGTCGCGGCGCCCGGAGGCGGTCCGGCAGCGGGATTGGACCACTCCAAGTACTTCGAGCGACAAAGGGACGCAGCGCAAAAAAGGACGCTCGGATCTGCGGCGAGATTCGGATTTCGGGCGTCTGAGCAAAGCGCTCGGCTCATGCCGCGGCTCGCGCTGTTCACCCCTCCTCCATCTCGATGGCCCGCGGAAACAGGATGTTGTTCTCCAGATGGATATGCTGATGCAAGTCCCTTTCAAACTCATCGAGCGCCTGATAAAAGCCGCGATAGGTGGGGCATGCGCTCTCCGGAGGATTGAAGTCGCTGCTAAGAGAGCGCATCCGCGCCATGGCGTCGCCGGACGAGTCATGCTCGGCCATCATCACCTGGATGGGGTTGCGGACGCTCCCGAAGCAGCCATGCGGACGAGCTCCCTTCGTCTGGCTGCGTTCCAGGTTACTGATGTAAGGAAAGAGCATCATCTCCTCCTTCTGAATATGCTGGAGGAGCTCTTCTCCGATCGCCTCGACGAGCTGTTGAATCTCCTTCAGCTCCGGGTGAGCGTCTGCGTGGCGTGAGACAACCTTCTGAGCGAGGGACTGAAGACGCGGCGCCTCGGCTCTGATATAGGCGTGGTGCGTCTCCACGATGTGGTTGCAGATGGCCTCCAGCGGCTCCTTCGCCCAGTCACGGCCAGCTTCCTCACCGGCAACGGCGGCTTGCTCAAGGGCCTCCAGAAGAGTCTGCGGATCGATGGAGCGTTCCTCGCAGGCCTGCGCCAGCGGTTTGCGTCCACCACAGCAGTAGTCGATGCCGAAACGTTCAAAGACACGTATCGAAGTTGGTTGTTGAATGGCGATTTCGCGAACCGTCGTTTGCGTTGCACCCATGGGTAAAGGATCCTCCATGGCGTAAAAGTACGTGAGAGCAAGGAGGCCAGGCAGCGACTAAAGTCACTGGAGGGTTCGCTCGCCGGAGATCCAACGACCGACGGTCCGGCATCGGCTCTCTTCCCCTCGCCGGCTGAGAGCCGATCCTCTTACGCGCTGGGGAAAGCTCTCCTCAGGCGCCACGGCTCGCGCTGTCGGGAGAGAAACCGGAAGGAAAGGGCTCTCACACTGGGACGCCGCAGCTACCGGTCAGCAAAGCTGGCTACTGTTCTACGCCTGAACTCTTGCGATATTGCGCATCGCTGACCGGTTCCATCCAGTCCACCGTTCTGCCGTTGAGCCGCTCCTGGATGGCGATGTGGCTCATGGCGGTGGTGGAAGTGGCGCCGTGCCAGTGCTTCTCTCCGGGAGCAAACCAGACCACCTCTCCCGGGCGGAGTTCCTCGACAGGGCTACCCTCGCGCTGCGCCCAGCCACAGCCTGCGGTGACGAGCAGAGTCTGGCCCAGGGGATGGGTATGCCAGGCGGTCCTTGCTCCGGGTTCAAAGGTAACGCTTGCGCCTTGCACTCGGGCCGGCTCCGGCGTCAGGAACAAGGGATCGATCCGCACCACTCCTGTAAACCACGCTGCCGGCCCCTTTTCCGAGGGCTGCGCTCCGGCTCTCTTGATCTCCATGGAATCTCCCTCCTGCTCCTGGTGGCTACGGATCACTCCTGGCGAGGCCGCATTCAGCCGCTTTGCCGGACTCAAGCCCCGCTTGGTCCGATGCCCTCGACTCATCCGCCGGCCAGAGCGGGTGCTGGGTCGCGCAGGTCTTCTCATACCTCAGGTCCGCCAGAACGCGGCTCCAGTGCCGTATACTGCGCTCGGTCTGCATCAGCCGCTTCTGGGCCTCACGCAGCTTCCGCTCAGCGGTGCGCATGCGTCGCCGCAGGGCCGGATCGGGCTTGGAATCAGAGGTCATTCGTCCGAGCTTCCAGCATAAGCGAAAGAGGGAAAAGCGCGCCTTCGCAGCATCTTCGCCCCGGACTCGAAGCATCTGGCGTGTGAACCCCCCTATCAAACCTGCAGACCTCATCGCCCGCCAGGCGGAAGGAGCGGCCGACCTTCAGCGGGTGGCGGGATCGTTTGGCAAAGACCAGATCTGACTATCAAGAAGATGATGACCGCATATCTCCAGCGTCAGCCCCTGGGCCGAGCGGCCCGTAAGGCACAGGCGATCGCCGCGATTGATCAGATTGCCCGCCAACGTATACTTCCAGCGCTGCGCGTCGGAGGAGACGCAGCGCTGCATCAGAACCATGCCGTTCGCTGCCGCAAGGCACCTTCCTGAAGATTCGAGAGAACCGGCCGGGGTCACCGTCCAGCGCTGCGCGGGCGAATCGGAGCACGCCTCCACCTTCCCGGTGGACGCCATGCAGAGCACATAGCTCTCTGGATCACGGTGGCGTCCAGAGGCCAGGCGCGTCACTACGCCCATGCGGGCAGGTGCGCCACAGGCCGGCGCCGGGCGGATCCTCCAGATGGCCGTGTCGTGCGCTGCGATAGCGGCCTGCAGGGTTAATGCGCTTGGCTCCCGGGCGCCGCTCCAAAGATCAACGGAGGAGAATTGGCAGCCTGTCTGCGCGAAGCCAAGATCGACGGCGTGGAGTTCGACGTGCAACGGCTGTTCGCCACGGTTGAGCACAGCCACCGCATAGCTACCGCCTGCCAGTTTCTTGAAGAGAAGATCGGAAGAGGGCGTACGACGAAGCAGCGTCGCCATTCGTCCCAGCGGATCCTGATCGACGCTCAACACCGCTCGGTTGCCCAGAACCGAGATGGCTGCCGGGCTGAGCGCACCCAGATCCGAGCTCAGGATCAGAGGCGCTGACATCATGGACCAGAGCGCCAACTGGCTGCGAGTCTCCGCCGGCGTCATGCCGCCGTCGCCACCGATGATGAAGTCCGCATCGTTCCAGTTGCCGGGCGATTGAAAACGGCCCAGCGGCAGGTTGTAGGCATAGTTCCATAGCACGCTATGGAAGCGCGGCGCATTCGGGGCCTTGGCGTCAAAGGTGGCAATATCCGAGCCCTCGCGCCACAAGTGTCCGTAGAACCGGACCCAGCTTAGAACGTCATACCAGTCCGGTGTGCCCTGAAAGTATGCAGGCGCCGATTCGGAGAAGATGACATGCCGCCCAACCTCAAACAGAGCTGCGCTCTCGGCGCGATACGCGGCGCGGTAGGCGGTGTTCTGACTGTCACCCGGGGCGGCATAGACGTTGCATCCATCCAGCTTGAGATAATCGACACCCCAGGAGGCGAACAACTTCGCATCCTGCAGGAAGTGGTCTTGTCCTCCACCCTGCGGGACGCCGCTGCCGGCAAAGCCGCCGCAGGTCTGGGAGCCGGCATCCTCGTAGATCCCAAACTTCAGCCCAAGTGCGTGAACCGCCTTGGCCACGGCCTTCATGCCGTGCGGGAAGCGCTGCGGATCAGGCTGAAGATTGCCGTGGCTGTCGCGCGACTTCAGCATCCAGCAGTCGTCAATGGTGACCGTGCGATAGCCGCGAGCCGCCAGACCGGTGCGCACCAGCGCCCGGGCATTGTCCAGAATGGTCTGCGCCGTAAAGTTGCACTGGTAGTGAGCCCAGTCATTCCACCCCATGGGCGGAAGCGGAGCGAGGCCCGGCTGTCTTTGGGCGGCACACGCCGAAGATAGAAGGCCGGTGAGAAGTAACGCCACAAGCCAAGGCGTGGAGCAGCGGCCTCTCCCATCGCCTTCTGCATGCAAAGCCGAAGATCGCCTGGGAGACGGCGAAGATTCTGGTATGCCAAAGAAGAAGAACGGAGCGAGCTTGGTCGCCATCAAAACTGATCTCATACCACCCACGAAATCTCCTGTCGGCACGATCGGCGCTTGCAGCCCAGACCTCTCGGCGTTGCAGGATGAGGATCGTGAAGCACGGTTAACGCACCCCTTGTGCAATATGGGCCTTTTACAGGGTTGTCTTTATGCATGTCAAGGAACCAGCGCAAGGGAATCAGTCCTTATGGAACACGCAGCGGCCGGTAACCTGTGATGGGAAACAGCCCCGTAGGCGCGGCTTGAGAAGTAGCATCCTGCGCGGCGAAGACATAACGCAGGAAGAAGCCGGCCTTCGATTCAGCATATTCGCGCGTGTTGTTGAAGTCGGCGTAGGTTCCCAGGAACCAATGATGGTGAGCGGCATAGGAGAGTTCGCCGTCAAAGTTGTAGTTGGCGCCGATGGTCGTCGAAGCCGGGTAGTAGAGATTGCCCTGTGAGATCTGGAGAGCCGGATCGAGCGGGAAGTAGGGCGTCGTTGCCTGGTAGTAGCCCTGCACGCCCAGACTACCGCTGGCTTTGTAGTGCCAATGCCGCCGGGATCGACCGGTCAAGTTGACCGGAACTCCGGCGATGGCGAAGGCCTGCGGACTGAAGTACCCGCCCTGCCCGTAGGTAAAGTCGTACTGGTTCTGCGCGTAGTGCATCCCAAAGAAGTTCATGCCGACCGTGAGGTTACCAGTCGCAGCTCGGCTCCACGCCGTCCAGTAGGCGCCCAAGTCGCCGTCGGCGCGCCGGTTGATCGGCACGTGATGTCCAGTGATGTACTGGAATCCTCCCTGCAGATACCATCCGGAGCGCGCGCCGCTGGATGCGATCTGGAGTTCTCCGCTGTTGGCGATGACTCCGCCCCAGATACTTCCCTGGCGGACAGACCCCAGGCTGCCTTCGTCGCGCAGACCAGCGTAGGAGAGTTCCGAGTCCTGAATGGAGCGGCGCGAAAGTATGAGCGTAAAGTGTCCCGAGGCCGGCTGCAGAAAAACCCCGCCCGTCCAGTTGACGACCGGAAATCCCCTTGGGGTGGTTCCGAAGTAGGCGGCAAACGCATCGGCACGGAGTTGCAGTTCACCAGCCACGCCCGAGGCCAACTGTGGAGTTGGCGTCGCATTGGCCGGCAGAGTTCCCAGCCGCATCGTCGTCGCGCCCCTGGCTGTGCCGGAGTCCAGCCGGATGGGGCCGGCGATCAGCGTGAGACGCGCCAGCGTGCCCAGCGTTGCGGACTCTTCACTCTCCGCCGAATAGGCGAATAGCTGACTGTACCCCGGCTGTCCACTGCGATAATCTCCATCCGCGGTGGCGCCGATCCACGGACTGAACTGGCTTTGGATGGCTTCCAGTTGTTGGCGAATCTGGTCTCCCAGGGTCTCGGGCGGCAGCGAACTCGCAGCCGAATTGCCGCCTGACTGCCGTGCAGGACTTGCCGAGGCCAGTGTCTCCGTAACCTGGGCATTCAGGGCTTCGTCCTTCTCCAGCAACTGAAGCAGAGGCCGTAGGTCACTCATCGGTCCAACCGGCAGATCCGCTGGTTGAGGCTTCAGCGCAGATGCCTCGCCGTCTTTTGCTCCCGCCAGGGCAGCGGGCCCGTCGGCAGCTTGCGGACTACCGGCGGCGCTGCCGGATGCCTGCACCGGCGTCGGCGTCTCAATGGCCATCAGCGCCCGGCGGTAGTATCGATCGGCCTGCCCCGAGCGTCCAACGGACTGTTGATAGTCTCCGGCGACCTTGAGCACCTTCGCCTGATTGGGAAACCTGCGCAGAGCGCTCTGCAGCCAGAGAGAAGCTTGTTTTTTGTCCCCCGCGGCCATGGCGGCGCCAATGGCTACCTGGAACTGCGCCGGACTTGCAGAGTTGGGATTCAGGGATTGAAACATGGTCAAGGCACGCCCTGCCTCTCCGACCTGCAGGTAGAGCCCGGCCAAGGACTCCTGGACTCCCGGCTCGCCGGGAGAGACGCGCATGTCGGCTTCCAGCAAAGCAATGGCGGAGTGCAGAGAGCCGGCCTTGGCCAGAGCCGAGGCCCGGCGCAGACTCCAAACGGCGAGAAGGTGGTCAAGTTCGAGACGCTGTTCTGCGCTGAACTGTGTCCGATGGACCACCCGGGCCATCACGCCGTCAAGCTGCCGGCGGTCACCGACATTGAGATAGATCCAGCCGGACTGCAGCAGCGGACCAACCGGCTCCTCCACTCCCTGGGATGCATACACTCCAGCCATGCGCTCGCTGGTTTCCTCCGCCTCACGCATGTGGCCCGTAGCGGCCTGAATCGAGGCCTTGGCACGGAGGAACTCCGGGTCCGACTCCAGCCGTCGTCGAACCGGATCGGGCATGGCTGCTAACTCGCGCCAAGCCTCCTGATCCTGGCCCGCCTGATGCAAAGCCTCCAGCAGGCTGCGCCATGCGGAGTCGTCATCGGGACTCGCCGCGATGGTCTTCCGATCGATGGTCTCGGCGTCTGCCGTTCTTCCCAAGGCAAGATCCACATCCGCAAGCTGGAGTTCGAGCGCGGGCGACGGAACCACCGATGCCGCGATCGCTCTCTGGAGCCAGCCGCGCGCGAGCTTCCACTGTTGACGTGAAAGATCAATGGAGCCCATCAGCGAAAGAAACTTGGGATCGCGGCTGAGCTGAGCCAGCACCGGCTGCGGCAGGCTTCCTGCTGTGGTCAGAGCTGCGTCATCGCGCAGGAGCTGATGCTGCAAGGAGATCAGCGAGAGCCAGGCCTGAGCATCATTCGGCGTCGCCACGATCATCTGTTGAAGAACCGCCACCGCGGCGCCATCCTGGTGCAGATTCTGCAGCAAATCGGCACATTGACTATGTATTCCCACAGGCATCTCTTTGACGCGCTGGGGAGCGCAGAGCCCAAGGGCGCGATCCACGACGTCTCGATAGCCATCCTTGCGGCCGGCCGCGAGATCGTCAGCAGCCAGTGCGCGCAGGCTCTCGGGATCGACCTCCATCCGGCTCCGCTGCGCCAACGGCATGCGATCCAGCGTGGCGAGAGCCGCTTGCGCATCGCCGTCTGCGGACTGGGCAAGAAACAAGCCGCGCCAGGCAGCAAGGCGGCCGGGAGCCCGCTGAACCAGGCTGGCGAAGACGGTTGCGGCCCGACGATTCTCGCCAGCCTGCCGCAGCGCACCGGCCAGAGCCTCGAGCGCGTCGGGGTTGGTCGGCTGGATCGCCACTGCGGCGCGAAGATCTTCCAACGCGGAGCTGGTCTTGCCGGAGTTCAGTTCGGCAGAGCCCTTGTTCATGCGTTGCCAGAATCGGGCCAGGGTAATCTCGCCGTCCAACCCGGCTGCTCCCGCGGTTCGGGCACGCTCAAACCAGTGTTCAGCGGCGGCGAAGTCACCTTGCCTCATCTGCACGTAGCCCATGCCGCTCAGCGCCCGTGGATCGGACGGGCTCATTGCCAGAAGCCTTTGGAAGCGTTTCCGCGCCTCGCTCAGATCCCCGCGATGAAGAGCGCGATAGGCTGCCGCCAAGGCAACGTTCGCTGCACTCCCCGGCTTGGTTGCCGCTGCCGCCGCCACTTTCTGCCAGATCTCTGCCTGCGTCAGCGCGCTCCGGGCAGCGGCGACATCTGAATATCTCTGCAGGATGGCGATGCCCTCCGGCCGGGTAACCGAGTCGTAGGTGAGAGCCCTGCCGAGTGTGATGGCATAGCGCGGATCGCCGGGAAAACGCTGCGTCAGGCCGCGTAGACCAGCCACAGCACGGCTGCGGTCGGTCGGAATCGCCGCCTCAGTGTCGTAGTAGTCCAGCGCAATGTCGCCATCCGGAGGCGTCTCTCCATACAGCGAACGGTAGATCGCCATAGCGTCTGCGTAGCGGCCCTGTTGGGCAAGCCGGCGCGCCGCTTCCAAACGCTGCCCAGGGGTTTGCGCCGGGGGCATGGATGCAATCTGCTGCACGATCTTCGCATCGCCGCCAAGGTGACGTAGTCTGTCCAGATACGCTTCCGCCTCCTGGCGGCGGCCCAGTTGCATCTCAGCGCGAGCGATCCCCATCAGCGCCTGTTGATTCGCCGGATCCGAGGCCAGAACCTGCTTCCATGCCTGAACAGCCAAGTCAAACTGGCTGCGAGCGGCAAACGCCTGCGCCCTGGTCAGCAGCGCCCTCTCTGCCGGTGAGGTTGGCTGCGCCGATGCAAAGACACCCACCGCGCCAATCAGGAGTACCAACAGAAAGACGATCCGGTGCAGGATCCGGCTGCGGCTCAGTCTACGGGAAGCGATCGTTCTGCAACAGGCTTGTGGCGGCGCTCCCCTTGAAACAACTGCCCACCGGCAATCAGGCTCCGCCTCCCAGCAACGCGGTGATGGCTCTAGTGTTCCCATCGAACCTGCAATCTCCCGTCCGCGCTGAAGCGGAAGCGCCGTTGCCACCATCCCTGCGCAAAGAGCGCCAGATTCTGATCGTAGTAATGCGGATCGGCTCCCAGCAGCCCCGTGGTGCGTTGGAACTGCGCATTCACTCTTTGCTGCTCAGCAACTGCCGCCGCACCTTCTCCGGAGAGCTGTAGAAAGGGCGCCAGCGCGGCTGCGAATCCAACCGGTGAGTTCTTGCTGAGAACCTCTCCCGTTGGGCTGACGACCTCTGGGGGAGGTTGTCCTTGCGCCAACAGGCGCGCCATGGGCGCAAAGATGGACAGGATCTTTCCGGCGCCGGACGTCTTCGGATTCGTCATGCCCGCCCACAGGTAAACGCGAATCGCGTCATAGCTTCCGTAACCAACGCCGCCGGCGCCCGCTCCAGCCGGCCCTGGATTCGCAATCGCCGTGAACCTTCCGTGGGACCACTCCACCCAGTTCATCGCAAATCCAGACGGGCTGGCTTGCTGGAGCCACTCCGGCAGATTCGCAGCCATCTCCCGCCACGGCCCTGCGGGATCGGCCAAGGCCGCGGCCATCAGCAAGGGAAGCGGAGCGTAGCTCTCATTGAGAATCCAGCGCCCGGGGCCGGAGAAGAGCTGCGTTGGCCCCGGCATCAGCACCGCGCCCAACCCCGGCGCCTGGGCTACTTCATGGCGAGCGATCTGCTCGAGGAGCGCCTTGCCGGTCTGCGAGTAGGCCGGATGCCGCCAGAGTCTTCCCGCTTCGAGCAGACTGTACGCGATCCACAGATCGGCGTCAGCGGCGGAGCCTCCGTCCAGAACCCGCCACGCTCCGTGCGAGCCTTGTCCCCAGCTCCAGGCCGGTAGATTCTCTGCCAGGTTGCCACGGGCAAGATTGTCCTCCGTCCACGCCCGAATGCGTTCAAACTCCTTGGCGTCGCCCGCAACCAGGGAGAAGAACAGCGCATAACTTTGCCCTTCAGAGGTTGTCATCGAGTTCCGGGAGAAGTCCACCACGCGGCCCTGCGGACTCAGGAAATGCCGTTCATAGCTCGACCAGAAAGGCCATGCGCTGCGGGGCTGCGCCTGCGGCGCCGGCTGCAGAACCATGGCTAGCAGCCACACTCCATACTTCCATCTCATAGATCTCCCACCTCCAGCCGCATCTTCCGTCGGCGATCCAGCCTGGCCTGCATCCAGGGAACGAGCAACAGGCCAAGAACAAAGTTGAGCACCACGATCAGCCACGGAAACTGCCGAAGCCGGTAACGGACCCTCTCCCACCACGCCAGTTGACCCACATTGTAGCTATGCTCTTCCGTGCGGTAGGAAGCGAACTGGCCATCGCGCAGCACGCTGACCGAACCTGTAAGATCTTCCCGTCGCGCGGCATCGCCGAAGGCATTTACCAAGGCCGACGCTCCGTCGTCATCACACAGCAGAATGCTCACCACCGTGCGATCCTTTCGCCAGGGTGACTCCGTCTCCTGAATCAGCGCCTCAGGAGACCGCGCCAGAGTGACAGCCAGTGAGTCGTTGCCCGAGTCCTTCTCCCCTTTCCTGCTCAAGAACACTTCCAGGCCATGCTTCCAGTGCGGACTCATCTCTGCCAACTGCCACCACAGCCTCTCGCCGGCAGAGAGAGGGCCGTCATGTATGGCGAACGAGAGATCTGGCCCTCTGAGCCCAACCGGCAAACGGCCATCCAACAGCGCAAAGTCCGGCTGATCGCGGGCGGTACCGATCACCAGATCATCGGTTGTTCCCGCCCTGCTTGGCTCCCCTACGCTGACGCGCAGAGCAGGATAGCCAGTCTCGCTGCCGAAAGATTCCAGCAGCATGAGATAGACGCTGATCTCTCCAGGCGAGGGGCGCCATGGCAAGATAACGGTAGTCTGGGCAAGATCGGCGTAGCGCGTAAATGGAAATCCAGCGGCAGAGAACAGCCTCAGGTCCGGCAGGCTCGTCCAGTGGCGAAGCTGCCGCAGCTCCAGAAAAGAGCTGCTGCGGATGGCGCCGTTCAAGTCAACGGGATGGGGAAGATCACAAGCGGCCGGCTTGGCAATCCGTGGGAGAAAGCTGAATTGGATCCTGTTTGCAAACGGCCGCAGTTCCGCAACCGGTATGGGAATCACTCTGGAGATCCGCAGGCTCGCATCCTGGCCTGGGGGCAATGGCAGATCGCCCGCTTTCATGCCGTTGAGCGTGATGCGCAGTACCGACCCATCGGTAGACTGCAACGGGCTGTAGCTATAGTCAAGGTGCAGTCTCACAAAGGTGCGGTCGCCGTAGTAAAGATCCGGAGGAAGACGAAGTTGGATCGACAAAGGGTCCGTTCCTTCATTCGAGGTCTTCGACTCGCCGGAGGGCATCCACAGCGGCAACCTCTGCGTGGTGCTCTGCCAGAGCGGAGCATCGTCTGCGCTGCGCCTGCGTAGACGCAACTCTGTGGGAGTAAACGCGGCTCCCGCTTTGCTCAGGCCACGCTGCAGGGCAAGAGCGCGCGCTGCCGTGAGAAGCTCTGACCCGTTTGCGCCGGCAAGGATCAGCACCTTGCCGTAAGGGTCGTCAGGATTGGTCCGCTCGGCGATCATCGGGCCCTCCACCTTCAGACCCAGATTCGCTGGAAGGGACCAGGGATGGTCTGCAAAGAGAATCACGTTGCCTTGGGGCAGATGCGAACCGATGGACACGGGAAGTTCGAGCCGCTGCGATCCGGCTTGAACTCCAAACCAGGAGGCTACGACTCCTGCAGCCGTCAGCGTTTGGCGATCAGGATCTTCAAGAAAGACGAATGGAATCGCAGCGGGAGGCCCGCTGACGTCCTTCTCGAAGAAAGGCCGAGGCAACTGCCCAAGATCATCCGCCAAAGGGAGCAGGTCTCCGGCGATCTCCACGCTGGAACCGGCCTCGATGCGCGCCCAGGGCAGGTTCTCAGCAGTGGCGCAGGGGCTGGCCGAGTCTTCTTCAAGCTGGAATTGGAACGTGTTCTTCCGCAGAAAGAGACTCGCCGGCACAGGGAGATCCGTGCTGACCGGCCGCCCCACAGCGGCGCCTGTGGGCGCGGGCAAAGCCGCCACGAGCGCTCCATTCAACAGAATCCTCAACAAGCTTCGCTTGGCGATGAGATAGGGTGAGATGGCGTAGTGCAAGTGCAACACACCCTGCTGAACCACCTCATCGGATGGCAGAACCAGCGTCACGTTGTGTGCCGACCGCGGAGCGTTGAACGGAAGCGCACCACCTGGCGTCAACTCCTGAAAGGAAAGCTCGCGATGGAAGGCGCCGCTGCCGGCTGAGGTTGCGGCCGGAGAAGAAGGCAAGACCAGGCCGGCAGGTGTTGCGGCAGCCTGCATCCTAACAGGAAGCCAGAGAGCCAGCAGGGCCAGGAGAAAGCCGGTGGTGACGGGTACGCGCTCAGCAGCCCGATCCCGCTTCTTGCGCCGCGCCAGCGACTTCAAAGCGAAGCCTACACCGCGAATCGAAAGCTTCACAAGCTGTCTCAGGCTTTGCATGGGCCGATCAGACTGGCGGCCCTCCATGCGATTCAACCACGTGTCAGCGCCGGAGAAGAGAACTAGCGTAAGCTGCTCTTCCTCCTCCAGCGACAGTCGGTGGTACTGGACGCGCATCGTCCGCGAGTCTGCCTCAATCACCGTCGCTTTGAAGTCGGCCTGCTGATCGCGCAGCGGATACAACACTGTAATCTGCTCACCAGGAGGCAAATCCACGGGCTGCTCAAGCCGCAGCGAGGCGCCGCCCAGAGACATGTTCACCGATTCGCCAAAGACCGGCCGCCGGCCCGGAACACGCACCTCAACCGGGAGACACATCTCCAGGCGAACGTCCTTGCGTAACTGCTTGCGTTCCATGGCCACGCTGGCGGCCGTGCCCAGAAGAACCGTGTTGAACAGGATCCAGAGTGCGTTCATCACCACGGTGCTGGGTTCCACCGCGGCTCCATAAAATACGTGGATCGGGATGCTCGCCAGAGCAATGAGATTGAGCAAAATCAGAATCACGTAGGGCAGCGCAATATCGAAGTCGAAATGGCTCTCCTGCAGGATGCGGCCCTTGGCGGTCACGCGGAACTTGCCGAGCTTCGGGTTCACCAGCGCCAGCAAGGTCGGCGCCAGAATGTAGGGCGCCAGGATGGTCTCATAGACCTCATTCCAGAACGAGAAGCGATGCCGGCCCTGAATGCGGAGGTTGGTCACGGTGGAAAGAAAGATGTGGGGCAACGCATAGGCCAGAATCACTCCCCAGAAGCCGGGAATGCAGGTGTGGCCAAAGAGCATGTAGACCAGCGGCGCAGTCAAAAAGATGAGTCGTGGACCGGCGTAAAGGAAGTGGATCATCGAGTTGAAGTAGCAGAGACGCTGCGGCCAGGTAAGCCCTTTTACAAAGAGCGGGCAGTCCGAACGCAGAATCTGGGTCATGCCTCGAGCCCAGCGAATGCGCTGCCCGATATGGCTGGCGAGAGTCTCCGTGGCCAAGCCGGCGGCCTGAGGAATATTGATGTAGGCCGTCTCCCATCCGCGCATCTGCATGCGCAGCGAGGTGTGCGCGTCTTCGGTGACCGTCTCCGTGGCGACGCCGCCGATCTCATCCAGCGCGGAGCGGCGCAGGATAGCGCAGGATCCGCAGAAGAACGTCGCGTTCCACAGGTCATTGCCATCCTGCAGAACCCCATAGAACAACTCGCCTTCGTTGGGAATCTCCTTGAAATGGTCCAGATTTCTCTCAAAGGGATCGGGCGAATAGAAGAAGTGCGGCGTCTGCAGCATGCCTAGACGCCGATCCTTGAGCAACCATCCCAGGGTGATCTGCAGAAAGCTTCGGGTCGGAACATGATCGCAGTCGAAGATCGCCGCATAAGGCGAGGCGACCCTTTGCAGCGCATGGTTGATATTGCCGGCCTTGGCGTGCCGGTTGTCGTTGCGCCGCATGTAGCCGACCCCCGCCTCGGCGCAGAACTCTTCGAAGTGATCGCGCCGACCGTCGTCCAGGACATAGACATGCAGCTTGTCCGGTGGGTAGTCGATGTTCTGCGCGGCAAAAACTGTCGACCGCACCACGGACAACGGCTCGTTGTAGGTGGGAATCAGAACGTCCACATGCGGCCACTGCGCAACATCTCCGGGTAAAGGAACCGGAGCTCGGCGCAGCGGACGGATCGACTGCATGTAGCCGAGATAGAGAATGACCCAGGCGTAGGTCTCCGCGGAGAGCAGGAGCAGGATGAAGAAAAAGTCGAGCATGGTCAAATGGCTATCGATGCTCAGCAGAGCGCGAATCACGCTCAGATAGCGCCAGTAGGCATATCGAGCCGTGGCCAGCATCGAAGCCGCCATCAGGGTCATGGTCACCGCTTCGGACTCCGAAGAGCGATGCAAAGCATAGGCGATGACGATGGTCAACCCGCCCAAAGCCAGTTGCGCCAGCCATTGAAAGTCGATGGTGATGAACTCGAAGGCGAAGAAGAGCAGCAAAGCATAGACCGCAAGGCGAAGGAGACTTGCCGAGAGGCCGGAAGAGACGCCCAGTTTCTTCCAAATTTTTAAGATCTTCTTCATACGGTCTGTCGGCAATCGCCGCGGTATTCGAAATGAGTCAAGGCTTGGCGGCGAGCGCGGCTTTGGCCGCTCCCTCAAGTCCACAGGAGTGCGTCTTTATCATCGGCGGCCGGTTTCTTCCGTCGATTCACCCTGACACGGGATGTGCGGGCACGTTCCGAGGCCATGGAACCGCGCCACCATCTGGGGTTGACTGCTTGGAAGGAGCTCCAACACCGGCGCTCGCTGCCGTGGCGGCGGAGCGGGTCTCCGGAGGCGAGATTGGCCTTCCCTTGCCTGCCGCAGCAGGATCGGGGACGGCGAGCGAAACCTCAGAGCTTGGAGACACCGAGGCAGACAGGTGACGCTCAGGCGCCGGCCCGTCAGAGAACGGCCTGGCCTGATCCCTCGTCTCCCGCTTACCCACCAGCGGCCCGATTGTGGAGCGCCGCTGCTTGAAACGAGAGAAGTCCCGATAAGTCGCATGGTCAGCGTTCACCCATGCGTAAAGCCGGGCTACATCCTTCGCCAACCTCTCCTCCGGTTTGCCCCCTCCCATCCGATGGCCCTTGCGCTTCTCCATCGCATCCTCCTGCAGAGATCCGCCGCTGCGCTCCATCACTTCCGTTCCTCCGCCCTAAGCAGGCAAATTCCGCAACTTCACGATGCACCTTCCTCGCCGTCGCAGAGGGTGGATCTTTACCTTCGGCGCATCGAGAAACTGTCCTGGAGCAAAGACAAACCGCATTCCGCGGTCCTTGAAAGACGCCGCGGCGACCACCTCCGCTGCCGTCGCAGTCCTCGCCAAAATCGATCCCGCTCCAGCTCCTTTTTCCGAGCCACCATCTATATCGTCCGATCCCCCGGAAAGCTTGAAAACGAAATTGACAAATCCTCGGGGTGGAACCTCTTGCGGAGCGAGGAGGTTATTTGATTCTGCGCTGAAGTCTTGCTCCCATACCCGGCCTCGGCCCTTTCGGCCCACCGGGACAGACGTAGCCGCGCCGCGCAGGCTGGCGACGGGACGGCTCGTTCGAGCGCTCTCTCTCCAGATGGGGCTAACAAGGCGACGCGGTCTCTGGGCATGGAAGCCCCCGCCGCTCCCGACCCCGCGGTTGACGGAAGATCCTTCTAAAACTTGAACCGGTAGCGAACCTCGCCGTAGATCTGGCGCGGCTCATTCCAGTGAAATCCGCCAAAGGTCAAGCTGTTATCTAACTGAACCCTCAGGTCGGTCACGTTCAGCATGGTTGCAGAGACGGTGTATCGTCCCGCAAAGCGCTTGCCGGCGGAGAGATCGAACGTGGTGTGACTGGGCAGATACTGGCCTGGATACTGCGCGTCCGGCGCTCCATACAAGCCATTCGTAAACCCCGAGCCGTAGTAAACGTTGGTGGATGCGTATGACTTCCAGGGTAGAACTCCGTTGAATCCGAAGTTCAAGGTGTTTCTCTGGTCGTGGTCGACGGGGGCGAGTCCGGGCGGAATGTCCAACGGGCAGGCCGTCCCATCCGAAGGTGGGCAGATCAGTCCGCCGGTGATCGGCGAAGTGGCCCGCGCGATCTGATTCGCATAGGCAAGATGGAACTGCCCATGATGCAGCACATTTGGAGAGCGCAGGGTGAGCTGCCAGCCCTGGATCAAGGCATAAGACCAGGTAATGGGCCAGAAGATATTGGATTCTCCAATGTTGTTGTGGTCCAGCCAATTCTCGGCCCTGGTCTCATAGTTGTTGACCCAGAGTGTCCAGTTGCGATAGGGAATCGTGACCCCATACTGCCATTGGATATCTCTCTCTCCATGGAGCGGCGCAAAGCCGAAGTCCTGACTGGTCGCCAGCCCCAGCAGAGCCCCGGTCGCCGTGGAAAGCGGCGGCGCCTGGTAGTAGTAGCCGTAGAACCCGCTGAACACCCACTTCAGATGCGGAACCTGCAGCGCCGCCCCGAATCGTGGATCGTTGGCCTGCTCTTTGATCGTCGAATCGAACTGCGACGACCGCAGCCCCAGGATCAACGTAAACCACGGAGTCACTTTGAAGGTGTCGTTCACCCACTCGTCGACCAACCCTCCATTCACTCCGATGGAGGAGGCAGGAAGGTTCGGCGTGCCGGCCGTGGGCGCGGCGAACACGTTATCGAAGTAGTTATATTGGTGCTGATAAAAGCTGTAGAAGCCGGCCTGAAACTGGTTCTTCCAGAAGGTTCGGGTGAAGTCCGTCTGCGCTCCCGCATAGCCGGCGTTCTGCTGAACGGTGGAGCGCACCGGAGTATCGTGGACGCCGCCGTGATAATCCGCGCCGTTGTAGTGATAGAACGGGGAGATGGTGAGGATGGTATTTGGATTGAAGGTATGAACCCAGGAGAGCAGCGCGTAACCATCCGGCTCAACTTCGGCGTCGTGCAGGCCATAGCTCGGAGACTCCCCTGAGGATTCCAGAATCCGGTTGCCGGAGGAGTTGGGATTGGGATCGATCGGAATCTGATAATAGTCCCGCATCAGCGAGGTGATCAACCGAAACTGGTTTTGGGCGTCGGAGTTGAAGATGAAGGTAGAGAAGCCTCCAAAACCATTGGCCGCGTCATTCACGTCCTGCGCGATCGGGGTCTGGAGCCCATAGGCGCTGCGGTTGCCGTTCAGGCTGATGTAGAAGGCTGATCTTTCGCTGTGAGATCCGCAGCTCAGTTGATTGTCCGTCTGATAGAAGTTTCCCGCCGTGATATCCAGATCGCAGTCGCGGTTGTACTCAAAGCCGGTGCGCGGCTCCACATTGAACATGCCATAGGTGCGGTCTCCATAGTCGGCGTCGAAGCTGCCGCTGAACGCCTCCAGATAATCAATGTCTCGTGGGTAGATCTGCGGACCAAGATTGGTGGCGATGTTGGTGTTGGGGATAGGGACGCCGTCGATCAGCCATTCAAACTGATGGCCGCCCAGCATGTGCAGCATGTCGTGGGTGACGTACGTCGCGGGAACGTAGTCTGTGATCATCTCCATGTCGTTGGTGAGGTTGGCACCCGGAGTCTGCTGAATCGTTCTCCGGCTCAGCAGGGTCGTCGGCGTTGCGCTGTCCGTCGTCACCTGCCCCGGTGTCTCGTACACCGTCACAAGCTCCTTGGCGCCTTCAATGGCCAGTTGAAGATGCAGCACCGGGCGTGTATCGGACTCCACGATCACGTCCTCGCTGGCCTTCTGAAAGCCCTTGTACGATGCCGTCACCGTGTAATCCCCAATCGGCACGGAAGTAAAGAGAAACTCACCATTCCTGTTGGAGTTCTGCGATTGGGTAAAGCTGGAGTCTTTCGCCTTCAGCGTCACGCGCGCCCCGCGAATCGGACGGTGCTGGGGATCGTGGACGACGCCGCGCACCGATCCGAAGATGGTGGCGAATGCGGGCAGAGAACCAGCGAGCAACACACAGGCCACAGTGAATGCATAGCGTCGCACAGATCAAAAGCCTCTTTCTTCGCGCAACTGTGCAGAGGCTCAGGAACAGAATCAGGACCGCCTCTCGCCAGACCACCCTTCGAGATCGAATCAGTGGCTGCGCACCGCTCATCATATCCCGCAGCGAAGCCCTGAAACGGCGGCGTGGGCTGCGGCACTTTGTCGCACCCCAGTGGCCCACCAGCCCGAGTCTTATGATGAGAGACAGCATGAACCAGGCAACGGCAGCGGTCGACGCAACATCTCCCTCGGCGCAGGTTTTGAGCGAATATCCCGCCCTGGAGAAGGACGAAGCTCCCAATCTGGCTTTGCCTTGGGTGGTTCGCCTGCGCTATGGAATGCTCGCCTGGGCGGTCGCCACCCTGGGAGGAGCTGCCTGGGGCCTTGGATTCCGGAGCGTCTCGCTGTGGGTGCTGCTGCCGCTGGTCTGCGTTCTGGTGACCAACTTCTCTCTTCACCGCGCCTCACGCGGCTTGGTGCGTTCGCCCCAGGCGATGCTTGGGGCGATCTTCACCCTGGACACGCTCTGCCTGACCTTCGTGCTCGCCCTGACGGGCGGACCGATGAACCCCTTCAGCCTGCTCTATCTGGTTCAGATCACGCTGGCCGCGGTCGTGCTGGAAAGAAGCTGGACGTGGGCGCTGGGCGGCCTCTCCGTCGTGTGCTTTGGACTGCTCTTCTTTCTGCGGCTCCCTTTTCGCGGGCTCCAGGTCTCGTCCTCCGAACGAGGTTTTCTTCCACATCTGGTGGGCATGTGGTTTGCCTTTGTCATTGCGGTGCTCCTGATCAGCTTTTTTACCAGCCGCGTGACCCATGCTCTTCGTCTCCGCGAACAGGAGGTGCGGGCGCTGCAGGAGCGGCTTGCGAAGCACCAGAGGCTGACTTCGCTGGCGACGCTGGCGGCGGGCGCCGCCCATGAACTGGGCACACCGCTGGGAACGATCGCCGTGATCGCCCACGAGCTGGAGTGTTACGCCTCCAGATTGCAGGATGGAGCAGCGTTGCGCGAAGACGCGAATCTGATCCGCTCGCAGGTCGAGCGTTGTCAACGCATCCTGCAAAGGATGAGTGCGGACGGCGCGGAGCCCGTCGGTGAATCGCCGCGAACGATTGAAGTTGGTGAACTCCTCCAGCAAACTCTGCTTGAGATCTCCGCCGCACGGCGCTCGCAGATCAGGGTCGAGGCCGTCCCTGCCTCCGCTTCGCTGTTCCTCCCGGTGCGGGCCACGGTCCAGTCGCTGACCGCTCTGCTGAGCAATGCGCTCGACTCCGGCCCGCAGGATGTCGAGGTTGTCCTCAAAGCCTGTTCCGGCGGCTCTACCATCGCGTTCTCCATCTGTGATAACGGGACCGGCATGCCGGAGGAGGTCCTCCGCCGGGTCACGGAACCCTTCTTCACCACCAAGGAGCCCGGTCGAGGCATGGGTTTGGGAACTTTTCTGGCTCGCTCTTTCGCCGAGCGTCTGGGCGGCGATCTCTCTTTTGCCTCTTGTCCGGGCCGGGGAACCACCGCCACGCTCACGCTGCCAACAAGGTTTGCACAACGGGAGGCTGCCCGCCATGGCTGAAGCGGCAACTCACCCCCGGGCTTTGATTGTCGATGATGACGAGGTCTTTCGCACCCGCCTGTGCCGCGCACTGGCGCAACGCGCCTGGGACGCCCGTGCGGCCGGCGGCGGAGAAGAGGCCCTGGCGATGGCGGCACAGATGCATCCGCATCTGGCTCTGGTCGACCTCCGGATGCCAGGGATGGACGGGTTGGATCTGGTCGAACGTCTCCGGGCCATCGATTCCTCGATGACCATCATCGTCCTTACCGGCTATGGCAGCATTCCAACCACGATCACCGCCATGCGGCGCGGCGCCGACTACTACCTGAGCAAACCTGCCGATGCCGACCAGATCCTGGCCACCTACGAAAAACTGCGGACACCGGACACTTCTCTCCCCAACGCTCCTGTTGAAGCTCCCAGCCTCGCCCGTGTGGAGTGGGAGCACCTGCAGCGCGTCATCGCCGACAGCGGCGGGAATATCTCGGAGGCGGCTCGCAAGCTTGGAATTCATCGCCGCTCTCTGCAGAGAAAGCTGTCCAAGTACCCGCCGGCGCGCTAGGTGAGATTGCCCGGCGGAGCCGCATCGCACTGCCAGCCGTTGCGCCCATGGGCTCCATCGCAGAATGGACGCTTCTCGCTCATGCCGCAGCGGCACAGGCTGATGGCCGGCTTGCCGCGCAGATCCCACTCCCGCCCATCGGCATCGGTCAGCAAGATGTGTCCTTGCACCCGCAAGGGACCACTCGGCAAAACCGTGATATGCACTACTCCCTCTGACATCGCACTACCTCCTTCAAGATTCGAGACTGGGTGACAGCAGATCGCTTGGCTTCGTTCGCAGCCGGCGACGAGCTAAAACTTCACCTTCACCTTATCAACGTAACACCAACCCCACGCCTCGCCCGGCTCTACGGAGCGCATCACCGCGTGCTGCGTAGCGCCAAAATGCTGCTTCGCGTGCTGATTCTTTGATTGGTCACAACAACCGACGTAGCCGCAGATCAGGCACTCCCGGAGATGTACCCACGGCTCGCCCGCGCCGAGGCACTCCTGGCAACCCCGAGCGTAGCTGGCGCGAGCGCTCTGGACCGGCCTGAGATGTTCAAAGTGATGACAGATCGCTGGATCGGCCACGGCACCCTCCCTTCAACGAGTATAGCCAGCCGCACTCCCGCCGCGGATCCACGTCGGGCAGAATGCCAGGGTGATCGCATGAAGAGAAGGCGAAGGTAGAAAGAGCATGAGGGAGCCTTGCGATTATCCCAGTCCGAGTAGATGGGCGCGGTAGTTGTCGCTGGTGGCGGCGATGATTCGTCTGGCTTTGATTCCGCCTTTTCGT
>DAHWOF010000127.1 GCA_027335345.1 Granulicella sp. | reverse complement strand
TCATTGAGAAACTCGTAGCCTTTACCAGGCTCGTTGGGTTCAACGCGAATCTTGGCGTGCCCGTAGTTACCCGAACCGCCGGTCTGGCGAATGTACTTGCCCTCAGCCTCCGCCTTGGCGCGAATCGTCTCGCGGTAGTTCACCTGGGGCTTGCCGACATTGGCCTCGACCTTGTACTCGCGCATCATGCGGTCGACGATGATCTCCAGGTGCAGCTCGCCCATCCCCGCGATGATCGTCTGGCCGTTGGTGGCGTCGGTCCGCACCTTGAAGGTAGGATCTTCCTGCGCCAGCTTGGCCAGCGCCATGGCCATCTTCTCCTGGTCAGCCTTGGTTTTGGGCTCGACCGCCACCTCGATCACCGGGGCCGGAAAGTCGATGGACTCCAGAAGAATCGGGGCCTTGTCGCTGCAGATGGTATCGCCGGTGTTCAGGTTCTTCAAACCCACTGCCGCGCAGATGTCACCAGCCAGAATCTCGGTAATCTCCTCGCGCTTGTTGGCATGCATCTTGAGCAGGCGTCCGATCCGCTCGGTGCGGCCGGTGCGTGGATTCAACACCGAATCGCCCGTCTTCAACTGCCCAGAGTACACCCGGATGAAGATCAGTTGGCCGACAAACGGATCGGTCATAATCTTGAATCCCAGCGCCGAAAACGGCTCGCTGTCATCGGCGCGCCGCACCAGCTTGACCTCCGGCTCGCCCGGCTCCGTACCCTCAATGGCGGGCACGTCGATGGGACTTGGAAGATAATCGACAACCGCATCCAGCAGCGTCTGAATCCCCTTGTTCTTGAAGGCGGTCCCGCACAGCACCGGAAAGATGTGCATGGCGATGGTCGCCTTGCGGATGGCGCGCTTGATCTCGGCAACCGAAATCTCCTCGCCCTCCAGATACTTGTGCATCACCTCTTCATCCGAGTCCGCAACCGCCTCGATCAGCTCGGTGCGCAACCGCTCCGCCTTCTCTTTCAAATCGGCCGGAACCGGTTCCACCGAATACTTGGCGCCCATGGTCTCGTCGTGCCATAGAATCGCGCGCATCTCCACCAGGTCCACCACGCCGGCGAACTTGGACTCTTCCCCAATGGGAATCTGAATCGGCACCGCCTTGGCGCCCAGACGATTCACAATGGTGGAAGTCGCATACTCGAAGTTGGCTCCAGCCTTATCCATCTTGTTGATAAAGCAGATCCGTGGAACCCGGTACTTGTTGGCCTGCCGCCATACCGTCTCCGACTGCGGCTGCACACCCTGCACCGAATCAAAGCAGGCGCAGGCCCCATCCAGCACCCGCAAGGACCGCTCCACCTCCGCCGTAAAGTCCACGTGCCCCGGCGTGTCGATGATGTTGATACGGATGCCATTCCATGTGCAGGTGGTGGCCGCGGAGGTGATGGTGATGCCACGCTCCTGCTCCTGCTCCATCCAATCCATGGTGGCAGTGCCCTCATGCACCTCGCCGATACGGTGGTTCACACCCGTATAGAAGAGGATGCGCTCGGTCGTCGTCGTCTTACCGGCGTCGATATGCGCCATGATGCCGATGTTGCGGCATTTTTGTAGAGGAACTGTGCGTGCCACGTTATCTTCTTTTCTGCGGACTTCATGCCCGCGGTTGCTGCAAAAACTGGTGACGAATGCACTCAGCCCGCATACGCCCCCCGCAAAGAGGATGCCTACCAGCGATAGTGCGCAAAAGCCTTGTTCGCCTCCGCCATGCGATGAACATCTTCCTTCTTCTTCATCGCCGCACCACGGCCGTTGGCGGCGTCCAGCAGCTCGGCGGTGAGCTTCTCCACCATACCCTTCTCTCCACGGGCGCGACCGTAGGTCACCAGCCAGCGAATCGCCAGCGAGGTGCGGCGCTCCGGATTGACCTCGATCGGCACCTGATAGTTCGCTCCACCCACGCGGCGGCTCTTGACCTCCAGTATCGGCTTCACATTCTCCACCGCCTTCTTGAACAGCTTGAGCGCCTCGTCGCCCCCCTTGGCCTCAAGGTTGGTCATGGCCTGATAGAAGATGGCCTGAGCCGTCGACTTCTTGCCGCCCCACATCATGCTGTTAACGAACTTTGTAACCAGCGTGGATCCATAGATTGGATCCACCGGAACCTCACGCTTGGCGATATACCCTTTTCTCGGCATCTCTGTTCTTTCTCTTCTTCCCCCAGCGCGGTGAACCTCTCACGAACTGGGCTTGGCTATGGCCGGCCGTTGCCGGCCTGCCTGGCTCTTCCCCTTACGGAGAAGAACCGGAAATTTACTTGCCCGCAGCCGCCTTGGGGCGCTTGGCTCCATACTTCGAACGGCCCTGCTTGCGGTTGGCCACGCCCACCGAGTCCAGGGTTCCACGCACCACGTGGTAACGAACCCCAGGGAGATCCTTCACGCGGCCTCCGCGAATGAGCACGATCGAGTGCTCCTGGAGGTTGTGACCGATGCCCGGAATGTAGGTGGTGACCTCAATCCCGTTGGTCAGACGAACGCGCGCCACCTTGCGTAGCGCCGAGTTCGGCTTCTTGGGGGTCTGGGTATAGACGCGCGTGCAAACGCCGCGGCGCTGGGGAGATCCCTGCAGCGCGGGCGATGCCGTCTTGTAGCGGGTCGGCGTCCGACCCTGCTTTACGAGCTGATGAAACGTAGGCACTGAACAACTCCTTCAAACTACCTGCTGGCAGCCTCCGCCCAAAAGCAGAAGCCACCCGAAACTCTGGTTCGGGCTCGGCGCAGGGCAGCTCCTTCACGCTACTTCCCCGCTCCATGCCCCTTTTGGGCAGACGCGTGGAAGGCGAAGCATGCTCAACCCTCCCGACCCTCAAGCCTCCGGAGGAACACGCTTCGGCGAAGTTCTGAATCCTGCGCGCGACCGTACGTCTGACTGCGCGTACTCCAACAACCACTACCTACCACTCAAAACGAAATAACAGTCGACGGTGGCCGAGGTGCATCCAAACCGCTCTCACCCGGAGAGCTCAATGACTCGACTCCGTTTCGCTGTTCCGGCCCGCATAGCCCATCCCCTTGGGGTCCTGCTTGTGGTGCAGCAGGGAGGAGGGTGTCGCAGGCGTGCTTCGGACGGGCATTTCGCCAACCGCGGACTCTCGCATTCACCCATTTCGGGCAGACTCCGCAGTGGTTCCCTTGTGTCCGGCGTACTCCCGGCCAAAGCCCGCCGCGCCTCTTCATGACGGCACGCCCCGGACACTCGATGAACCCTCTAAATGTATCAAGCTGCCCCGGCCAGAGTCAACAATTACTCGCAGCCCGCAGAGCCGGGCCGCCTGGGATGCAACTCCAGGGAGGACGAAATATACTTCAGATGACCCATGCCAACGGAATCCTACCCCATCTTTGCCCCGGTCGCCGAGCAGCTTGACCTGATTACAAAAGGCGCCGCCGAGATCATCCCCCCGGTCGCTTCCGCAGCCCCGGAGGCCCTTGCGGCCCGCCTGGAGGACTCCCGCCGCACAGGCACTCCCCTGCGCATCAAAGCCGGTTTCGACCCCACGGCGCCGGATCTGCACCTGGGTCATACCGTGCTGATGCGTAAGCTGAAGCACTTCCAGCAGCTTGGCCATACGGTGATCTTTCTGATCGGCGACTCCACGGCCCTGATCGGCGATCCCACCGGCAAGAACCAGACCCGCAAGCCGCTATCCCGGGAAGAGATCGATCGCAATGCTGAGACCTACAAGGACCAGGTCTTCAAGATCCTCGACCGGAACAAGACCGAGGTCCGCTACAACTCCGAATGGCTGGACAAGCTGGGCTACGCCGGCATGGTCCGCCTGGCCGCCAAGTTCACCGTCTCCCAGATGCTGGAGCGGGAGGACTTCCACAAGCGCTTCCAGGACGAGCAGCCGATCCACGTCCACGAGCTTCTCTACCCCATGGCGCAGGGCTACGACTCGGTGGCCCTGGAGTGCGACGTCGAGCTGGG
>DAHWOF010000125.1 GCA_027335345.1 Granulicella sp. | reverse complement strand
ACCCGTTCCACCAGGCCCCGCAGGTAATCTTCCCCACCCAGCCCTGCTTGCCAATCCACCAAAATCCTCGTAGCGTTTTCTTTGCGAGCCATCTCCTCTGCCCTCCTCAAGGCATGTCGTTCTCTCAAACATCATCCTAAGGAGCCAGTCCGGAGCGGCTCGCTCCAGCTCGCCGCTCAACCGTTTCTACAGAAGTTTAGGGACGTAATCGCGTGATGCAGTTTCGGCGCTCTCGTACGCGCCTGAACTCGCTGGTTGCAAACATGATCGCGAGCCGTCGTGCGCTCTCGCCGCAACAGCTCGAAGAGAGGGGCGATCTCCTCTCTATTCTGATGGCTGCCCGCGATGAAGAAGGGACCGGAGTGGGAATGTCCGATACGCAGTTACGCGTGAGGTCCTTACCATCTTCCTGGCCGGCTATGAGACGGTAGCCAACGCTCTGGCCTGGACCTGGTATCTTCTCAGCCAGAATCCGCAGGCCGCGAACACCATGTATGCGGAAGTAGATCGGGTGCTGGGCCGCCAAGCGGCCACTATGCAAAGTTATCCGCAGCTCAGATACACCGAGATGGTCTTTGCCGAGTCTATGCGACTCTACCCGCCCGCATGGGCCATGGGCAGGCAATCGACGCGGCCGGTAGATTTCGGGCCCTACCGGTTTCCTCCAGACACCCACTTCTTTATGAGCCAGTACATCATGCATCGTTCTCCCGAGTACTGGGAAGATCCCCTTGCTTTCCGACCCGAGCGCCACACACCAGCAGCTAAAGCCGTTCGGCCAAGGTTTGTCTACTTCCCATTTGGGGGCGGCAACCGCCAATGCATTGGAGAAGGATTTGCCTGGATGGAGGGTGTTCTCTCACTTGCCACTATTGCTCATGCTCAGCGCTGGCGGCTGCACTTTGTCCCCAGACATCCAGCTGTGGCGCAAGCCAGGATTACGCTGCGGGCAAAGTTCCCGCTAGCGATGCGCGTCGAGGTCTCCCGGTAAAAAGGCTTTCTGACCCTGAAGGCGATTGGTGCGATCAAGAGGGAAGAATGGGGAGTTCCATTTTGATGAAGCGCCGTTGACCTCTCACTCCAGTTCGATATCGATCTTGGGCGTATTGATGATCGTCTGGTGAATGGTGCAGCGATGCACAGAACGCTCCATCCCTAGCCGTTGATCCTCCGTCAGGCTCACCGGGCTCTTCACCTTCACTACAAAGTTCCCGAGCCGTGGAGGATCCTTCAACTTTTCCGCAGTGACAACGACCTCCACTCCGTGGTCGGCCAGTTTGCGGCTGGAGAGATACTGCGAGGCGTAAAAGCCGGCGCACGATGCTAGAGAAGCCAGCAAGAGCTCCGGGGGCGTCATCCCCTTATCCTCGCCGCCGATCTCCAAGGGCTGGTCGCTCTCGATGACATGCTCTCTGGCTTCAATACGAAACCTCATCTTCCCGGGGTGGGTAAGCTTCACTTCCATCTTCACGGCTCCTCTGCTGAATCTTCGTTCTTTATTCTCTGCCAGACTATCTCAATTCGATGCGGAGGAATCCGCCTGAACCAGCCAGGAATATAGGCCGACGCAGCCAATCGACACATCCAGGAAGCCCGAATTCTCGATCTCTTGCTTCACCTCTCCTGTGGATATTCTGTGGTCCAACGGAGGTCCCGCAATCCGCTCTACGTCAGGCCGCCAATCCAAAATGGCGAGTCTGCCGCCGGGCTTGAGCACCCTCCTGGCTTCCGCGAGCGCCTCTGCACGGTTCCCCAACTCATGCCACACGTTGGCGCACCAGTAGAGATCACAACTCGCCTCCGGCAGGGTAGTGGCCGTAGCATCCGCATGCACCAGAACGATCTCGGCCAGCGCTGCTCTGCCGGTTGCGCTGTTCTTCTCGATCTTTGTGGCAATCCAACGCAGCATCTCGTCCTGGGCATCTACGGCATACACCCGCCCTGAGGATCCCAAAGCGGCAGCCAGCGGCAATGAAAAGTAGCCTGTACCGGCGCCGATGTCTGCCACCGTCATGCCGCTTTGAATTTTCAACGCAGAGAGCACATCCGCCGGTGGAAGCCACACTAGCCGCTCCGGATCTTCCAGACGCTGCGCCTGAGTAGCGGGAAATGTTCTCTCGTTCATCCGCACTTCACCGCGCCCGACTCTGGCACTTTCATCATCCGCAGGACGGTCATCATGGGGCACCATTTGGTAATTCCCGACTGGAAAAGATTCAGACCCACAAACGCTGTAAACCACAGCCAGTTAGGTGAGACCCAATGCGCTAGACCTAGCGAGATGAGGACAAAAGCGCCGGCAAGCATACGAAGTACACGATCAACAGTCATGATAATCCTCCCATTCTTCAAAATAGATTTTGGTTAATGTTGTTTTTGGCCTGTTTCAGCAGGTCAGCAAGAAGTACCGATAGTTCTAAAGCATCCAGCAAAATGCTCCCTCAGCCTGAGATGCTATCCTCTTCTGACGTTCAGATTCAGAAATGGATGCATTTTTGTTGGGGAAAGAATTGCCCGATCAAGGGCGCCTCTCTCAAAGAAAAGCATCCTTGATTGTCTCCCACAAAGCACCCATCCACAGCAAAGAAGGGTTAAGGCTTTGGCCCGGGATTCGCAATCTCGGTCAGAGGAATCGCATTGACCCAGCCGTAGATGTTGGAAACATAGAGCGTCCCTCCAACGATGACCGGAGACGACGGCCCAAAAGAGCCTCCGATATGCAGTTTGCCAAGAACCTTACCGTCGGAGATCCGAATCGCCGCGATGTCTCCGAGATGATAGGGAATATAGGCTACGCCATTCAGTACGGCGGCTCCGGCCCGGATCGAGCTGCCAAGATGGACAGTCCAAAGCTGCCGGCCCGTCTTCAGATCAAAGGCGTGATAATTGCCGCTCACCGGACTTCCTTCGTAAACCACACCGCCAACAATCATCGGCGTTGCCGTCTTCATCGCCGGAGGCACGGGTCCGTTGGCCATCCGATATTGCCAAAGGATTTTACCTGTTGTGGCATCCATCGCCAGTAGAACATTGGCAACCGGATCATTGGGATCTCCCGACTCGATGGTCGCCTCCTGAACGACGATCCCTGAGGAGTAAGCCGGCGTGCAATCGCTGATGCCTGTTGCTACCAGCCCGGGAATTGTGGTCTTCCAGGCCACCTTCCCTGTGGTCTGATTTACGGCATAAAAGTAGTTGGGGTAGGTGCCGCCGAGAAAGATATTTCCGGCGCCGGCCACGGGTGATGACATGCTTACAAAAGATTGGATATCTGTCTTCCAAATGAGCTTTCCATCGTTCGCATCGACCTTGTAGACATGGCCGTCGCCTGTCCCTACATAGAGGAAGCCGTTGATGTCGACCGGAGTCGGCATGATCTCACCGGGAGTATGGTAGGCCCAGATCTGCTTCCCGGTTTTACTGTCGAGAGCATAGATTGTGTTCAGACCAGGCCCCCGAACAGTCCGTTTGCCCTTCACATACTCCATCGTCTTTGCATAGTTGAAGTAGGCGTTGCCCGTAGAGACGAAGACGCGGTCGCCATCTACCAAGGGATTGCTCATGTTCATGTTCCAGCCGTAGTGCGCCCAGATCATCTTTCCTGTTGCGGCGTTCAGGGCGTAGGTATAGCCGTTGTCATCTCCCGAATAGACAATCCCCTTGACCACGGAGACCCCGACTGGCATGCCGATGGTATAAGCGGTGGTCTTGAAGTCTCCGCCGAGGGGTGGTCCATCGAGCGGGATGGCGCCGGCTCCCGCAAAAGCCCATTTCACGCCATCCTTGAGGTTTTTCGGCGCTGAGTTGGGAAGGGAAAAGACAGGATTTCTGCCTGCCACCGAGGCGTACGTCTTCCACTCCTGCGGATACAAGGACGCCATGCGGGCGTCAGGCAGATTTCCCGGATCATACTGATTCGGAAATTCCTGGGCAACAAGATCATGTGAAGTCTGTGCGAGAGTTGCCGGGCAGGTGGTCAAAGAAACTGCGGCCAGGGCAATGGACGCGGCCAGAGTGGTTTTGTGGATCCGATTGGTGTGCTTCATCGATGCTCCCTTGAATCGTTGTCTACGCATTGCTGGGTTTTGGCCCGCCTTCAAAAGGACGAGAGAAAGTTGGCGAAGTCTCGGCAGCCCATTTGTTCTTAAGGCCGCGATGATGGCTTCCGGAAATTCGCAAGTCCGGGCGGTGATGGCTCCTCTTCCAGCGCGCCGTCACCGAACGCATTTCTGCTGCTGCTCAGGGCTTCCCACTTCCAGTGGATCTTTTCGCCGGAGAGTCCGCTATCGATTGCCTTCGGGGTGGAGATAGTTTGGCCCCGAGGCCCTTGGGTTTGGGCTGGATAAATCATCTCGCTGTGGAGCCGTGCGACCCCGGAGACTTACTCTATGCTGGATGCCATCTCCTTCCTTCTAGTTTGCCCCCTCCTGCTCCGAGGGTTGGGACTGCCGTCTGGCCTCTTCCTGTTTCCGATGCAGAAGGTAGTACAGAACTGGGATGGCAGGCCAGGATAAAAAGGTGGATGCAACTCCACCAGCGATCAGCGAAATCGCCAGTCCCTGAAAGATCGGGTCACTCAAAATGGCGGCCGCCCCCACCACAACCCCGGCGGCCGTGAGCAGCACCGGGCGGAGCCGGACGGCCCCGGCATCCATGACTGCTTCCGCCAGCGGCATACCCTCCTTGAGGCGCAGCTCAATGAAGTCCACCACAAGAATGGAGTTGCGAACGATGATGCCCGCGCCGGCAATAAACCCGATCATCGAGGTCGCGGTGAAAAACGCTCCGAGCATGGCATGGGCGGCGAAGATTCCAACCAGTGTGAGCGGGATGGGAACCATGATGACCAGCGGTGTCGTGAAGGACCGGAACCAACCTACCACCAGGATGTAAATCAGGACCAGAACCGCGGCAAAGGCGAGGCCGAGATCGCGGAAGACCTCGATCGTGATCTGCCACTCGCCATCCCACTTCATTGAGTATCGATCGGTTGACTCTGGCTCTACGGCGTTATAGCGCGTCAGACGAGATCCATCCGGCAGCCGCAGCCTATCCAGTGCCCGGTTCATCTTCATAATCGCGTAGACGGGGCTCTCTTCCGCTCCCGCCACATCGCCCGTCACATAAACCACTCTCTTCAGATCCTTGTGGTAGATATCCGGTTGTATCGTGGTGTGTTCAACATCCACCAGTTCACGCAGGGATACCATGCTGCCACCGGCGCCACTCAGCTTGATATTCTCCAGAGCGTCCTCGGAGGAGCGGTCCGGCCGCGCCATCTCTACCACGGTTGGAACCACTTCGCGGGCATGGGGGGAGTGCAAGAGGCCAGCGTCCTCGCCAGAGACGGCCAATTGCAGCGTCTGCGCAACCTCAGCCACGGGGACTCCATGCAGTGCCGCCTTGGCCTCATCCACACGCATCACCAATCTCTGCTGGGGATCCTGCATGTACCAATCCGTATCCACAACCCCGTTGGTATGTTGGAAGATCTGCTTGACTTGGCGAGCGATCGCCACCTGGCCCTGAAAGTTGGGACCATAGATCTCGGCTACCAGCGTCTGCAAGACGGGCGGGCCGGGAGGCACCTCCGCCACTTGGATGCGGGCTCCGAAACGGCTCCCTATCTGGTCCAATAAGGGCCGCAACTGCTTTGCGATGGCGTGGCTCTGTAGGCTCCGCTCCTCCGGCGGCAGCAAGTTCACCTGAATGTCGGCTTGATTGGGCTGACGCCGCAGATAGTAGTGCCGAACCAGTCCGTTGAAGTTATATGGTCCGGAGGCGCCCGCATAGATCTGATAGTTGAGCACATCGTTTTGCCGGCTAAGACAAGATCCCAGCGCCTGCGCCACTCGCGTGGTCTGCTCCAGCGGCGTTCCATCCGGCATGTTGATGATGACCTGGAACTCGCTCTTGTTATCGAACGGCAGCATCTTAACCAGGACCAACTTCAGTGGCACCAGGGCAATGGAGGCCATCAACAGAACAACCAACGTGCCAAGGAAGAGCCAGCGGGTCTTTGCTTTGTAAATCAGCGGGTGCATGGATCGCCGGTACACTCGCACCAGCCAGCCTTCTTTCTCCTCCGTGAAGGTATGCGCTCCTTCCAGGTGCTTGCGCCCCAGCAGCCGTATCGCTGCCCAAGGAGAGACCACAAAGGCCACCATCAAAGAGAACAGCATGGCGAACGAAGCTCCCACCGGGATGGGCCGCATGTAGGGTCCCATCAAGCCGCGCACCATGGCCATGGGAAGAATCGCTGCGATCACGGTAAAGGTCGCCAGGATGGTAGGATTGCCCACCTCAGCCACGGCTATCACCGCCGTTTGGCCCGGCGGGCACCGGCTGCCTCTGGTCAAACGCAGGTGGCGAACGATGTTCTCCACCACTACAATCGCGTCATCCACCAAGATTCCAATGCTGAAGATCAAGGCAAACAGCGTCACTCGATTCAGGGTGTATCCCAGCACATAGAAGACTGCCAATGTAAGCGCCAGGGTTACCGGGACAGCTAGCAGCACCACTCCGGACTCCCTCCAACCCAGAAAGAGAGCCACCAGGATCGTCACGGAGAGGGTGGCCAGCAACAGATGTTCTAGAAGCGTGTTTGACTTTTGTTCCGCTGTCTCTCCATAGTTTCGGGTCGTCGTAACGGTGACGTCGGCGGGCAAAGTGACCCCGCGCATCAATGAGATCCGTTTCAACACAGCGTTCGCAACATCGGTGGCGTTGGAGCCCTTGCGCTTGGCGATGGCGATGGTCACCGCCGGGTACTCCTGGGCTGGTGAGCCGTGGGCGCTCAGCGCCGTGGTGCCAAACAGGACGTAGTCTTTGGCATCCGCCGGCCCATCGACGATCTTCTCGGCGACATCACGCAGATAGATGGGACGCCCACCATCGACCCCGACTACAACTCCGGCAAGGTCTTCGGTATCTCGAAACACATTGCCCGCGTCAACCTGGATCTCCTGATTTTTCTCGGCGAATTCTCCTGCCTGGGTGCGCGCATTGGCGCTCCTCAAGCGCTGGACAACTGCGTTGGGAGAGATACCGAATGCTGCCAGCTTGGTGCTGTCCAGAACCACGCGCATGGCGCGAGGCTGGCCGCCGATCACCGTAGTCTCAGAGACGTCCGGGACCTCACGGATGGTGTGCTCTACCTCATCGGCCATTTGCCGCAACTGATAGCCGTTGTAGTGGGCACCCCATAAGGTCAGAGACAGTATCGGCACATCATCGATCGAGTGAACCTTCACCAAAGGTGGCGAGACCCCCGCCGGAATCCGGTCCTCGTTCTCGTACAGCTTGTTGTATACCTTTACCAGAGCATCTCCCTCTGGCGTCCCTACCAGGAAGCGCACGATCACCAGGCTCTGCCCCGGGCTGGAGATCGAGTACACATACTCCACTCCCGGGATCTGGTGCATGAGAGCTTCAATCGGGTTGGTGACCCGCTGTTCCACCTCCTGCGGGGAACTGCCCGGCATCGCGGTCATCACATCCAACATCGGCACCAGAATCTGGGGGTCTTCCTCACGCGGAATCGCCACCACCGCGAAGATGCCCAGAAAAAGCGAAGCAAGAATAATCAGCGGAGTCAACTTGGAGTCCAGAAATGCATGGGCCAAATGGCCGGCAGGACCGAGTTGCCGGTGTCTCAGCAAATTGTCGTTTCCGGTCTCTTTCATTGCTGACCCTCAATTCGTGCTCCCGAGAGATCGCGATCCCCCGGATCATTCACCAAGTCCTCACCTCCAGAGAGCCCGGAGAGAACCTCCACCTGATCTCCATGCTGGTTGCCCAACGTCACATAGCGCAGCTGTGCCAGACTTTGACTATCCAATGCGTAGACGCAAGCCAGGGAACCTCGCATCACCACCGCAGAGCGCGGCGCCAGGATCATCTCCCTGGTCCCGTTCTGGAAGCCGGCGGTTCCATAGATTCCGGTACGGATCCCTTTGGATGGCGGGAGCGCCAACTTCACTTGAAAACTGCGACTGGCAGGGTCTGCCGCGGGAACAATCTGGGCCACGGTCGCAACCAGATCCTCCCCAGATCCCGAGGATGTTCCGGAGACCGCCGTCGCCGAGGGTGCGCTTTCCAGCTTCACTGGCACCTTCATCCCCACCCGCACCGTACCGATCAGCGACTCATCTACCGGAGTGTACAGTTCCAACGGCCCATCGCTATCGATCTGCAACAGTGGCACCCCGGGAGAGGCCAGCGTCCCAGGATCGGCTAGCCGCGCCGTGATCACCCCGCTGAAGGGCGCCCGCAGCCGTGTATATCCCAGTTGTGTTCGAGCTTCCGCCACGGCTGCTTGCGCCTCTTCGCGCTCCGCGCCCACCGACTGGACGCGCAGTTGCGCAGCCTCCGAGCGATTCTCCACTTCATCGAACTCCTGCGGACTGACGCTGTTCTGCTGCTTCAGGTCCTGGTAGCGAGCCAGCGTGCTGGCGGCCAGCGACGCGTCCGTACGCGCCGCCATCCATTCTTTTTCCACAGCGGCCTCGGCGGCATTGGCTCGGTTCAGACCCGCTTGCATCGCCGCGTCATCCAGAATCACCAGCAACTGGCCGGCGCGAACATGATCACCAGCCTGCACCAGCACCTGGCGAATCGGCTGAGGCACCTGTGCAGAGATCTGCGCTGACTCCTCAGCATGCACCGTCCCGTTGGTCCAAACCCACTGGGGTTCCTGCTGCCGCAGGCTCTTCACAAGCTGTGCGGAGACGCTTACCGGAGCTTGTGCCACGGGCTCTCCGTGCCGTGAACAGCCCGTCAGTAGCACCACTGACATGGAGAACAATAAAGATAAGGAAAACAAAAGATACAAGGACTTGAAATAGCTCTTCATTGCAGATTCTCCGCTGAATCAGGAGTAAGCGTGCCGGTGGCATAGAGCAACTCGGCATACGCCATGGTGTTTCCATAAACCGCTCGCCAATAGTCATTCTGGCTCAACCGCTGGGCATCCTCCGCGCGCAGCAGGTCCGTCATGGTAGAGAGTCCAGCCTTGTAACGGTTCTGCATGATGCGCAGGCTCTCGGTGGCTTGCTGCATGGAGGACTCGGCCGTAGCCACGATTCGCTCCGCTGTCACGTGCTGGCTGTAGGCTCTGCGAACTGCCAGGCGAATCTGGTCTTCGCCAGCCTGTTCCTGCGCCGCTGCCTTCTCACGCGCGGCCTCTTCCTGCGCCAGGCGAGACCGCTTCCCCATTGGCAGGATATCCATCGTGAGTTGAACTCCGGCAACCCAATTGTTACCTCCGTTGCCGGCAAACGAACTCCTGTCCATCTCCCAGTTTCCGTAAGCGCTCACCTTTGGTCCAAAGTCATCCCTGGCTGCCTTGGTAGCTGCCGAACTTGCTTCTCGCTGCTGCTCCAAGGCGCGCAGATCGGGCCGCATTTTGAGGGCGCTGGCTATCTCATCGGATAGCACGCCATCGGGGTAATTCCGTGCTTCGATTGGCGTCAACACGGGGCGAACCGGCATTTCGCCTCCCATCGCCGTCTCCAACTTTGCCCAGGCGATGTCCAGATCTCCCTGGGCAGTGATCAACTCCTGCTCCCGCTCGGAGAGGTTCACCTGCGCCGCCAGCGTGTCGGAGTCTACAGCCAGGCCGGCTTTTACATTGGCCTTTGCATCCGCCAGTAAGGCTTCCGCGGTGGCCTGCTCGTGCTGGGCTACATCGATTCGCCGCTGGGCAAACAAGATCGACTGATAGGCCTCCACCACGCGCAAAACCGTCGCCTGCTCCACTGCATCGCTCACTGCTGTCGCGCTTCGAGTCGCTAGCTTGGCGCCCTTCATCTGCTGTTCGGTTTCAAACCAGTCGAAGATCCTCCAAGAGCCGTTCAATCGGGTTACGAAGTCTCCAACGGGGGTCGGTTTGTTCAACGAGTTCAGCGCAAAGTCGCTCTGGGTGAACTCCTGTTGGCGTAATCTGGTGCCAAAAACATAAACCGGATCGTTGCCCCGCGAGATGTCTTCCGTAAAGTTGAAGGTTGGGAACAATCCCGTACGCGCCAGGCTGGCTCCCGCACCGGCGGACTGCACATCGGCCTTCGCCGCCGTGATCTCCGGATTCCTGCCCAGCGCCCGGTCGATCGCCTGCCGAAGCGTCAGCGACGGCTGCTGCGCTTTGGCGGCCACAGAACTCATCGCCAGCAGCCCCCAAAACAGTACCATCCATCTCTCTCTCAGACCTGCTATGCGCATACCCTCCAACCCTCTGCCCGCTGCATCCATCTTGAAATCGGTGCTGATCAAGAACCTACTCCTCCGTCCGCTCTTGCCTCAACAGAGGTCCACCTCACACAGCCCTCGGGCCGCCCGCGGCGACCCGAAGATGCTCTGTATATTGCAATAAAGACACAAGGGACGGAATCGTTACACGGAATGAAAAATAATTGCACAGACCCACCCTGAAATACCCCTTGTGCCACCAGCGATCAAGACACAGTGGGACCGGAAACACGGTTTATGTGTCTACCGGGGCAGGATTTGCAGCTACGAGCGATGTGGCTCTGCAATCAGGAACACGATGTCAGTTGTTGCTTTTATATCGTTAAGCGATAGGATCGCCGGGGGCCGGTCTGCCGGCAGGAAGGCCAGGCGCTTCCCTCCGGCTGTGGGCACGATCGGAACGCCGCTCGGCTGAGATTGGGCCGGAGGCGTTGATTCGCAGTTCAGCGGCTGTGGAGTACCCTCCCGCTGCGCGATCCGCTACAGCCAGCCGCGCGCACGAGCGATACGGGCCGCATCGGTGCGATTCGCCGCACCCAGCTTGGCAATCGCCTCCGAGAGGTAGTTGCGCACGGTTCCCTCTGAAAGCCGTAGTTCAGCAGCTATCTCGGCAGAACTGCGGCCTTCGCCGGCCCTTTGCAGAACCTGCCTCTCGCGGTCAGAAAGTGGATCGGCGTCGGCGGACCACGCATCGGCTGCAAGGACGGGGTCGATGGCGCGGAGGCCAGCGTGTACGCGGCGGATCGCTTCGGCAAGCTCTGACGCGGGGCTGTCTTTCAGCAGGTAGCCTCGAGCGCCGGCGTCCAGCGCACGACGAAGATAGCCGGGACGCGCAAAGGTGGTGAGGATGATGACGCGCGCCTGGGAGCCTGATTCCTTGAGAAGCGATGCGAGTTCAAGGCCTGTGATGTGCGGCATCTCAATGTCCGTGACGATGATCTCCGGTTGATGCTCACGTTCCATTCGCTGAGCCTCGCGCCCGTCGGTGGCCTGGGCTACCACTTGAATGTCAGGCTCCAGATCCAGAAGGGCGGCCAGGGCCTCGCGGAGCATGGTCTGGTCTTCAGCCAGAAGCACGCGAATCAAGGTCGAAGTTGGGTTGGTTGTTCTCATTCGGGTAGTTGGATCTCCAGCCGTGTGCCCGCCCCGCGGGTCAGAATAAGATGCCCTCCCAGGAGTTCCAGGCGCTCACGCATGCCGCGTAGGCCGTTGCCTTCCCGGATATCGCCGGGCTGGCCGTCGTCTTCGATGATGAAGCGACGCTGCCCGTCGGTTGTGAGGAAGCGAAGCCGGCAGGTTTGTGCGTGGGCGTGGCGAACGATGTTGGTGACAGCTTCCCGCAGCGCCAGGGCGAGGACGCTCTCTTCGGTCGCGGTCAGTCTGGTCTCCACAGTGTCAGTGGTCTCCATGTGAAGCACGACGCCGGCGGTGTTCAGTGTCTTGCGTGCAGCCTCCATGCTCTGCTCCGAGGCCGCGGGCGCGGTAGCCTCCAATGGCCTCGCGCACTTCAGCCAGGGCGTTGCGAGCGGTAATTTCGACCTCGGCGATCTCCTTGGCGGCACGAGCCGGATCATGGGCGGTCAACCGCCCCTGGAGTTTCTACATTTGCCTGAACGATTGTTCGCTGAGGCGGCTAGGTGAATAGGTCTGGCAATAGATTAATAGTTTGACATACCTACGTAACTAGATTACATTATTCCTGAGTCTTTGCTCAG
>DAHWOF010000101.1 GCA_027335345.1 Granulicella sp. | reverse complement strand
CTGAGCAGTATCCAGGGCGGAGCAACGCACAGCCAGGTCAGGCGCAACCCTATCCTGGTCAGCCCTACGGTCAGCCTTACTCCGGTCAGCCAAACGCACAGCCGGGTCAGGCGCAGCCCTATCCAGGTCAACCCTACGGTCAGCCTTACTCCGGCCAGCCGAACGCACAGCCGGGTCAGGCTCAGCCCTACCCAGGTCAGCCTTACTCCGGTCAGCCGGCCGCTCAGCCAGGTCAGGCTCAACCTTACACTGCCGAACTGGGCGCCCCTGCCGCAGGGGGTGTTGCGGCTGCGCAGGGAGGGCGGCAGCCGATGGATTCCACCGGCGCTCCCGCCGCGACGGATAGTTCCTATCAAGGTGGCCAGGCTGCGGGGATTCCGGTTACGATCACGGCTGGCTCCTTGCTGCGGGTGCGCATCAATCGCGGGCTGAACTCCAACCACGTCCGCATCGGTGAAAGCTTTGATGGAACGGTGATGACCGACGTTCTGGGCAGCTCTTGCTGGCCGTACCCTTGTGGGGGTAAAGGCTCTGATGGAACGATGAAGACCGACGTCGATGCCAACAATGAAGTGGCCATCCCTCGTGGCGCCACAGTCAGCGGCGTTGTGGTAGGAGCGCACAAGGCAGGGCTGTTCAAGGGTGAAGGCGCACTTTCGTTGCAGATCAACAACGTCACATTGGGTGCCCACGTGTACCCGATCACCACCACGGTATGGTCCCATACCGGAGCCGACAAGCTGCCCGGGACCATCTCCTCCAGCGTCGGTTTGGGAGCCGTGGGAGCCCTGATGGGCGGCGCTTTCGGTGGCGGAGCCGGGGCGGCTATTGGAGCGGCGGCCGGGGCCGGCACCGGGCTGGCGGCTTCTGCCTCCGTGCCGCGGGGCGCGCTGGTCATCCCGCCGGAGGCGGTGCTCACCTTCCAGATCTCCGCTCCCGCAACCGTCAAGACGGTCTCACAGGAGGAGATGGATCGCCTGGCCTCTGCGGCCGGACCATCGCCGCAACCGATGCGGCGGGGTCCACCTGGATACTATGGCCCCTATGGCCCCTACGGCGCTTACTAAGGCCCTCCGGAATAGCCATAGAAGGCCTGAACCAGTCAGCATCGCACGAAAGTTTATAGATTCAGAGATTCAAATTCAAAGATCAGCGATCTAAAGATTCAGAGATCTGAAAAGGCGACCGGCAAATCGGGCTGAAAACCAGGCATAGATGTAATCGAAGAGGGCGGTGGGAGAGTGTGAGAGGAGCGGCCTTGCCGTTCCTCTTTGAGTTTTGTGCGGCTCCAGTTCTTTGCAACCCTTCCCTGCAGCAGGCGTCGTGCGCCCGGGAATGGGCGCCGTCAGACGGCAGGCTCCGCGCTGCCGATCATTCCTCAGCGGTTGGTCAGCAGCGTCCGCTCGCAGCCACTCGCTTCGGGACCCCGATGGAATCTGCTGCGGCCTGATTTATACTCTCTGCTGAGCCCCTGCGAGCAGGAGAGCGCGTCTCCCCGGAGAGCCGTGCCTCAGCCTTGCGCAAAAATCCTGGGCAGCACGGTCTCATGTCCGAGGCCGGCATGAATTGAAGGTCTTTAGCCAAGCATGATTCGTATTCTGCAGCAAGACAGCCGCATCGTAAAGCTTCTCTTTGCGCTCATCATTGGCGCCGCCATCGTCACCATGGTCATCACCCTGGTGCCGGGCATCTTTGACAACAGCGAGGTGAATGACTCCAGCGCCTACGCCACTGTCCATACTCCGGGTCCGCTGGGCCGGATCTTTGGCCAGACCAAATCCGTCCAGATGGCGGACGTGGAGCGCGACGCCGATGCGCAGATGCAGCAGCAGCAGTTGCCGGACTTCTACCGCAGCTTTGTTTTGCAGCGAGCCGGCCAGATCGAGGTCGAGCGGGCCGTTCTGGAGCAGGAGGCGGATCGGCTGGGGCTGCGCGTCTCCAGCGGGGATCTGCGTGACTATCTGCAGCACGGGCCCTATGCGCAGTATCTCTTCCCGGACGGCAAGTTCATCGGCCAGGACCAGTACATCAACTTCGTGGAATCCGCCTTCCATCTGCCGGTGACGGACTTTGAGAACGAAGTCAAGTCGGAGCTGGAGATTCAGCGCCTGCAGGCTCTGGTCACTGGCGGAGTCAGCGTCTCCGATAGCGCGGTACGGGCCTCCTATCTCAGCAGCGGAACCAAGGTGAAGTTTGACTATGCGGTGATTCCGGCGGCAACCGTCAAGGCGAGCATCAACCCCACCGATGACCAGCTTCAAGCCTTCTTCAAGAAGAACGCGTCGCTTTACGCGCACGCGGTCCCGGAGGCTCGCAAGATCACCTTCTTCAGCTTTGAGGATGCCAACTTGCCCGGGGGAGTGCCGGCAGTGAGCGATGCCGCTGCACAAGCCTACTATCAGGCGCATCTGAGCCAGTACCAGACCCCTGCCGAGGTCAAGACCCGTCACATCCTGATTGCCGTGGCCAAGGGAGCCAGTCCCAGCACCGTAGCGGCGGCCAAGGCCAAGGCGGAGGATGTCCTGAAGCAGCTCAAAGCCGGAGCCAAATTCTCTGATTTGGCCAAGAAGTACTCGGACGATCCGGGTAGCAAGGATCAGGGCGGCGAGCTGCCGCTGATCGCCACCAGCGAGCTGGATCCGGCCTACGCCCAGGCGGCCATGGCGCTCAATCCAGGCCAGACCTCTGACCTGGTGCGTTCCTCTTTTGGGTTTCACATCATCCAGACGGAGGCCAAGCAGCCGGCTGAGGTAAAGCCGTTTGCTGCGGTCAAAGCGTCCATCATCGAGCAGTTGCAGTCCCAGGCCGCAGCCACCGCTGCGCAGGCCTTCGCCGCTCAACTAGTGGCTGAGGCCAAGAAGACCAGCCTGCAGCAGACCGCCGATGCGCACAAGCTGAAGCTGGTTACGACCGGGTTTATCGGAAAGGATGCGGTCATTTCCAGCCTGGCGGACTCGACCGGTCTGCTGGATGCGGCCTTCAACGCGCTCAAGGGAGCTCCTCCGGCGAGTGCATCGACGGGAGAAGGCTACGCGATCTTCCAGGTCAATGACATTCAGCCGGCGCACGCTCCGGAGTTTGACGCCTACAAGTCGCATATTCTGGACGACTACCGCACACAGCAGGAGCCGGAGCTGATGAACGCCCAACTGATCAAGCTCTCGGATCTGGCCCGAAAGCTGGGCGACCTGCACAAGGCGGCCGCGCAGATGCATCTGCAGGTGCAGACCAGCGATCTGGTGGGCCGGGATGCTCAGGTTGCCGATGTCGGCTCGCTAAGCGGCGCCGCCGCCGTGCTCTTCACCATGCCGGTGGGGGGTATCTCCGGTCCCATCAACGAGGGCGCCAACGGCGCGATTCTCCAGCTTACGCAACGCGTCCAGCCTTCTCCGGCGGAGATACAGCAGCACTTTGAGACGACCCGCGAGTCGTTGCTGGATGAGCAGCGTCAGGAGGCCTTCAGTGTCTTTGTCGACGCGCTCATGAACCGCTACCAGAAGGCCGGAGCCATCATCTACAGCAAGAAGTCCACGACGCAGATTCCGTTGGGCAGCTAGGGAAATCCAGGATCGGCAAACCTGTCTTGCGCAGGTTCCAGGCGCACTCCCTGTTGGTCGCGGCGACTTCCGGTCAGGAGTTTCTGAGTCCAGTCTCTTGGAACTGCGTTCACTGTGCGCGGGCCTTTCCTTTCTCTGAGATTTCAGCTTTTGGCGCTCCCCGAGATGGGTGGCGGCCAACCGTTCGTTTTTTGAGATAAGGGTTGCCGCTCGCATCTCGCTTTCTTGCGATTTGGGTTTGTGACACCGGGAGTTGGGATCAGGCGCCGCTCCTCTCGCCGATCTCGACCGGGTCTTGCGGCCCATCCCCCTGGGCGAATCTTTAGCGCGAATCTTTGGCGCGAGTCTTTGGCTTGTGCAAGCTCCCTCTGTCGTGATACCGTTCTTTCCGCACTGATCTTTTGCAATCTATCGGCGTGAATCGAGAGAATCCTGCCCTCGTCGGAGCGCTGCACCTCAGCGTGTCCTCTCTGGATTCCCCGGAAGGAAGGCTGTCATGGAAGCTCGTCTCTGGTCTGTCCTGCGCCGGCGCGGCGCGTTGGTGGTCTGTGCTGTCCTGATGTTTCTGCTTGCCATCCCTGAGGCGCACGGCCAGTCTCAAGGCCGGGCGTGGGGCTGGGCGCCTCCGCGCACCCCCTTGCAAAATGCCCGAGACCTGAATATCGGCTTCAACGGCGCGGATACCGCCGGTGCGGACAATCAGATCCCCTATATGGACCAGTTCTTCGCCGCAACCGAGGCGTACTACGAACAGCAACTGGGGCGCAGGATGCCTGGCGACCGTCATTGCCACGCGTACATCTCCTGGGATGTAGCGGAGGAGCCGGCCGGATCCACAGATGTGTCGAAGCAAGGAAGCCGAGCCTGGTTTGAGCAGTGGCTGGCCAACAATCAGGGGCACTGTGATCAGGCGTTGGTCACCTTCAAGTACGTGAGCGGCGTCAGCAAAGGCACAGGATTTCCCTCTCCGGCGGACTATGAGACGGCGTTTGTTGACTTCCAGCAAATCTCCTGGGCCTCCACCGGCTGGACGGGCAGGTTCGCCTTTACGCCGTGGAATGAGCCAAACAACGGCAACCCGAGTGGCGACGGTTTGAAGACTGTCCTCGACCCGCATACCGCGGCGGATTATTATCTGGCGATCCGCAAGCATTGCAGCCCCAGGCGGCGCTGCTGGGTCGCAGCCGGCGACTTTGGCTCCAACGGCAATCTGGGCGAGGGCTTCGTCCAAAACTGCGTGAATGACCGGGCTCCGCTGTGCAGCAATGCAACCTACATGGATGTGTACAAGCATTACCTGGTGGTGGATGCACGAAACTACGGCTTGGCGAAGGGTATGGAGTTCCGGCCTGAGCTCTTCTCGTATCACGGCTGGGATGACATCAATGACTACATCAAGCAGAATTCGAACTGTAACAGCTTGTCTGACCAGAAGTGTACGATCTACGCTCTGCTGAACAGCCTGTCGCACAACACCTGGAAGTTTGCGCAGATCTGGGACACAGAGGTGGGAGCCGGGCAAGACCCGCAGACGAACCCCAACCCGACGGCGCAGGCCTGTGCGGCCTCATTCCTGCTCCGTCTGACCGCCACGGCCAGCAGCCGGATTACGCGCATCTACTACACCCGCATCTGGGATCCGAACGGCCAGTACTGGTCGCTGTTTGACAGCGCAGGCGCGGAGAAGCCCGCATTTTCCGTACTGACGGATCGCAATATCTCCTACACGCCGCCGGACGGCTCAACCTGCCCATAGGCAGCGGTGTGCTGCCGGGACCCTCACACGGGCTTGCGCATTCCCTCGGCCTTCGCCTCAGCAACGAGTGAATTGGCCATGTGGTGTGCTCATTCGGCGTGCTCTTGAGATGCGGGTCTGCGGGTGGCGGGGATGCGTCTTGCGCCGGCAAAGGTCGATCGCGCCACGGATTCTGAAGGAAGAAGGACGCGGCGCCTTATGCGGATTTGGAATGGACTTCCGAAAACGATGGCCGTCTGGTTCAGAACCGCATCCCAAGATCCGTGGCCAAGGCCCAGATCGCGAGGATGCTGGAAATGGAACTCCCGAGCTCGCCCTGCGACCGCTCGGTGAGTGGATCAGCGCGTTCAATGTGTTGATTTCTTGGTGGGCACAGCAGGATTCGAACCTACGACTTCCACCGTGTGAAGGTGGCACTCTACCGCTGAGTTATGCGCCCACTGCTCCAGAGAACCCTGTCCGCCGGTGGGAAGGGAGGATGGTCCGCAGGCTGGATTGGAAGGTCCTGTGCAACTTCTTTAGCATACCATCGGCGGTCAGGAGCGCCAAAGGAAGGAGAGGATCTGCGCGAACGGCCACAGCGGCGCAAGCCTGGCGCCGAAGGGGGGTTAGGCCGAGCCTGGCGGCGTCTGAAAGGCTGCGAATGGGCGAAAGGGAAGCCTCTGGGGAGGTTACAATAACGTGCGAATGCCCCCGTTGCAACCAGAGCCGCCGGAAGATCCGTTGGTTTCTCCCGAGACTTGCCAAAAAGTGGGCGAGGAGAGAGATTCCGCGCAACCTGCGGAACAAGATGGTGTTCAAGAGAGTATGGCCGGAGTGGCGCTTCAGTCCGGGCTTCTGGGACCGGCGGCGGATCTGTTGCCGTGTGGTGATGCCGCGGTGCTGGTGAGTCTGCCACTCGATAGCTGTGAGACGCCGGGGCTAAGCTCCGGGTTGTCAACAGAACAGCGTCGGGCGGCGATCGGTCGGGGCGACTTCTCCAGGTTGGCCGACGCCGAGGTGATGCTGGAGCTGAAGGCTGGTAATATGGACGCCTTCGACGTTCTTCTGGCAAAGTACCGCAAGCCGATGGTGCACTTCATGTTTCGCATGGTGCATAACCAGGCGGTGGCCGAAGAGCTGGCTCAGGATGTCTTTCTGCGCGTTTACAGAGCGCGCGAGACGTACCGTGCCGAAGCCCAATTTTCCACCTGGCTGTACCGGATCGCCACCAACCTGGCGGTGAACCACGCTCGGGATACGCGTTATGAGCGCGCGGCGTCGGCGGTCTATCTGGATGAGGCGGACGCTGAGACGGGAACAACCCCGGATCTGGCCGATGATGCCCCGAGCGCAGAAGCAGACCTTTTGCAGAAGGAGCGGATGGAGGCCATTCGCCGGCATGTGATGGCCTTGCCGGAGCGGCAGCGGACCGCCGTCCTGATGCATAAGTACCAGGGGATGGATTATCGGCAGATCGGCGAGGTGCTGAAGCTCTCCGAATCCGCCACCAAGTCGCTTCTGTTCCGCGCCTACCAGACGCTGCGGGAGAAGCTGAAGGAGTTTGTTTAGGGAGGCTGGGCATTGATGGATGGGAGCGAATCCCCCGCGAAGTAGATGGTCACCGGATGGGGATAAGTGAGGGAGAGGATATGACCAAGATGGTTCAGAAGATCAACTGCAAGACCTGCGGCGGCTATTTCGCCGATCTTTTGCTGGATGCGCCCTTCGCCGCGGAGGTGCGGGCCGCTGAGGTGCGCGCATCGTCGCCCGATACCGTGGCGGATCCGGCCAGGCAGATTGCAGAGCATCTGGCCGGCTGCGCCGCATGCCGCACGGAGTTCGAGCAACTGCAGGCAACCTATGCCTTGATGGATAGTTGGGCAGCGCCGGAACCCTCAGAGTTCTTCGACGTTAGCTTGCATGCTCGGTTGCGCGAGGCGCAGGCGGAGGAACCGGAGGGGCTCTGGAGCCGAGTTCGCTCCTTCTTTCTCTATAGCACCCGGCGCCGTCTGCGCCCGGTGCTGGCCGGCGCCTTAGCGCTGACCGTGATTGCCGGCGGTGGAGGCGGCTTTGTGGGCTTCTATGGGCATCATGGGACGATGGTGGTGAAGACCTCGCCGGCCGTGAACGACCTGAAGATTCTGGATAAAAATGCGCAGGCCCTGCAACAGATGGATCAGTTGCTGGACTCCAACGACGACTCTTCGACGCCGCCGGTGAGTTAGAGCAGAGCCGGAACGGAGCGGAGCGGAGGCGCCGGAAGCCAAGGACTGTGAGGCGAGATTGCGAGAAGAAGTGTCGAGGCGTGAACCATATCGAGTGATGCGGGGTTGATTGCCGGGCGCCAGACTCTGATAACAGTGGTTATAGCCTTTCCCGTGTTGATGGACCCCGGAGGCGTGCCTGCTTTGGCGTTTTCATTTGCCGGAAATGCCCATAAAGGTCGAGGGATTGGGATACGCCTACATGGAAGGACTCTAGCCGCTGGAAGCAAAGGCCAACGCCGCTCCGCGGCAGGGGAGATGCCGGCCGCGAGGTGATGGAGGCGTGGAAGTGGCTGGAGACTGGAGCTAATGAGGAGGAAGATCTGCGGTCCATACCTCAGGGGATGAACCGTCTCTCCGGCTGGAGCGTGAAATTCTCCCGGCTAGGGTCTGGATAAGATGATGGAGGGGAGTGGCTGTCTGGGCTTTGGAGAGGATGAGGCGTCGCCTCAGGGACAAGGAGCGGGATCGAATCGAAGCATGGGGAACAAGCTGACATTCCGCCGCCTCAGGAACGGGGTGAGGATGGGGATACGAATCTTGCCGGCGTGGCTGTTGCTGATGGCGGCCGGCGGAGGGATGGCGTGGCCCCAAGGGAGATCCGCGCCAGCTTACCCGACGGAGTCAGCTTACGCAACGGATGCAGCGGATCCAATGGGGGTTGGGGAGCAGCCTGAGACGTCAGTTTCCTACGCAGTCGGGCAGCAGCCGGCGCCGGCGCCGGCTCCTCAGGGCCAGCCACTTGAGCAGAATGCAGGCGCTTCACCCAATCGGGTGGAACCCAATCCGCAGAGTGGGGGCGGAGGTCATCTGGCCCAGTGGATGAACCGGCATAGCTGGATGACGCTGGAACAACTGCAGCAGGCGCTGAACCAGGAGCCGGGGTTCAACCTGCTCTCGCCGCAGGCGCAGTACCGAATGCACCAGCGGCTGGCGCAGTTGTATGCCATGAAGCCTCTCCAGCGGCAGAGGACGCTCGCTCACGTCGAGGCGATGGAGCGGTTGACGCCGCAACAAAGGTCACAGGTGCGGGGAGCCATGCAACAGCTTGCCTCTTTGCCGCTCGCTCAACGGCGCCAGGTGATTCGGCTCTTCCGTGAGCTGCGCAGTTTCCCTCCAAGGCAACGATGGAGGTTGCTGAACTCCCCGCAGTTCGACTGGATGGACTATCACGAGCGTACGGTGCTGACCAGCCTTGTTCAGGTTGCACCCTTGCTTCCACAACATTAGATGAAGGGCGCAGCTTCGAGTGTCGAGGATCCCTCTTTTGGGAAGGGGTCTCTCGGGCGGAAGTTCCTCATTGAAAAGAGCGGAGATCAGCGTGTAAGACATTGTTTTGCTGCTGGATACAGCGAATAACGGTCTTGGGGTTGTCTGCCTACATTCTGGGTAGGCTGACCTGGAGTGCTTGCAGGATGCTCCTTTGCATCGGATTGGGATGGGGCAGCTTGGTCGCTACTTGGCCGGTCTTCTCGGTGGGGTAATGCAACAGGCACAGGTGGCCGAGCGCCGTCAGAGCGTCGCGCAAGGTGAGGGCATGAGGATCCTGGCTGGTGGTTGCAAAGGCGGCGCGCAGCCGTTGTTCCATCGTCCGCACCAGCTTCAGGGCCAGCATGCAGCAGAAGATATGGCCTCGGGTGCGGCCGGCCTTCTGCACAAAGATGGACCGCACCTCCAGCACGCCGGTCTTCATGGCGCGAAAATCCCGCTCGACCTTTT
>DAHWOF010000058.1 GCA_027335345.1 Granulicella sp. | reverse complement strand
ATTCCGTTTTCATCTACTACAGTGATCAGAATGGGGAAAGAAGGTGCCTCCGCTTGAGTCCGGAGTGGAAGGGCGAGGCATAGGAGAGCGGGTAGAAGGAGCAGGATGCGCGTTGGATGCAGACGGCACATTTGAGTTTTTTAGACGATTGCAGGTTGGAGAAAGAGAGTGAGGGGATCTTCATGTGAATGAATTGTCATGCCCGGCTGAGATATACGCTTCGATCCGGCTTCTCCTCCTTGGATCGGTTCTCGGCAATCCTGACAAAAAAGAGGGGCTCCGCGAACCTGGCGGAAGATTATGCCAGAGGAACCAAAGCGGACTTCACGATGCGCTGTCATGGGTGAGAAGGCGAATACCTTCAACCAGCGCCGTAGCGCCGACGATCCTGTCCTGTGGATCGCTCGGGTAGGACTACGGAAACTGAACAGACCGAACCGCGATCTCCTGAGTGATTGGGAGGATCTGCACGTATGAAGCGCACCTTTTGACAAAGGAGGAGACACTCACGTGAACGTCAATTCTCTTGTTCTCCGCCAGCCATGCGATCTCCCAAAGGCTGATTGCAGAAATGGCAAGCATGCCGGATCCGCAGACCTCCAGAATCACCTTCTTTGCTTTGGGAGACAGATTTTCAGGAGCGATCAGGAGCGAGATGAGTATGTGTGTATCCAGCAGGATCATTCAACTCCCCAATCGCTCGCTGGGACAGTGTTCTCAATGTCACCGTTGATTCTGGCGATGCCTGCCAAAGCCCCAAAGATCTCATCCCCACCTTCGCTTGCGGGTACCAGTTTCACTACAGGCTTGCCCTGCTTGGTGATAACCACAGGGAGACCGCTCTGCGAGACCTCGTCCATCACCGCAAGACAGTACGCTTTAAACTGTGCGGCGGCCATCTTTTGCATCATAGGCAGCTTTCTGAGGTGACCATAGTAATATGACCTGTATCTCCGGTTAAAAGGAAGGTTCATGCAACGGGTTAGCAGCCTTTGAGGCGAAACTCTATGCGTCGGCAGGCCCGGCGCTGTTCTGCCGGTTCTGCCGGTGGCTGCCGACTACTGCTTGTACTGGAAGGATTTGTTCGGGTACGGCGGATGCGGCGGGACCGGGTTCGGGTCGGCCTTGATCTCCTGCTGGAGCAGCTTGATGGCGGCTTGCAGTTGAGCATCCGAGCCCTCATAGGTGGCGTGTGGAAGGTCATCGACGACGATGTCGGGGTCGACGCCGTGGCCTTCGATGAGCCAGTGCTTGCCCTGCGCCCCATAGACGCCCATCTCGGCCGCGGTGGCGATGCCGCCGTCCTCTTCAAAGTCATTCGCGCTCAGCCAGATTTCGCCACCCCAGGTACGGGTACCCAGAACCTTGCCCAGATGCAGGCGCTTGAAGCCTTCGGTGAAGGCCTCGCCGTCCGATGCGGTGAACGCATCGCAGAGAACCACAATGTGGCCGCGGAAGGCATCCTGCATATTCCACATAGGCTCGCCAACGCGCGGCTGCCAATAGAACCATGCCTTGCGCAGCAGCGTGGAGAGCAGCCAGGAGTCGATGTTGCCGCCGCGGTTGTGGCGAACGTCAATGATCAGGCCCTGACGGTTGAAGACAGGATAGAAGTCGCGCGCCCATTGGTCGATATCCTCTGGCCCCATGGCGCGCAGATGCACGTAGCCAATCGTGTCGTGCGATGCGGCGTCGACCTGCAGACGCCGCGTGTACTCCCACTCGGCATAGCGCAGATTGGCGTCTTCGGTCTCGGAGATGGGCGTGACCAGCACGTGGCGCATCTCTCCGCCGGCGGATTTCACGGTCAGCATGACCTGGACTCCGGCTTTGCCGCGCAGCAGAACACTCTCATTGGGAACGCTGAGAAGGCTGTGGCCGTCAATGCTGACGATGATCTCCCCCTCCTGCACCAGAGACTGAGGGCGCGCCAGTGGCGGCGCTTGACTGGGCAGGTCTGGGTCGTACCGGTAGATGTGTTTGACAACGTATCCTCCAGCTTTTTCATCCCGCTGGAGCAGAGCGCCAAGCGTGGCCGTATCGACGTCCTGGGAGGGTTTGCGAGAGTCGCCGCCGTGGACAAAGGTGTGCAGCGTGGAAAGTTCGCCGACCATCTGCGCGATGACATCATTGAGCTCGTCACGGTCCGAGACTCGATCGACGAGTGGCAGATAGCGCTGGCGCATAGCGTTCCAGTCGACGCCCTGCATGTTGGGGTCGTAGTAGTAGTCGCGCTCCAGACGCCAGGCGTCCAGAAAGATGCCGCGGAACTCGTCGCGCGGGTTGGTGGAGAAGATCCAGTGTGAAAGATCCATCCGCTTCTTGGCCAGATCTTTGGGATCCTTGAGCGCCGAGGCCTTGACGTCAGCGTCCAGAATGTAGAACTTCTTCTCCTCGGCGACCAGCATCTTTTTGCGGTTCAGAGAGAGCTCAAAGCGGCGCACATGAGAGAGGAGGGTAGAGGGTGGGTCTCCATGGTTGGCGATCTCCAGGCACTGCAGATTGTGCCGGGAGTGGGCCCCATCCGTGGAGTTCAGCCAGCAGAGACGCTTGTCTGTTAGTTGAAGGCTGCTGTAGTTTCCGGCTGGAATGGGAACCCTGGTTAAGCGCGCGGAGAGGCCGGTGAAGTCAATGTTCACCGGGTTCGGCTGGGGCGTTGCCTTGGACGCTTTTCCGGCGGTCGACGGAGTGGAGGCGCACGAGTGCTTTGTGGAAGCGCCGGCAGATTGCTCCCCTTCATCAGGATGAAGTTCGTCGGAAGGAAGGAAGGGTGAGCGGAGGCTGGAGGTAAGGGCAAGCTGGTAGATCTGTTCGGAGCGATCGAAGTGCGGGGACGGTTGCCGCGAACCCCAGGGCGAGCTGACCGTGGTCTTCAACATGCGGTCGGAGAGGAAGTAGAGCCACTTGCCGTCACTGCTCCAGGCAGGACTGTCGCTGTTGTAACGGTCTGAGGTGATGGTGTGAGTTTCACCGGTGGCCGCGTGGAGCAGATGCATCTGATCGAAGAGATTGGGAGCGGACTCGACGTAGGCCAGCCACTGGCTGTCAGGAGACCAGGAGAGGTCGCTGAAGTCGTCGGAGGGCGTCTGGGCGATTTGCCGGGTCGCCTTGGTATCGATGTTGTATAGCCAGAGGATGTGGTTCTTGTCGTAGTACGCTAGCCAGTGGCCGTCGGGGGAGGGGACTCCATCCCAGATCAGAATCTTGGCGCCGTGTGTCCATTGCTCCGGGGTGCCCAGGCCGTTGGCCGGATACTTCCAGAACTCGGTCTCTCCGCTAGCGGTGGAGAGGGCAAGGATGCTCTTGCCATCGGGAAGGAAGCGCGCGCTGAAGTAACGGCTCTGGGCCGAGGAGGCAACCTTGACGATGCGTCCGGTCTTGGCCGGGACACGGAAGACCTCGCCGCGTGCGGTAAAAACCGCGCTTCCGCCGTCGGGAGCGATGTGCACAGCGCTGAGGTACTGGAGAGGCGATGTTACCCAGTGGGTCTGGAGCTGGTCAAAGTCGGAGAGTAGCGTAATGGGGATCTCGGCCTCGTTCCCTGTCTTCAGGTTGAGCAGCCAGAGAGCGCCCGCGCAGGAGTAGACAATATGGCCATCGGAGAGAGAGGCGCTCTCGATGTCGAAGACGTGCTGATGGGACTCCTGCCGGAGATCATGCCCCCGAGGATCCATGGAGTAGACGTTCATTACCCCTCCGCGGTCGGAGAGGAAGTAGATGCGACCGTTCCAGATCATGGGATTGTTCGACGTGCCTGCGTAGTCGGCGGTAAGAGGAGTCGCCTCTCCATGGCCGTCGTAGCTCCAGAGGCTTTCCGCACTGCCTCCTTTGTAGCGCTTGGTGTTGCTGGGCTGCTTGTACCAGCGGGTGAAGACGAGAGTTTGGCCGTCAGGAAAATAGGCCGCTTGAGCGACCCCTGCCAGAGGGACGATATCGGCCTGACCGGCATCGCTGAGCAGGACCAGGCGCGGGGTGGGCAGCGTGGAGTAACGAGTGGTGCTGACCATCAGACGACCGTCGGGGGTCCAGCCTTCCGGGATGGCCACTCCGCTCCATGTACGTCGCTGGGGAATGCCGCCGTGGATGGGCATGGTGTAGACGTCGCTGGGACCCTCGTACTGGGCGCGGAAGGCGACTGTCTGCCCGTCCGGCGAGATGGTGGCCATGGTCTCGTTACCCGAGGCGGAGGTGAGACGGCTGGCGAGGCCGCCACGAAGGCTCACCGACCATAGGTCGCCCTCCGAATTGAATACGATCGTGTATCCATGCACCGCGGGGTAACGATAGTAGCCTGTGCGGCCGGCAGGTAGGTTACCGGAGTCCATCGTGGCGCCTGAAGAGACCGCAGTCGCCGCGGCGGAGGTTCCACGGCCAGCCACGGCAGACACCAGCAGCGCAAGGGCGAAGATTCGCGCAAGACGAAGTGGCTGCCTCGCAGTGAGCATGGTTTCGGTGGGCATAGAGACTGAGCTCCTGAGTGGGATGGCGCTGGAGTGCTGAACGCGGGGGCGGTGAGATGCCGGGCAGTCTTACGGTAATCGGAAGGTGTCTTCTTCTTCCGTGGTGAGCCGAGGGGAAGCCTGGATGGTTTTCCGTTATGCGCTTGCCAAGTGCGTGCAAGTATACGGCAGCGCCGCGGGTCAGGGAAGTGGAACTGTGGGAGCAAGGAAGCTTTTCTAAAGTCAACCGAACGGATGAGGGTCTTTGAAATCAAAGGGATGGTATTTGAAAAAGAAGGAGATACGGCTTCGCAGAACGCAAACGATGGCGTTATGCTAAAGGCCGAGGGAGCGATCGATGGACGCGCTGACGATGCACCGGCTTCAATTCGCCTTTACCATAACCTTTCATTACCTGTTTCCTCAGCTCACCATGGGCCTTTCCCTGTTGATCGTGGTCCTGAAGACCATAGCGCTGCGTACGAATAACGAACGGTACAATGACGCGGCGCGGTTTTGGGCAAAGATCTTTGCCGTGAACTTTTTGTTGGGCGTTGTGACCGGCATTCCGATGGAATTTCAGTTTGGCACCGACTGGTCGCAGTTCTCACGGCTGGCGGGCGGAATCATCGGCCAACCGTTGGCGATGGAGGGGGTCTTTTCTTTTTTCCTGGAGTCAGCCTTCCTGGGCATGTTTCTGTTTGGGGAAAAGCGGCTATCGCGTTGGGCCCACTGGGGAGCGGCGTTTCTGGTCTTTCTTGGATCCTGGATGTCCGGCTTTTTCATCATTGTGACCGATGCGTGGATGCAGCACCCCGTGGCGTATCAGAAGATGCCGGACGGGGCCTATCAGGTAAGCAGCTTCTGGGGGTTGATGATGAATCCCTGGGCGTGGTTGCAGTATGCGCACAACGAGTGCGGTGCGGTGGTGACGGGGGCTTTTGTGATGTCGGCCGTGGGCGCGCTCTATGTGTTACGAAACGAGAGCAGCGTGCCGGGTAGAATCTTTCTGCGCTTGGGCGTGATGGCGGGAGTGATCGCCTCCATTGTGCAGATCTTCCCAACGGGCGATCTGCATGGCAAGTATTTGGCCCGGCATCAGCCGGTGGCGATCGCCGCCATGGAAGGCCTTTTCCACTCCACCAAGGGAGCCCCCATTGTGCTGATCGGACAGCCCAACATGGAGCAGCAGACGATTGACAACCCGATTGCCGTCAACAAGGTTTTGAGCTTTTTGATATACGGGACCACAGTCGCCGAGGTGAATGGACTGGACGCCTATCCGAAGGATCTATGGCCCACTACGCTGCCATTGCTCTTTTACGCCTATCACATTATGGCGGGGCTGGGAACGTACTTTGTGCTGCTGATGGCTGTAGCGGCCTATCTGCTGGCGAAGGGCAGGCTCTTTACCACGCGCTGGGCGCTGTGGCCGTTGCTGCTGAGCTTCC
>DAHWOF010000034.1 GCA_027335345.1 Granulicella sp. | reverse complement strand
GCCAGTAGGGACACGGCTCCTTGGCCGCCTGATCGCACACGGTGAAGACAAAATCCATGCTTGGCGCGCCCTCAGCGGCAAACTCATCCCAGGACTTGCTGCGCAGCCCGGCCGTCCGCATTCCCGCCGACTCGATCTGGCGCAACGCCTCCAGCCGCACCTTGCCGCTCGGATGGCTGCCCGCGCTGTAAGCGGTGAACCGGCCCTTGCTCCGGTGGTTCAGGATGACCTCGGCCATGATCGATCGCGCTGAGTTTCCTGTGCAGAGAAACAGTACGTTGAAGTGCGGGGGCATGCTCTTATCCCTTCCCGGCCTTGGCTGGAGTCGTCACTGGGTTCGTTTGCAACCGCCTTCGGAAGCCGTTAGCAGCAGCCACTACTGGCGCAGCAAGCTTCCGCCGGCTTGGTGGCGCGGAGAAACGCGCTCAGAAACTTCTGGTGAACCTGGGGAGCCAACTCATCCACATCGACTCCGGCCTCGGTGAGGAACTGACGAGCGTCTTCCACGTTGTACACGCGGGTCGGCTCAACGGAGACATTGGTAAATCCAGCCTTCACAAGCTTGTCCACGTACTCGTTCTCTTCAAGAGCACCGGCGATGCAGCCAACCCATAGCAGCATGCTCCGGCGCACCTGCTCCGGCACGCTACCCCGTGTCACCACATCGGAGACTGCGAAGCGCCCACCCGGCTTGAGCACGCGGAAGGCCTCGGAGAGAACTCGGTCCTTGTCGGCGGACAGGTTGATCACGCAGTTGGAGATGATCACGTCCACCGAGCCATTCGGCAAAGGAATGTTCTCGATTTCGCCCTTGAGAAACTCGACGTTGGTTACCCCTGCCTGGCGCTGATTCTCGCGGGCCAACGCCAGCATCTCCTCGGTCATGTCCAATCCGTAAGCTTTGCCGGTCGGTCCAACCCGCTGCGCTGACAGTAGAACATCGATGCCCCCACCGGAGCCAAGATCGAGCACCGTCTCCCCAGGATGAAGCTCGATCAAAGCCGTGGGATTTCCGCATCCCAGCGACGCAAGCGCGGCCTTCTCCGGGATGCGACCCTTCTCATCGGCGCTATACAGATTGGTCGTAATCGGATCACAACAGCGAAGCCCTGGATCACAACATGCCTGCACGCTGCCAGACTCAGCAACCGCCCGCGCGGCGCTCCCATACTTCGCCTTCACCTGCTCCTGAACCGATGTAGTTGACTCCATGCGAACGCCTCCTTTATATACGTCTAAGCAAATATATATGGAAAGCAATACATCCGTCAAGGCGTATATTATGGAGAAATGGAACGTCCCCGCAAAGACGCCGATCTGGCTCTTCTGTTCGCGGCTCTTGCCGACCGCACGCGGCTGCGCCTTTTGAACCTGATGGATGGGAGGGAGGTTTGCGTCTGTTACTTCGTCGAGATCCTGGGACAGAGCCAGCCCAAGATCTCCCGGCATCTGGCGTATCTTCGCCGCACCGGCGTTGTCACTGCGCGGCGTGAGGGGAAGTGGATGCATTACAAGATCGTGATTCCTTCGCATCCCGGCGCGGCAAGGATACTGAGTGAGACCCTAGCTGCGCTCCGGCTGGAGAAAAGTATGCAGGCAGACCTGGCGCGCCTTGGCAGGGCTTGCTGCGCCTCGCGGAAGCTCTCTTCGCTGGAGGGCGCCCCACGGCCCGCACCTGTTGAGACCATCACCTGTTCTGCTTGACGGACCGCACGTTTCAAGCGCCTCTATCCAGCCAGCGAAGGATACGCCTCATGGCGTGGAGCTGAACTTCGGCCGCAACGTTGCCTTTTGCGAGATCAGGATTGGAAACTACGCTGGCGCTGAAGGAGTTCAATGTGAAGTCCTGCCTGCCTCTGGTGGAAGTAATCTCTACGCCAAAATCGGCTAGGGAGAATCTCGTTTGGTGGAGCTTTCCTCTTCTGGCGCACCAGTCCATAAAGGCGAGCACATTCTCAGTTCCTCTGCTCCGCTGCGCAGTGCGCAGGAACGAGATGACGTTATTCCGTCCATTGCTGCCTTGGAACACATCATAATAGCCGTCGCCAATCTTCACCTGTGTGGCGATGGGGCAAGCTGTCGCTGGATATTCGGCTCTGCGCAGGAAAGTGTAAAGAGGGCTGTTTTTGCTAGGTTTCGTGAGGGTGGGTATTTTCGCTATTCTCGGGGCTATGGCAGACAACGACTGGACGCGTATTCTGAGCTGGCCGGGCTACAAGGTATACCGGCGC
>DAHWOF010000028.1 GCA_027335345.1 Granulicella sp. | reverse complement strand
CTTCCGGCGCGGATGCTGGAGGAGGGTCGCGAGATCGCGGATCTACAGGAACTGGTGCTCTACGGCCTTAAGGGCGTGGCCGCATACGCCGTGCATGCTTTGGAACTGGGCGCCGGCGATCCGGTCTCTTATGGCAAGATTCATGAGGCGTTGAACGCCTTGACTCACCATGCGCCGACCATGGCTGAGTTGCTGGCCCTGGCGCTCAGCGTTGGCGAGCTCAACTACCGCGTGATGGAGATTCTGGACAAGGCGCACACGGACACCTTTGGGCATCCGCAGCCGGCCCGGGTGCGCCTGGGCGCGCGCAAAGGCAAGGCGATCCTGGTCTCAGGCCATGATCTGCACGACCTCTATGCTCTGCTGGAACAGACCGAGGGGCTGGGCATCCAGGTCTACACCCACGGCGAGATGCTGCCCGCCCACGGATATCCCAAGCTGAAGGCATTTCCTCACCTTGCGGGCAACTACGGCGGCACCTGGATGGATCAGGCGGCGGAGTTTGACGCCTTTCCTGGGGCGATTCTGATGACCTCCAATTGCATCCAGAAGCCTCGGCTCACCTACCAGGACCGCATCTTCACCACGGGCCCCGTGCAGTGGCCAGGCGTTCAGCATTTGGAAGATCAGAAGTTCGACCCAGTGATCCGTGCCGCGTTGAAGGCCCCTGGCTTCCGAGAAGATGGAGGCGATGAGGAGATTACCGTCGGATTTGGCCATGACGCGGTCTTGCGGGTTGCGGACAAGGTCGTGGAGGCGGTCAAGTCGGGCGCTATCCGCCACTTCTTCCTCGTCGGCGGATGCGACGGCGCTCGCTCGCAGCGCAGCTACTATACGGAACTGGCTGCCTCCGTGCCCAAGGACTGCATGATTCTTACCCTGGGCTGCGGCAAGTACCGCTTCAACAAGCTGGAGTTTGGTGAGATCGGCGGTTTGCCGCGGCTGCTGGACATGGGCCAGTGCAATGACAGCTACTCGGCGCTGCAGGTGGCGCTGGCCTTGGCCAAGGCGTTTGACTGCGGGGTAAATGACCTGCCTCTCTCCCTGGTGCTCTCCTGGTATGAGCAGAAGGCCGTGGCCATCCTGCTCACGCTGCTGCACCTTGGGGTAAAGAACATGCGCATTGGGCCCACGCTGCCGGCGTTCTTGTCGCCGGGAGTGCTGGCGCTGCTCCAGGAGAAGTACAACCTTATGCCGATCACAACGCCGGAGAAGGATTTGGCGGCGATGTTGGGGTAGGGGTGGTGGATGGGTGGATGGCATGCCCGGAGAGCTGAATGTCTCCGGGCATCGCTATCTCGCGCAACGCGGCTGCTCCGCCCTCATGCTCCGGCCCGCCTCCAACGGATCTGGAGGGCGTAGAGCACAGCGCCCAGCAAGCCGACCATGGCGGCAAAGAGCAGAGCGCTCACGCCCAGAATTCGTTCATCACGCGCGGCCCACATGGCATAGGCGATCAAGCCGGCAGGGGCCACGCCCAAGGCCACGGCGACCATGACGCCTCCGGGAACGCGAAAGGGGCGCACCAAGTCTGGCTCGCGAACGCGCAGAAGGGCCAGCGCGGCAAACTCCAGAAGCAGGGAAGCTCCATAGAGCACCAAGTCGATGGAAATCAGGCGCTCGAAGCTGAAACCGAGAGCCAGGCCCCAGATCGCCGCGCAGGCTGCCACGCTCACCCACGGAACGCCCCGCCGGTTATGGCGCAGGAGCACTTCGGGAGCCTGACCCTCTTCCGCCATGACAAAGGGCAGCCGCGAGTAGCTCATCATCAGCGGGTTGAACATGCCCACGCCGTTGATCATGCCGCCGGCCACCACGCCCAGCGCCAGCAGAGGCCCGGCCAGGGTGCGCGCGGCATCGGTCCAGGCCCCGGTGGAGAACTCTCCCGGCGCCAGTCCGGCCAAGGCTACGGCCAGCAGCGGCAGAATATAGGTTGCGGCTACCAGAGCCGTCGCTGCAAGCATCGCCCGGGGGTAGTTTTGTTGCGGGTTCTCCACCTCCTGGGCCACAGTGCTGGCGTTGTCCCAGCCCATGTAATTCCACAGCGTCACGGCGACTGCCCCGGCCAGGTCGGGCGTGGGGACCGGCGTCAGCAGAGCGCCGGAGCCCAAGCCGTGGCTGGCGCGCAGCCATGTCCATAGCCCGGCGGCGATCAGAACCGCGAAGGGGGCCAGCAGGACGCAGAACAGCATCACCGAGGAGCGTCCCACCGTGCGGGCGCCTCTCAGGTTCCAGAGCGCGCAGCCAGCCACCACGGCGATCTCCCACGCGGTTCCACGCCAGCTCGCCACCCAGGTCGGGGCCATCCGGCCCAGGTAGAGCACGAACAAGGTCGGATAGATGGCCATATCGAAGACGCTGGCGGCCAGCGAGAGCCACGCCTCCTGAAAGCCCCAGAAGGGCCCCATGGCGCGGCGCACCCACACAAAGAATCCGCCTTCGGCAGGGATTGAGCTGGCCAGTTCGCCCACCATCAACGCAGTCGGCAAGCTCCATAGAAAGGGGATGACGGCGAGCAGGAGCAGGGCGCGCCAATAGCCGGCTTTGCCGATGATGTCCTCCAGTCCGTAAGGGCCTCCGGCCACCATGAAGTAGGTTGCGCCCACCAGCGGCAGCAGGCGCATCTGGTTGCCCTTGGGAAAGACGGGGGTTCTCACCGCTATTGGCTGGGCCGCTCGCTCCGCACCGCAATCGCTGGACTCCGTGGCGCGCCCTCCCGACGTCTCTTCTCTCATCCAAGCGACCGCCTTAGCCCTCGGGCTCCCGGAGCAGAGCTGCCTCTCCACCGGACTCTCCTATGGAGAGCTTGCCGGGCCTTGTGTCCTCCGGCTGATCGTTGCCGGCCGGACTGGGTATTGCTTCTATCTTACGGATGGGTTTGCCGGAGCGGGCTTGCTGAGGCGCTTTCATGCCCCCAGCAAGCGTGCCTGCTGGGATCCCGCAGTTTCGGAGAAACGCCCATGAAGGTCGAGGCGTCAGGTTGTATCTGCACGGGGAAATCTCTGGCGCACGATCTCCGGTGGCTGGCGAGCAGAGTAGGGGCGAGATGGTCCACGGTAGATTCAAGATTTGTTTGCACTGTACCGCGAAACGGCCCCTCGCCGCTCGGATCCATCAGATCAATGCTTTGTTTGACCGTCGAGACCTCGGCATCTCTGCGCCCGGTCTCCAAAAGCTCCGCTTGCGCACGCATCTGCTCGCTGCTGTGTTCAGCAACAGGCTATAATTACAATCAACCCCGCAGGAGAGTTGGCCGAGT
>DAHWOF010000023.1 GCA_027335345.1 Granulicella sp. | reverse complement strand
CCTCGGCCCAGCGCACGGCCGACAGAGGCGAGCCCTGATGGGCGATCCGCGCCAGGACCAGAAACAGCCCCAGCTTGCCGATCTGTCTGGATCCCAAGGCCTGGCTGAGGCCGATCTGATCGGCCACCTGCTTGAGCGCATCGAGCAGGCCGAAGACGGGTCCCACGGTGGGTTCGCTCAGGGCGGCCTGATCGACGTCTCCGTGCAGGGCGCGCTCCAGCGCCTGGATGCGTTCTGGGGGCCAGGAGGTGAGGTTGGCCAGGGTGCGCGACTTGACCTTGCCGTCCTGGCGGAAGGACTCCCGCAGGAGGATGGCCGGAGGCGAGGAGCGGTTGGGGACGCGCTATGTACATGCGCTATAAATATTAGATATAACACTATAAAACATGATTACTATAGTATATTACATGCCTACATTAGCACCCAAAAGACACGATTGCTCTCGGGCCTTCAACAACTTAGCCGCTTTCAGAAGGGGAACTTCCGCCGAGAGAATGTCGGACTCGACTACCAACTCTTTGTCGCAACGGAAGGTCTGCCTACGCAAAGCCGGCGCCGATCCATTTGACACACCCCACCCCAGAAAGTGGACGATTACAGATGGATATGGAAAACGTTCATCCCTTCACCCTCATTGAAAAGCGTGCCGTAGTCACTGGAGGCGCCAGCGGTATTGGCCTGGCCACCGCCCAAGCCTTCGCCGATGCCGGAGCCCAGGTCACCATCCTCGACCTAGCTGCGGCTCAGGCTTCCGAAGCTGCCGCATCGCTCTCTCTGCCCGGACGCGGCATCGGCTGCGACGTCACCGACCCGGCCAGCGTCGAGCAGGCCTTCGCAGAGGCCGGCCGCGTCGATCTGCTGGTCAACAGCGCCGGTATCGCCCACATTGGAACCCTGCTCAGCACCACGCCGGATGACCTTGACCGCCTCTACCGCGTCAACGTCCGGGGAACCTTTCTGTGCATGCAGGCCGCCGTCAGCCGGATGCAGCAGAGCGGCGGAGGCGCCATCGTCAACATGGCCTCCATCGCCGCCACCGCTGGCCTTCCCGACCGCTTCGCCTACTCCATGACCAAGGGCGCTGTCCTGGCCATGACCCTTTCGGTGGCGCGTGACTTCCTGGCCCAAGGGATACGCTGCAACTGCATCTCCCCGGCCCGCGTTCATACCCCCTTCGTCGACGGCTATCTCGCCCGCACCTATCCCGGCCGGGAAACCGAGATGATGCGCACGCTCGAGAAAGCGCAGCCCATCGGACGCATGGCGCGTCCGGAAGAGATCGCATGGCTGGCGCTCTACCTCTGCTCGAGTGCCGCTGGCTTCATCACTGGCGTTGACTACCCGATCGACGGAGGCTTCGTCAACCTCCGCTAGCCGATTGCTGAAACACACGCAGCAGCAGCGGATAAGATGCATCTCGTGGAGCGGCGCAAAGAGACAAAGAGACTTAATACTACAGTTGTATCTAAGCAGTAACTTCTCCGAACGCCGGGGCGGGCCTAAGCTGAAGGCGCTCGGGCGGTTCTGTGGGGAAGCGATGAAGACGACGATGGAAGGGTGGAAGGACGAGTTGGTGCGGTGCATCAGCGCCTAGGGGATTTGTTTCCGCGCTCCGAGGTGCGGCAGCGGAGCTTGGCGTACCTGGAGGGCATGCTGAGCGGCTGCGAGCGGAAGAACAGCTGGCAGGTGGCGGAGTGGGCGGGGGAGGCCTCGCCCTA